>JAXGTK010000032.1:0-20536 GCA_040774965.1 Propionicimonas sp. | reverse complement strand
TCCGACCTCGCCGAGCTGCGTACCGCCCTGTGGAGCCGCGTGAACTGAGCGCCGAACGCCTCCGTGCCGGTCGAACGCCCCTGCCCGGGCAGAGGCACTCGACCGGAACGGAGGCGTTCGGCGTCAGGGGCGCTCAGTCGGCGTCCGGGTCGAGCCGGGTGCGGTGGAAGTTCAGGTAGGAGCGGCTCGCGGTCGGGCCCCTCTGGCCGAGGTAGCGCGAACCGTACCGGGAGTCGCCGTAGGGGTGCTCGGCCGGTGAGGAGAGCCGGAAGAAGCACAGCTGGCCGATCTTCATGCCCGGCCAGAGCTTGATCGGAAGGGTGGCGACGTTCGACAGCTCCAGCGTCACGTGGCCGGAGAAGCCGGGGTCGATGAAGCCGGCCGTCGAGTGCGTGAGCAGCCCCAGCCTGCCCAGCGACGACTTGCCCTCCAGCCGGGCGGCGATGTCGTCGGGGAGCGTCACCACCTCGTAGGTGCTGGCCAGCACGAACTCGCCGGGGTGCAGGACGAACGGCTCGTCCGGACCGACCTCGACCAGGTGGGTGAGCTCGGCCTGCTCCTCGGCGGGGTCGATCACCGCGTACTTGTGGTTGTCGAACAGCCGGAACCAGCGGTCGATCCGCACGTCGACGCTGGACGGCTGCACCATCGCGTCCTCGTAGGGTGCGAGCACCACCCGTCCGGAGGTGATCTCGGTACGGATGTCGCGGTCGGAGAGCAGCACGGGTCCGAGAATACGCACCTGCAGGCCCGAGCGGGCCGGCGATTGTGGGACAGAACGGCCGCGCTCCGGATCGCACCGCGCATTTACGGCCGATCGGGAGCGATCGGCGGCAGGTTTGTCCCGTTTCCGTTCCCGGGAGGGCGTCAGCCGAAGATGGCCACCGCGATCGCGGCGAAGTGCAGGCCCGCGGCCGCGATCGTGCAGGCGTGGAAGACCTCGTGGAAGCCGAACCAGGTCGGGGACGGGTCGGGACGCCTGCGTCCGTAGATCACCGCGCCGACGGTGTAGGCGAGCCCGCCGAGCAGGATCAGGAGCACCACCGCGGGTCCCCCGGACGCCCAGAACGCCGGCAGCCAGCCGATCCCGGCCCAGCCCATCAGCAGGTAGCAGGCCACGTTGACCCAGCGGGGTGCGTGCTCCCAGAACACCTGGATCAGCACCCCGGCGATCGCGACCGACCAGATCAGCACCAGGAGCGGGGCCGCCCCGGACGGCGTCAGCAGCGCCAGCGCGATCGGGGTGTAGGTGGCGGCGATGAAGACGAAGATGTTCGCGTGGTCGGCCTTCCGCAGGGCCGCCTTCACGCTCGGCCGCCAGCCGCCGATGTGGTAGGTCGCGCTGGTGCCGAACAGCAGCAGCGACCCGCCGAGCCAGACGGCGCTGCCGATCCTGGTGGCGAGTGTGGGGGAGAGCACGATCAGCAGGATCCCGCCGACGAGCACGAGGGGAGTCATCCCGAGGTGCAGCCAGCCGCGAAGGCGTGGCTTCGGCAGCACGGTCGCCTGGTCTGCAGCCATCGGTCCCCTTACCTACGCCTGAGTAACTTACGCCAGCGTAGGTTGCGTGGGCGGCAGATTCAAGTCTGGTGGCGCGGGAGTCCGTCCAGCCCACGGCGCTAAGGTGCACCTATGTCGCTCGGGCTGCGGATACGCGAGGCGGTCAACCGGCTGCAGCCGCTGGGCTTCCTGTACTCGGCCTACGAGACCCAGGTCCTGGCCCAGCTCGACCGGTCCGTCCTCCCCCGCCACGTCGCCGTCCTGGCCGACGGGAACCGCCGCTGGGCCCGGACGAATGCCCCCGACCGGCCCCTGGTCGTCGGCTACCAGGCCGGGGCGGACAAGCTCAAGGAATTCGTGGACTGGTGCGCCGACCTCGGCATCGGCGTGGTCACCCTGTGGGTGCTGTCGACGGAGAACCTGACCCGTTCGGGGGCCGAGGAGGTTGCGCCGCTGCTGCAGGTCATCGACCGCCTGGTCTCGGACCTCGCGAAGAGCTACCGGGTGCAGGTGGTCGGCGACCTGAACCTGCTGCCCGACGACATGGCGGACCACCTGCGCAAGGCGCAGGAGGCGGCGTCCGGGCACTCGGGGATCCACGTGAACGTCGCCATCGCGTACGGCGGACGCCACGAGCTGCGCGACGCCGTCCGCTCGCTCCTGGCCAGCGAGGCGGCCAAGGGCACCACGCTCGACGAGCTCGCCGGCACCCTCGAGATCGACCACATCTCCGAGCACCTCTACACCGCCGGGCAGCCCGACCCCGACCTGATCATCCGAACCTCGGGCGAACAGCGGATGTCGGGCTTCCTGATCTGGCAGTCCGCGCACTCGGAGTTCTACTTCTGTGAGGCCCTGTGGCCCGACTTCCGCAAGGTCGACTTCATCCGCGCGCTGCGTTCCTACGCCCAGCGCGAGCGCCGCTACGGCCGCTGATCCGGCGTCCGGGGCCTTTCGTGGTCGAACTAGCGTGGGAGCCATGACGAGTGCACGGATCATCCAGGAGGAACCAGCGACCCGACCTGTGGGGAGGGCCCTGCTGCTGCCCGGGATCCGCTACGACGTGGGCAGGCACGGCCTGTTCTGGCCGGTGCAGGCCCTGCTCGCCCACGGCTGGCAGGTCACCCGGGCCGAATGGGGCGAGCAGGACTGGGAGGGCGACCGGGCCGGGCTGGTCACGGACACGGTCGCCCGGCTGGCCGCGGCGGGGCCGGAGTCGCCGCGCACGATCGTCCTGGCGAAGTCCGTCGGGTCTCTGGCGCTCCCGTGGGCGGCCGGGCACGGGCTGTCCGGAATCTGGCTCACGCCCCTGCTGCAGGATCCTGCCGTGCGGGACGCGCTGAGGACCGGGCCGCGTTCGTTGCTCGTCGGCGGCACTGCGGACGAGGCCTGGCAGCCCGACGACGACGGTCGGCGTCGGCATGAGGTGGTCGAGATCGCCGGGATGGACCACGGGATGTTCGTCGGTCCCGGCTGGCGGGACACCTTCGCCGCGATGACCACGATCCTCACCGCGATCGACGCCTTCCTGGACCGGATCGGGGACGGTTCCTGATTCGGTCCACTTTTTCCACAGGGCCCGATTCCGGGCCGGAATTGTGGATAACCCGGACCGTTCGGAACCGTCCCCGATTCGGCCGCTCCTCAGGGAGCGTTGGGCGTGGGCCGCGGGGTCAGGCGTCGGCGAGCAGGAGTTCGGCCAGCGCGGCGAACAGCGGCGGGTCGAGGCGCATCGCCTGGAGGGCGGCGAGACGGCGGGCGGTGACGGGCTCCTGCTCGAACAGGCGCCAGATCGCCTCCTTCGTCTCGGACTCCATCTGCGCGGACGCGAGCAGGGCGTGGGCCAGCGCGTCCACCGGGTTGGCCACGGGTTCGCCCTCGACCGGCACCGTCGCGCCGTCGGTGGTCACGATCGCCAGCTCGACGGGTGCGGAGTCCAGTCCGTGCACGAGGAACCGGTAACGGCGCTCGGCGGGCAGCAGGTCGAGCGCGCCCTCGGCCGGGCCGACCACCAGCGTCCGGTCGGCGTCCGACCAGGTGAACCTCGTGGTCACCGCCCGGGGCTCGGCGGCGTCGTCGTCCTCGTAGAGGGTGAACTCGCCGTCGGCGCCGGTGAAGACGTGTACCTCCAGCGCGTCCGGATTGCCCAGGCCGTACACCTCGGGCCAGGTCAGCGGGACGATCGCGCCCGCCTTCGCCAGCACCGGGTAGCCGGTCAGCGGACGGTGCAACTGCACGGTCCGTCCGCCCGAGTAGCGCACCCCGGTGAAGAAGTCGACCCACTCCCCGGCGGGCAGCCACGTCGACACCTGGCCCAGCGTGGTGCCGCGATCGGCGGGGGTCGTGATCGGCGCCACCAGCAACTCGCTGCCGAACGCGAAGGACGTGCGGGCCGCGAGCGCCTCCGGGCGCGGGTCCAGCCAGTACACCGGACGCACGACGGGCTCGCCCAGCCGGTGTGCCCGCTCGGCCATCGTGTAGAGGTACGGCACCAGCCGGTGCCGCAGCCGCAGCGCCTCGCCCATCACCTGCCGGGCGAGGGGGGAGAACTTCCACGGCTCCTTGCCGGAGAACTCCTCGTTGGTCGAGTGCAGGCGGTTGATCGGCGAGAAGGCGCCCAGCTGGAACCAGCGGGCGGCCATCTCGTCGTCGCGGACGCCGAAGCAGTGCCCGCCGATGTCGTGGCTCCACCACCCGTACCCGATGTTGGACGCCGTCGCGGTGAAGTACGGCTGGAAGTCGAGGCTCGCCCACGTGGTGATCGTGTCCCCGGAGAAGCCGACCGGGTAGCGGTGCGAACCCGGCCCGGCGTAGCGGGAGAAGGTGAGCGGACGCCGTCCGTCCCGCGCCGAGTCGAGGAAGTGGAAGTGGTTCAGCATCCACAGCGGGTCCAGTCCCGGGATCGCGGTGTGCGCGCCCTGCTGCCAGTCCAGCCACCACAGGTCGACGCCCTCGTCCTCCATCGGGTGCAGGACCTCCTCGAAGTACGCCACCAGGAAGTCCGGGTTGGCGATGTCGAAGTTCACCGGGTGCTCGGCGGCGGTGTCCACGCCCAGGCGCGTGGCCAGCGGCAGGTACCGGTCCTCGTGCGCGCGGACGCCGTCCGCCGGGTGCAGGTTCAGCGACACCCGCAGCCCGTGGGCGTGCAGCCGGTCCAGGAAGCCCGGCGGATCCGGGAACAGGTCGGTGTTCCAGGAGAAGCCGGTCCAGCCGTGGCCGTACTTCGGGTCGATGTCGACCCGGTGCCAGTCCATGTCGACGACGGCGACGCTGAACGGCAACCGTTCCGCCTCGAAGCGTTCGACCAGGTCGGTGTACTCGTCCGCGGTGTAGGCGTGGTAGCGGCTCCACCAGTTGCCCAGCGCCCAGCGGGGCAGCAGCGGCTGCGGGCCACAGAGCCGGTAGAAGTCGCGGACGGCGGCCGGTGCGTCCCAGCCGTAGCCGAAGTAGTACAGGTCGGTGTTGCCCTCGATCCGGGGCGCCACCCAGCCCTCCCCGGTGAGCGGCAGGCTGGTGTCCTCGAGGATCGCGTAGCCGGTGGTGGAGATCAGGCCGTCCTCCAGTTCGCGTCCGCCGTCGACCCCGTCCAGCGTGCGGGCCGTACCGCCGAGGTTGCCCGGCTGCCAGTCGTCCGGGGTGAACCGGACGCCGTAACGCCACTCGCTGTGGTAGCCCGGCCCGCCGGCGAGCCGCACGGTGAGCCCCGAGGAGGAGAACGGCCCCTCGTCGTAGTCGAGCACGAGCGCGTCCGTGAACAGGTGCAGTCCCGCGGCGTCCCGGACGACCCGGAAGTCGACCGGGCCGAGGTCGCGGTGCAGGGCGAGCTGGGTGGCGCGGTCCTCGAAGTCGCCGGTGGGGGAGTACTCCAGCCGCAGCAGGCGGGGGGTGAGCACGGTGATCCGGTAGTGCTCGGCCACGACCTGGTTCGCGCTGGCGGCAAGGGGGCTGGTGGCGATGGTCAAGTGTTGTGGCAGGCTGGCCATGCGCAGGAGTCTAGGTGTCGGCGCGGTCGCCGGACACCGACGAGTGGGCGATCGAACCGGGAGGGACACTGATGGAACCCGTCAACTTCGGGGTGCTGGGCGCCTCCGACTTCGCGCAACACTTCACCGCGCGCGCCCTGCACGAGGCCGAGGGGGTGCGGTTCGCCGCGCTCGCGACCAGTTCGCCGGCCAAGGCGGCCCCGTTCCGGGCGTTCGCGCCCGACCTGAAGGTGCACGATTCCTACGACGCGCTGCTCGCCGACCCCGCGATCGAGGCGGTGTACGTCCCGCTGCCCAACCACCTGCACGTCGAGTGGACGCGCAAGGCCCTCGAGGCCGGCAAGCACGTGCTCACCGAGAAGCCGATCGCGCTGCGCGCAGGCGAGATCGACGACCTGATCGCGGTGCGCGACCGCACCGGGCTGCTCGCCGCCGAGGCGTACATGATCGTGCACCACCCGCAGTGGCAACTGGTGCGCCGGCTGATCGATGACGGCGAGATCGGCACGGTGCGCCATGTGGACGCCGTGTTCAGCTACGACAACGGTGCCGACGTCGGCAACATCCGCAACCGCCCCGAGACCGGTGGTGGCTCGATCCCGGACATCGGCGTGTACACCTTCGGGTCGGCACGCTTCGCCGCGCGGGCCGAACCGGTCGCGCTGAGCGCCCGGATGCGCCGCGAGAACGATGTCGACGTGTGGACCCAGGTGACCGGGACGATGGCCGGGCCCGGCGGGGAGTTCACCTACTCCTCGATCACCTCGATGCGGCTCTACGACCGCCAGGAGGTCACGTTCCAGGGCGAGACCGGAATGATCCGCGTGGTCGCGCCGTTCAACGCCGGCGTCTACCGCGAGGCGCAGGTGCAGGTGGTGCACGGCGACACGACCCGCATCCACCACTTCCCGGACGTGCGCCAGTACGTGCTCGAGATGCAGGCGTTCGCGCGGTCCGTCCGCGAGGGCGTCCCGTTCGCCTGGACGCTGGAGGACGCGCGCGGCACCCAGGCGATGATCGAGATGGTCTACGCCGGCGAGCTCTGAGCGTCCCCGGACCGGAAGGGGGACGGACCCCGTGAACCGGAAAGGAACCGTCCCCCTGAACCGGAAAGGAACCGTCCCGGCGAACCGCGGGGACGGTTCCTTTCCGGTTCGGCACGGGGCTGTGACAAGTCGGTTAACGCCACCCCCGCGCGCGGCGTGTCGGGTCGGACCCGGCGGGTGTCGCGCCTAGTCTCGGCACTACGGACGGGTGTCCTGCCTGTTCGTACGAGAGGCACCACATGCGTCGTCCTGCTCCCCTGAGCGTGACCCGCGGGCCCGCACCCGGGCCCATGCCCTTCGGCTGACCAACCTCGGTTGAGCCGGACGGGTGGCGATCCGGCTCGGACAGGATCGACATGCCCCGCACCGCATCCCGGACCGCCTTCTCCGGAACGCGCGAGTCAGCGCTGGCCCTGAAGACCTACGTTCTCGACACCTCCGTACTGCTCAGCGACCCGCACGCCCTGCGCAACTTCGCCGAGCACAGCGTGATCGTTCCCGTCGTCGTGATCACCGAACTCGAGGCCAAGCGCCACCACCCCGAACTCGGCTACTTCGCACGCACCGCGCTGCGCTACCTCGACGACCTGCGGGTGAAGTACGGACGCCTCGACGCGCCCGTCCCGGTGAACGAGGTCGAGGGCACCGTCCAGGTCGAACTCAACCACACCGATCCCGAGGTGCTCCCGCCGGGCTTCCGCCTGGGCGACAACGACTCCCGCATCCTCGCCGTCGCGCTGAACTACCGTGGCGAGGGCAAGGACGTGGTGCTGGTCAGCAAGGACCTGCCGATGCGGGTCAAGGCGTCGGCCGTCGGGCTGCCCGCCGAGGAGTACCGGCACGAGATCACCCCGGACTCCGGCTGGACCGGCATGGCCGAGGTGGACGTGACCGCCGCCACCATCGAGTCCCTCTACTCCGAGGGCGCCGCCGTGGTGCCCGAGGCTGTGGACCTGCCGGTGCACACCGGCGTCGTACTGCACGGGACGAACTCCTCGGCGCTGGGCCGGGTGCAGGGCGACGGGTCCGTCCGCCTGATCAAGGACCGCGAGGCCTTCGGCATCCACGGACGCTCCGCCGAGCAGCGGGTCGCGCTCGACATCCTGCTCGACCCGGAGGTCGGCATCGTCTCCCTCGGTGGTCGCGCCGGCACGGGCAAGTCGGCGCTCGCCCTGTGCGCGGGTCTGGAGGCCGTGCTGGAGCGCCGGCTGTACTCGAAGGTGCTCGTGTTCCGTCCGCTGTACGCGGTCGGCGGCCAGGAACTCGGCTACCTGCCCGGCACCGAGAACGAGAAGATGTCGCCCTGGGGCCAGGCCGTGTTCGACACTCTCGGCTCGGTGACCAGCAAGAACGTGATCGACGAGGTGCTTGCGCAGGAGCTGATCGAGGTGCTGCCGCTGACCCACATCCGTGGCCGATCGCTGCACGACGCCTTCGTGATCGTGGACGAGGCCCAGTCACTGGAACGCAACGTGCTGCTCACCGTGCTCAGCCGGATCGGCCAGAACTCACGGGTGGTGCTCACCCACGACGTCGCCCAGCGCGACAACCTGCGCGTCGGGCGCCACGACGGCGTGGTCGCGGTGGTCGAGCGGCTGAAGGGCCACCCGTTGTTCGCCCACGTCACCCTGACTCGCTCCGAGCGCTCGCCGATCGCCGCCCTGGTCACGGAGATGCTGGAGGACGTGGGCATCTGAAGCCGAAGTTCCGGCCGGAGATACCGGGCGTTCACTTCACCGCGCCCGTCGCTTCACCCGATCTGCCTAGCGTCAGCGACGTGCCGTCCTTGCCTGACGGTCGCCTGATCGGGAGGAAGACCAGAAATGAACACCGACAGCGCCACGACGCGCCGGCTCGCCGCCGGGCTCGTCGCGGTCGCCAGCGCCCTCGCCCTCACCGCCTGCGCGAGTGGTGGCGCTCCGGCAGCCGGGACCAGCACCAGCAAGGCGGCCAGCGCCGTCAGCCTCGTCGAGTTCGGCACCCTGGCCGACCTGGAGACGGCGGCCAAGGCGGAGGGACAGCTCAATGTGATCGCGCTGCCGCACGACTGGGCGAACTACGGCGAGATCCTGCAGGCCTTCAGCACGAAGTACCCCGAGATCACGATCAACGAGCAGTCCCCGGACGTGTCCAGCGCGGAGGAGATCCAGGCCGCGAAGACCAACCAGGGCCTGGACACCGCGCCGGACGTGTTCGACATCGGGCTCACCGTCGCGCTGCAGAACACCGACCAGTTCGCGGCCTACAAGGTGGCGAACTGGGACGACATCCCCGAGAACCTGAAGGAGTCCACCGGCCTGTACTACGGCGACTACGGCGGCTACATGTCGATCGGCTACGACTCGTCGAAGTACCCGGCGCCCACCTCGCTGGACGACCTGCTCGGCTCCACGTACAAGGGCGCCGTGGCCATCAACGGCGACCCGACCCAGGCCGGCGCCGCCTTCGCGGCGGTCGGGCTGGCCACCGTGCAGAGCGGCGGGACCCTGGACGACTTCCAGCCCGGCATCGACTTCTTCAGCAAGCTCAAGGCCGCCGGCAACCTGCTCAAGGTGGACGTGACCACCAGCACCGTGACCAGCGGCGAGACCCCGGTGGTGTTCGACTGGGACTACCTGAACGCGGCGCACGTCGCCGACAAGCCGTCCTGGAAGGTCACGATCCTGCCCGGCACCGGGTACGCCGGGTACTACAACCAGGCCATCAACAAGGACGCGCCGCACCCGGCCGCCGCGCGCCTGTGGGAGGAGTTCCTCTACAGCGACCAGGGGCAGAACCTGTGGCTGAAGGGCGGCGCGCGCCCGATCCGGATGGCCGCGATGACCGAGGCGGGCACGATCGACGCCGAGCTCGCCGCCAAGCTGCCCGAGGCGCCGCAGGACTCCGTGGTGCCGACCTCCGCCCAGAGCGACGCCGCCGGCACCCTGCTCGGCGAGAAGTGGGCCGCGGCGGTCCAGTGAGCGCGATCGTCCAGGACCTCGTCGGGGACGCGGCGGTTGGAGCCCCCCGTCCCCGGCGGGCCCGGCAGCGCCCGTGGCTGGCCTGGCTCGGGCTGGTGCCGTTCGCCGCGTACGTGCTGGCCTTCCTCGCCCTTCCCACCGTGCTCGCGGTGGGTTCGGGCGTGGTGGTCGGGGGACGCCTCGAACCGGGCAACCTCGCAGCGCTGGGAGACCCGGTCATCCTGCGCACGTTCTGGAACTCCACCTGGCTGTCGCTCCTGACGGCCCTGGTCGGGGCGGTGCTCGGGGCGGCGGTCTGCTACGCCCTGCTCGGGCTGGCCGAGACCGGGCCGGTCCGCACGGTGGTGGACGCGGCGTCCGGCGTGCTGGCGCAGTTCGGCGGGGTCATGCTCGCCTTCGCCTTCATCGCGACGATCGGTGTGCAGGGCATCGTGACGCAACTGCTGTTGCACGCGTTCGGGATCAACATCTTCGCCGACGGCACCTGGATCTACGACCTGCCCGGCCTGATCCTGCCCTACATCTACTTCCAGGTGCCCTTGATGGTGATCACCTTCATGCCGGCGCTGGTGGCGCTGCGTCCGCAGTGGATGGAGGCGAACCTGACCCTCGGAGGCACCCGCGCGTCGTTCTGGACCCATGTCGGGATCCCGGTCCTGGCCCCGTCCTTCCTCGCCAGCCTCCTGCTGCTGTTCGCCAACGCCTTCTCCTCCTACGCCACCGCCGCGGCCCTGGCCAGCCAGGGCTCGCAGATCGTCACACTGCAGATCCGCACCGCCCTGACCAGCGAGACGCTGCTGGGCCGGCAGAACCTCGCCGGGGTGCTGGCCCTGGGCATGGTCGTGGTCGTCGGGCTCGTCATGTGGGCGTACGCGGCCGTCCAGGCCCGCGCCGCACGGTGGCAGTCGTGAGCCGGCCGGGCCTCGGGGCCGGGCGGACCGCACGCTGGGTGATCGGCCTCGTCGTCGGCACCGGCTTCGCGATTCCCCTGGTCAGCACCCTGCTCTACACGCTGCGGGACGGGGAGGGGTACTCGGTCGCCCACTGGGTCGGGCTGCTCGACCCCGCCCGGGCCTACGTCCTGCGCCCGCTGTGGACCGGACTGGCGAACTCGCTGGTCCTGGCGCTGTTCACGGTGGTGCTGGTCCTGGGCCTGCTCGCGCCCACGATGCTCCTGGTCAACCTGCGGTTCCCCGGGCTGCGCCGGGTCTTCGAGTTCGTCGCCCTGCTGCCGATCTCGATCCCCGCGATCGTGCTGGTGGTCGGCCTCGCACCCATCTACGTGGTGATCGGCAGGACCCTCGGCACCGGCGCCTGGACGCTGGCCTTCGCCTACGGCATCACCGTGCTCCCGTTCGCGTTCCGGGCCATCCAGGCCTCGATCGACGCGATCGACGCGATCACCCTGTCCGAGGCCGCCCGCTCGCTGGGCGCGAGCTGGCCCGACGTGGCCCTGCGCGTGCTCGCGCCGAACCTGCGTCCCGGGCTGCTCGCGGCCTCCCTGATCTCGGTGGCGGTGGTGCTCGGCGAGTTCACGATCGCGTCGCTGCTCAACCGGCAGGTGCTGCAGACCGCGATGCTGGTGGTGAGCAAGATCGACGCCTACGCGGCGGCGATGTTCACCCTGATGTCGCTCGCGTTCGTCTTCGTGCTGCTGATCCTGATCGGACGGGTCGGCCGGATCGGGGCGGCCCGATGACCGCCACCCGGGTTCGGCCCGGCACCGCGACCGGTACCCGCGTCCAGTTCCGCGGCGTCGTGAAGTCGTTCGGAGCGCATCGCGTGCTGGACGGCATCGACCTCGACATCGCGCCGGGCGAGTTCGTCTCGCTGCTCGGCCCGTCCGGCTGCGGCAAGACCACCGCGCTGCGGGTGCTCGCGGGCCTCGAACAGGCCGAGCAGGGCACGGTGCTGCTGGCCGGGCAGGACGTGTCGGACGTCCCGGTGAACCGGCGTGACCTCGGCATGGTCTTCCAGTCCTACTCCCTGTTCCCGCACCTGCGGGTCGGCGACAACACGGCGTTCGGCCTGCGCCGGCGGCGGGTGCCGCGGGCGGAGGCCGCCCGCCGGTCGCGGGAGGCCCTCGACCTGGTCGGGCTCGGTGAGTTCACCGAGCGGTACCCGCACCAGCTCTCGGGCGGCCAGCAGCAGCGTGTCGCGCTGGCCCGGGCCCTGGTCACCGAACCGAGGGTGCTGCTGCTCGACGAACCGCTGTCCGCGCTGGACGCGAAGGTTCGCGTGCAATTGCGCGACGAGATCCGCCGGATCCAGCTGCGCCTGGGCATCACCACGGTGTTCGTGACCCACGACCAGGAGGAGGCGCTGGCCATCTCCGACCGGGTGGCGGTGATGGCCGAGGGGCGGATCGAGCAGATCGGGACGCCCGAGGACCTCTACCTCCGTCCGGCCACTCCGTCCGTGGCCGAGTTCGTGGGCCTGTCCAGCCGGGTGCCCGGGGTGGCCGGCGACGGTGCGGTCACCGTGTGGGGGCACCGGCTGCCGCTGCGCGCGCCGGTGGAGGACGGGCCGGTCGAGGTCTACCTGCGTCCCGAGAACGTCCGTCTGGTCGCCGACTCCGCACCGGGCATCGCCGCGCAGGTCGAGGAGAGCAGCTTCCTCGGCAGCTTCCGGCGGACCGCCGTGCGGGCTCCCGGTGGCGTGCTCGTGCGGGTCCAGCATCCCGTGGGCCAGGCCGTGCAGCCCGGCGAGAGCGTGCGGCTGGCCATCCTTCCCGAACCCGTGGTCGCGAAGCCGGCGGCGGGCGGCGCCGCCTGACCGGGATCCCCGGGGGGTCTCACTCGCGGTCGCGCCGGGGCCGCCCGGCCAGCACCGGCTGCCGCACGGTCGCGACCACGACCTGGGGCTCGGGGCGGGGGTCCCGCCCCGGAGCGGGCAGCGGCGTCGCGACCGGCACCGTCCGTGGTGGTCCCCATCCGGGCCGGAGCAGGAGCGAGCCCTCGCCGACGAAGGAGCGCAGGCGCGCGGTCCCCAGCACAGGCGCGGCCACGGCGACGATCGCCAACGCCACGAGCAGCCAGCCGCGCGAGGCGATGCTCGCCTCGTTGACCAGCCGCCAGAACGTGTAGCGGGCCGTGTTGTTCGTCACCGACGCGAGCACCAGGAAGTGCCAGCTCCAGTAGAGGACCACGTCGATGACCACCACCGACACCGTGGCCCAGACGCGGAAGCCGAGGAGCACCAGCAGCGGCAGCACCCAGATCGTGTACTGCGGGGAGAACACCTTGTTCAGCAGCAGGTAGGCGACCAGCAACCCCAACGACGTGCCGAGCAGCGGGTACTCGCCGGCCCGGCGGGCCAGCCTCCAGCCGATCAGGAGTACGACCACCGCTCCGGCAGCCGTCGCCAGCGTGGCGAGGGTCATCAGCGACGCCTGTGAGAGGTCCACCCAGGTGCTGAGGAAGTACCAGATCGACATCGTGTCCTGAGTGATCTCCCGGGACGCCTGGTACGCCAGCGGCGCGAGCCAGCCCTCGGGGTTCGCCAGGTACAGGGGCAGGTTCACCGCAACCAGCAGGGCGACAGCCACTCCGGCCGCCTCCAGGCTGCGGCGCACCCGCGTGCCGAGCGGCGTCTGGCCCGCACCGGGACGTCCGAACAGCAGCCAGGCCATCAGGGCGGGGCCGAACAACAGCGGGAACAGCTTCAGCGCCCCGCCGAGCGCGAGCAGCAGGGCCGCGCCGAGGTAGCGGCGCCGCGGAACCGTCCGCGGATCCTGCCGCGCGACCAGGGCGAACGCCCCGACCATGCACAGCGTGGGTGGCAGGTCGACGTTGTAGGTGAGGTAGAACACGAGCGCGGGCGAGGCCACCCAGACCCACGTCCGGACGCCCGCCGTGCGGTACAGGATCACGGTCAGCCAGGCGGCCAGCCCGCCCATCACCGCGGCGACGATCGCGACGAACTCCGCGTAGGTGGACGCGGGCAGGCTGAGCAGCCACATCAGCAGGCCGCTGAGGACGGGGTACTCGACGGTCGCCGGTGTCCCGCCCCACGTCGGCAGCAGTTCCAGGTAGGGGATCACGTGTTCGGCCAGCCCGCGGCTGTACCACATCACCGCCAGGTCGCTGTCACAGCCGGTGGCCCCCGACAGTGTCAACGAGGACATCGATCCGCCGAAGCAGGGGGAGCGGCGCCGGTAGCTCGCGTAGGCCGCCAGCAGGGTGCCGGCGACCATCACCGGGAGGAGCCAGCGTGTGCGGTTGTTCATCTCATGTGCACGCTAGGGATCCTTCTTGTGCGCAGGCTGTCAGCCCCGGGGGCGACGCCTGAGCAGATGGTGTGTGCTCAGGCCGGGTCGGGTACCGTCGCGGCAGCCTTCGGGCGGACGACGAACAGCACCGCGGCGGCCACGAGGCAGAGCACCTCGGAGACCGTGATCGCCCAGATCGTCCCGGTGAGCCCGAACCACGCGTGCGCGGTGAGCAGGACGGGGATGAACAGCACGCCCTGGGTGACGGAGAGGATGGCGGCCCGCACTGCCGCCCCGCTGGCCTGGAACCAGGTGATCGCCAGGCCGGTGAAGCCGTTGAACAGCGCCGAGACCAGCTGGGCGACCAGCACGACGCCGCCCACCGAGAGCACGGCCGGGTCGCTGCTGAACAGGCCGAGGGCCTGCGGGCCGAGGAAGAACAGCGGGACGGCGAACACCGCGACGATCACGGCGATCCAGCCGGCGCTGTGCGCCAGGGCGGAGTTGGTGCGACGGCGCAGGCCGGCACCCACCGTCGTGGCCAGCAGCGGCATCGCGCCGAGGGCCACCCCCATGGCCAGCATCTCCGGGAGCTGCACGATCCGCTGCACGATGCCGAAGGCCGCGAGCAGGCTGTCGCCGTAGCTGACCGCGACGTTGTTGAAGACCAGCGCGCTGACGATCAGGAAGCTGCTCATCAGCAACTCCGAGATGCCGATGCCGAAGACCTCCTTCGCGGTGGCCAGGTCGGGACGGAACCAGCGCAGGCCGATCCGCAGTTCGGGGCTGCGGCGGTGCAGGTAGCCGGCCAGGTAGGCCACGGTGACGGCGTTCGACGCCACGACGGCCAGGGCCGCGCCGGTCACGTCCCAGCGCAGCACGAGGATCAGCAGCACGTCGAGGACGAGGTTCGCCACGGTGGAGGCGATGATCGCGATCATGGACGCCTTCGCGGCGCCCTCGGAGCGGACGAGTTGTTCGATCGCGAAGGCGACGGCCAGCACCGGCGTGCCGGCCAGCAGCACCGCGACGTAGGCGGACGTGGGCGCGAAGGCGTCCCCGTCCGCGCCGAGCAGGGCGACCAGCGGGTGCAGCAGCACCAGCCCGGCGACGCCCAGGACCGCACCGACGATCGCGGCGCCCCAGACGGTGAACGCGGAGTAGGCGCGGACCCTCGCCCGGAGCCGGTCGGCGGTCTCGGCGCCGGCGGTCTCGAGTTCGCCGAGGTAGCGGCTGATCGCGGAGCTGCCGCCGGTGCCGAACACGCCGCCGATGGCCATGACCAGGCCGGTCAGGGGCAGGCCGAAGGTGATCGCGGCGAGCAGCGGGGTCGAGCCGAGCGAGCCGATGAAGCCGGCGTTGACCAGGTTGTAGAGCGCGCCGACGATGACGGCGGCCATCATCGGTACGGCGAGGTGGACGAGCGCGCGGTTGAGCGGCGCCTCGAGGAGGTAGTAGCGGTCGTCGGGCGGCGCGGTGGTTGTGGTGGTCATATCGGTTTTCCCCTTCAGGGAGTGCGGGCGCACGGCGACAGCGCGCCGTGGCGGCGCAGGTGGGTGGATTCAGTGGGTGTTCGGGTGCCTCAGTCGGCCAGTTCCTGGTCGAGCTTGAGGAGCAGGCGGTGCAGGTCGTCGGCCTCGGCGTCGGTGAAGGTGGTCAGGCGAAGGCTCGCCCCGGCCCAGATGTCGGCCTCGACGCGCTTGACCAGGGCCTGCCCCTTCCCGGTGGTCCAGAGGGTCTTGCGACGCGAATCGGACGGGTCGGTGCGGCGTTCGATCCAGCCGTCGCGCTCGAGCACCTGCAGCAGGCTCGAGACGCTGGCGGCGCGGGTGCCCATCACGTCGGCGATGTCACGCTGGATCACGCCGCGTGCCTCGTTGGCCTCGATCCACCCCAGGATGCGTGCCTGGTGCGGAGTCAGCCCGGAGAGGTCGACCTGTTCCATCGCAGTGGCCATGTTCTGGCGGGTGCGCAGCGAGATCCGTCCGATCAGTTCGGCGATCTGTGCTGAGCTCTCGTTCGTGGCCACGACGCCAGACTAGATGATTAGGTCTCGAATAGTCAAGAAGCTAACTATTGGCGCGGTAGAGGACGTAGTCGAAGTGCCGCTGGCCGCGGGTGACCGGCACCACGATCGTCTCGACACTGCCGGCGAGCGCGGCCATGACCGCCTCGAGGTCGGGGCTCGCGGCTTCGCACCAGACCACGAGCCGGCCGGACGGGGCGAGCGCGGCCAGGCAACGGCGCAGGAAGTCGTCGCGGTACAGGCGGGCGTTGTGGTCGTGGATCAGGAACGTGGGGCCGTTGTCCACGTCGAGCAGGATGGCGTCCCAGGTGCCCTCGATCGCGTCCGCGATGTCGCCGGTGACCAGCTCCACCCGGGGGTCCGCGGCCAGGCGCGCGAGCTGCGCGGTGGCGCCGTCGCGGGCGGCGTCCACCAGTTGCCCGGACAGTTCGACGACCCGGATGTGCCCGGCGCCGCCGTCCAGCAGCCGCGCCGCGGTGTAGCCCAGGCCCAGCCCGCCGACCAGGACGCGGGCGGCCGGCAGGGCCGCGTCGGCCAGTGCGAGCTCGGAGCTGACCTCGGTGGAGTCCATCGCGAAGACGCCGTTGACGATCAGCTCGTCCACCCCGTCGCGGGTGCGCAGCACGACGCCGTCCTCGGAGATCACGCGGCCATGGTGGCCGAAAGTCGCCGGTGCGGGAAATCGGGGGTTCCGCAGGGTGGGGGACGAGCCTAGGCTCACCGCGTCAACGACCTACTCCAGGAGGACTGATGGACGACGCCGTCTACCCGGACCCGGCCCTGTTCGGGACCGAGGACCTCGCCCTGCGTGAAGCCGCTGCCGCCGATCCGGTCGGCTTCTGGGCTGACCGCGCCGCGGAACTCGAGTGGTACCAGCCCTGGGACACCGTGCTGGACGACTCGGCGGCGCCGTTCTTCAAGTGGTTCACCGGAGCCCGCACGAACATCGTCCACAACTGCATCGACCGGCACCTGTCCGGGCCGTACAAGAACAAGCTGGCCCTGATCTGGGTCGGCGAGAACGGCACCGACTACCGCACTTTTTCGTACTTCAGCCTGAACCGCGAGGTCATGACGATGGCCAACGTCTTCAAGGCCATGGGGGTCGGCAAGGGCGACAAGGTCACGATCTACCTGCCGCGGATCCCCGAGGTGGTGTTCGCGATGCTGGCGTGCGCGAAGCTGGGCGCGGTGCACTCGGTGATCTTCGCCGGCTTCTCGGCCGATGCCCTGGCCGACCGGATCGACGACTCGGAGTCGAAGCTGGTGATCACCGCGGACGGCTCGTGGGTGAACGGCGGCATCTTCAAGCTGAAGGACATCGTGGACGAGGCGATCCGGTTCTCCCCGTCCGTCGAGAACGTGATCGTGGTGAAGCGCACCGGGCACGAGGTGACCATGGACCCGCTGCGCGACCACTGGTACCACGACCTCACCGCGCTGCCGATCTCGAAGGGGACGTGCGCCACCGAGCAGATGGACGCCGAGGACCCGCTGTTCATCCTGTACACCTCGGGTTCGACCGGGAAGCCGAAGGCGATCCTGCACACGCACGGCGGCTACATGGTCGGGACGTACACGACCCTGAAGTACACCTTCGACATCAGGGACGAGGACCGCTGGTGGTGCACGGCCGACCCCGGCTGGATCACCGGGCACTCGTACCTCGTCTACGGGCCGCTGCTCACCGGCGCGACGTCGTTCATGTTCGAGGGCGGGCCGACCTACCCCTACCCGAACCGGTGGTGGCAGCTGATCGAGTACTACGGGATCACCAGCTTCTACACCGCGCCGACGGCGATCCGCTCGTTGATGCGGTTCGGGGAGGCGTGGCCGAACCGGCACGACCTGAGCTCGCTGCGGCTGCTGGGCTCGGTGGGCGAGCCGATCAACCCCGAGGCGTGGCAGTGGTTCCACCGGGTGATCGGCAAGGAGCGCTGCCCGATCATGGACACCTGGTGGCAGACCGAGACCGGCATGTTCCAGATCTGCCCGACCCCGTCCATGCCGTTGAAGCCCGGTTCGGCGGGCAAGCCGTTCTACGGCCAGGTGGCCGAGATCGTGAACGAGGAGGGCGAGCCGGTGCCGGACGGCGAGGAGGGCTTCCTCGTGCTGAAGAACCCGTGGCCGGCGATGCTGCGCACCCTCTACAAGGACGACGAGCGGTACGTGAACACGTACTGGTCGAAGTACCCGGGCAAGTACCTGGCCGGTGACTCGGCCAGGCGTGACTCGGACGGCTACTTCTGGGTGATCGGACGCACCGACGACGTGATCAAGGTGTCCGGGCACCGCCTCGGCACGGCCGAGGTGGAGTCTGCGCTGGTGTCGCACCCGGCGGTGGCGGAGGCGGCGGCGATCGGCCTGCCGCACGAGGTGAAGGGCAACGCCATCCACGCCTTCGTCGTGCTGCGGATGGGGTACGAGGGCAGCCAGGAACTCGCCGAGGACCTGCGCCGGCACGTCTCGCAGCACCTCTCGCCGATCGCCAAGCCCGACTGGATCGACTTCCCCGACAAGCTGCCGAAGACGCGCTCGGGCAAGATCATGCGCCGTGTGCTGCGCGCTCGCGCCCTCGGCGAGGACGAGGGCGACCTGACCACGATGGAGGAGTAGCCCGGTTCCGGGTGCACATCCGTGCATTCCTGTGTGGCTGAGACGGGAAGGCGCTGCTGTTTTCCGTGGCCCGCCGCGCGACCCGCGTCGCATTGGTTGGGTTCTGCCGTGGCTGAGGTGGAACCAGTGGACGCCGGGACGGCACCCGTGGCACCCGTGGCGGGGCAGCGGTTGTACTACCTGGACAACCTGCGAGCGGTCGCCGTGCTGTCGGTGCTGCTGCTGCACACCTGCGTCGGGTTCATGGTCGGGGCCCCGCAGTGGTGGTACGTGGTCGATCCCGACCTGAACCTGGCCTCCACCCTGGTCGTGCTGGTGGTGGACGTGCCGATCATGTCGGCCATGTT
Organism: Propionicimonas sp.; assembly: GCA_040774965.1. Classification (GTDB taxonomy): domain Bacteria; phylum Actinomycetota; class Actinomycetes; order Propionibacteriales; family Propionibacteriaceae; genus Propionicimonas. The sequence goes on along the minus strand of JAXGTK010000032.1, from coordinate 1,848 downwards.
CCTGGTGGCCGGCTACTTCGCGTTGCCGTCGCTGCGCCGGCGCGGGACCCGCGGCTTCCTGCGGGAGAAGGTCGTCCGGGTCGGCGTGCCGTGGGTGTTCGGGGTGCTGTTCCTCGCCCCGCCGATCACCTACCTGAGCTTCGTCTCCCGCGGGATCGCGATGTCCTTCCCCGAGTTCTGGGCGACCGAGTTCTGGGGGCCGATGTACCAGCAGGCGGTGTACTGGTTCCTGGGCGTGCTCTTCGCCATGTTCGTGGTCCTCGCGCTGGTGGTGAAGCTGCGCCCGGCACTGGCACGTCCCGCCGAGGGCCCGGGCCGGCCCTGGCTGGCGGTCCTGGTCGTGTTCGGCGTCGGTGCGCTGGTCGCGGCGGTGCAGGCGCCGTTCTTCGGGCTCGACGACTGGACCGCGCTCGGTGTGCTGCTCTTCCTGGTCCAGCCCACCCGGCTGGGCCTCTACGTGGCGTTCTTCGCGCTCGGCGTCCACGCCGAGCGGCACGGCTGGCTGGCCGGCGAGGGCTAGCGTCCGCGGGTCGGCCTCTGGCTCCCGCTGGCGGCGGTCAGCGCCCTGGCCTACCTCGGCCTGCGGATCGCGGGCTACTCGGAGGCGATCGGGCCGCGGGTGGCCGGCGCGGTGCTGTTCGCCGCGTTCAGCGTCGCAGGCGTGCTCGGCGGGGTGGCCGCGCTGGCGCGCTGGGCGGACAGCGGCCACCGGGTCTGGCGGGTGCTCGCCCGCAACGCCTACGGCGTCTACTACGTGCATCCGCTGGTGCTGTACCCGGGGGCGCTGTTGATGCTCGGGGTGCCCCTGCCCGGGCCGGTGAAGGAAGTGCTGCTGTTCGTGGTCGCGGTGGCACTCTCGCTGGCGCTCACCGCCGGCGTGCTTCGCCGGCTCCCGGTCGTGCGCGCGGCGTTCTGAGGCCGGTCGCCCGGTCCCCGGCGGCCGGGCCGGCAACCCGGGACGACCGGGTCGGGCCCGGTCGATCCGCAGTTCCCCGATTCCGTCCGCCCCGCGCGGCGCGACAATGGCGTCATGCCCGAGAGAGAACTCACCGAAGGGGTCGGCCTGACCCTGCCCGACGGCTCGCTCAACCCGGCGGCGGTGGGCTGGGCCCGGCGTCCGCTGGTCGACACCTCGGGCATCGGTGGACGCCGCGGCTGGCCGCGCAACAAGCGCTGGGAGTACTGGAACGTGGTCACGCCCACGCATGTGCTCGCGCTCACGGTGTCGCTGGTCGACTACGCGGCCGTCCATGAGGTGTGGGTGTTCGACCGGCGTTCGCACCAGACCTGGGGCCGCGCCGCCACCGTCCTGCCGCCCCGCGGCGCGGTACTGCCGCCGGTACTCGACGCGGCACCGGCCCGGGCGAGGGCGAAGGGCCTGGCCATCGACGTGCTGCCCGCGCCCGGCATCGTCCGCCTTCGTGCCGAGATCCCGGAGGCCCGCTTCGACATCACGGTGACCCGCCCGTCCGACCACGACTGCCTGGCGGTCGTGGTGCCCTGGTCGGCGCGCCGGTTCCAGTACACGGTGAAGGACGTCGCGCTGCCCGCGTCCGGGGTGCTCACCGTCGGCGAGGGCCGGTACGACGTTCCGGCGGGGGAGTCCTGGGCCGTGCTGGACCACGGCCGCGGGCGCTGGCCCTACGACGTCGCCTGGAACTGGGGCGCCGGTTCCGGTGTCTCGCACGGCCACGTGATCGGCGTCCAGGTGGGGGGACGCTGGACGGACGGCACCGGCTCCACCGAGAACGGGATCCTCGTCGACGGGCACCTGCACAAGATCTCCGCCGACCTCGGCTGGGCCTACGACCTCGCCGACTGGCGCCGGCCCTGGCGGGTCACCGGCGG
>JAXGTK010000031.1:0-20856 GCA_040774965.1 Propionicimonas sp. | reverse complement strand
TCGTGGCCCCACGTCCACCACCAGTGCACGATCGCCACCAGCACCAGGACCTGCGCGCCGGAACACAATCCGTCCCGGATCACGTCCGCCACCGCCACCATGGTGTCGCTGAACTGCACCGAGCGTCCGGTGACGTAGGCGGCCGACAGCCAGAACCCCCGCCACATCATCAGCACGTCCAGGCGCGAGGCGACCATCAGGCCGAGCGGCACCCAGGTGGCGATGTCGTACCAGCTGAGCGTGTAGGGGGAGGTGACCAGCCAGGACGCGGTCAGGATCGCCGCGGTACGGACGGCGATGGTGAACGGGTCACGGCGCGGATCGTCGTCGTCGGGGAGGCCGGGGACGAGCCGCCACGGCATCACCCGGGACAACATCCAGGCGACCACGATCATCATCGCCCAGCCCGCCCAGCTGATGAAGCCGCGGGTCGCGAGGTCGCCGAAGACCGGTGTCAGCACCCACTGCAGCCACGGCGCCCAGGAGCCGGCCGAGATGTAGCCGACGTTGCGGCTGGCGGCGAGCAGGGCCTGCGGGACGAGCAGCCCGTAGGCGATCGCCAGCGGGATCGCCGCTCCCACGACCAGCTGGAGCAGCTTGCGCCAGTCGCGCCGGTACCCCCACACCATGGCGAGGCCGTAGAAGACCAGCGAGACCTTCACCGTGCCGGCCAGGCCGATGCCGAGCCCGGCCAGGAAGGGGTTGCGGCGCATGAAGAAGAGCCCGACGATCGCGAACACGAGCGTGAACGCCTCGTTGTGGGCGCCGGCGAGCACCGACCAGATCATCAGCGGGTTGAGCACCGTGAACAGGACGGCGCGGGTCTGGATCTTGTGGTCGTCGCGGGCGAGCAGCACGGCCAGGGCGCCGATCACCAGGAACGGCAGCACGGCGAACATCTGCAGCCAGAACACGGTGTCGTGCATGTTGCCGTTGCCGAGCCAGGCGGCCAGCCACTGCGAGGCGGACGCGAGCGGGCCGTACACGCTCGGGGTGTCCTGCCACGGACGCTCCGTCCAGATCAGGACAGGGTCGTACTCCTGGCGGAAGATCTCGGCGGGGGTGATGTTGTAGGGGTTCAGGCCGAGCACCTGCAGGCGTCCGTACGCCGCGTACATGAGCACGTCGGCGGACGTCATGGGCGGGACGAGGCTGGTCAGGAGGCTGAGCAGCGCGCCGAGGCCGAACAGCTTCTTGTTGTTCGGGCGCCAGCCGGTGTTGATCGCCCGCCAGCAGATCCACATGCCGAGCGCGCCGAGGGCGAGGCCCAGCCACAGGACGGGCACCGCGACCCACTCGCCGAGTTCGATCGTGCCGCCCGGCAGGTACCACGGCGGCAGGTAGTCGATGCGGGGACCGAGCGTGAGGGCGACGGACGAGGGCCCGCAGAACGCCACGGCGAGGCTGAGCACCGAGCTCAGCACGATCAGCCAGACACCCCGCTTCGGGTCGCTCGTCCAGGGCGCGGCGAGGGCGCGGCGCAGTCGCACCCGCGCGCCACCCGCCTCAGACCTCATTCCTGCCCCCGCTGATCCACAACAGCTGCAGGCTACCGGGTCACCCGTGTCCGCCCGCCCCTTGCCCGGGCCCGATACCGGACCGTTATCCGGACGCGTGTCCGCGACCCGGTCACCCGCGGGACGAACAACTCCCACCCCACGCTCCCTGAGGAGCTTCCGGGCGAGGAACGAACCCGGAAGCGTCACGAAGGGCCCCCGCGACGATCACAGGCGCCCGCCCCCAGGAGCAACCGAAACGGAACAGGCGCGGCTACCTCAGCAGCTTCGACATCCGCCGGTCAGCGAGCAGCCTGCCTCCGGTCTGGCAGCCGGGGCAGTACTGCAGCGAGGAGTCGGCGAACGACACCTCGGCGATCGTCGTTCCGCAGGTCGCGCAGGGCTGTCCGGTGCGGCCGTGCACGCGCAGGTTCAGCTTCTTGTCGCCCTTGAGCTCTTTCGCGGCCAGGCCGGCGGAGCGGGCGACGGCGTCGGTGAGTTCGGTGCGGATGGCGGTGTACAGGGTCTCGCGCTCGGCGTCGGACAGCCCGCTGGACGGCTTGAACGGGCTGAGCCGCGCGGCGTGCAGGATCTCGTCGGAGTAGGCGTTGCCGATTCCGGCGATGATCCGCTGGTCGCGCAGGACGCCCTTGAGCTGGGCGCGTCCGGCCGCGTCCAGGATGCCGTCGAGCACCTCGGGGGTGAACTCGTCGGCGAGCGGGTCGGGACCCAGCGTGGCGATGCCGGGAACCTCGTCGAGGCCGCCGACCACGTGGACGGCGAGCCGCTTCTGGGTGCCCATCTCGGTGAGCTCGAAGCCGGAGTCGTCGTCGAGGACCACCCGCAGCGCCAGCGGGCCGCGTCCCGGACGGGCCGGCTTCGCGGGCATCGCGTCCTTCCAGGTGAGCCAGCCGCCGCGGGCGAGGTGGAACACGAGCCACAGCCCGTCGACGGACAGGCAGACGAACTTGCCGCGGCGCTCGACGCCGTCCACCTCGAGCCCGTTCAGCGCGGTCAACGGCAACTGGAACGTCTTCAGGCAGGCGAAGGCGACCAGTTCGGTGCGCGCGACCGTGCGTCCGACGCAGCTGCGGACGAGGAACCCGCGCAGCGCCTCGACCTCGGGGAGTTCAGGCATGCTCCCCCTCCCGCACCGGCCAGGCGGGCGGCGGCGCGCCCAGCGCCTCGACGAGCAGGCCCAGGTACTCGTCCCGCTCCACCTCGATCACGCCGAGGCTGGCCAGGTGGTCGGTCTGCCACTGCACGTCGATGACGCGCTGCTCGGCGTACTCGTCGTCGAGCAGGTCGACCAGGGCCAGCAGGGCAACCTTCGACGCGTCCCTTCCGTACTCAGGATCGTGGAACATCGACTCGCCGGCGAACAGCCCGCCGAGCGCGATCCCGTACAGCCCGCCGACCAGCCGGCCCCCGGCGTCCCAGGTCTCCACCGAGTGCACGTAGCCGGCCCGGTGCAGGGACGCGTAGATGCGGCGGATGTCGTCGTCGATCCAGCCGTAGGGCCGGGACGGGTCGGCGCAGCGCTCCAGCACCTGCTCGAAGGCCGCGTCGACGGTGGTCGTGTAGTGCTTCGCCGACTTGCGCAGCGACCGGGTGACGCGCAGCCCGTCGAGCAGCAGGACGCCCCGGTGCACCGGCGACCACCAGCCCATCTGGCCGAACCCGGAGGAGTGCAGCGGCATCGGGAAGACGCCCTCCGCGTAGGCGGCGAGCACCAGCCCCTCGTCGAACTCGGCCGAGAACGCGATCAGGTCCTGCGCCGGCCAGCTCGCCGGCGGCCCGAAGATGCCCGGACGCCGCGCCATGCCCCGATTCTGCCAGCCGTCGCCGACAGCGTCGTGGACCGGATCGGGGACGGTTCCGAACGGTCCGGGTTATCCACAGACTCGGCCCGGAATCAGGGCCTGTGGAAAACGTGGACCGGATGGGGAACCGTCCCCAATTCGGTCCGCGCAGTCGTCCTCGCCGTCCTCCTGATCGCCGGCTGCAGTGTCCCGTCCACCCCTGCGCCGAGCCCCCCGGCGACAGCGCCTGCCACCCGGACGTCACCCGCGTCCCCGACAGCGACCGCGTCCCCGACACCGACCACCACCCCGACCGTGCGCGACGTCCCGCAGGCCACCGGCAGCAGCCGGCGGACGGTGCTGGTCTCCGACCCGCAGCAGCGCACCGACAAGTGGGTGCAGAAGGAGTACGGGCCGGAGACGTTCGCGGTGTCGGGCGATGTGATCGTGCTGCCCAACGAGGTGCGCAACGACCTCACCGTCTACGTCGGAGGGCACCGGGCCTCACGGCTGAGGCTCCGCTACGACGTGTACCCCGAGGACCTGCTGATCCGTGGAGACCGCCTCTACCTGCTCTCGAGCCGGGACTTCGAGGACACCCTTGCCCGCGTCTGGGTGTACCGCATCACCGGCGCCGGCCGGCTCCGGCTCGAGACCCACCTCGACGCCGAGGTGGAGCAGGTGTCGTGGGCACGGCTGGAGTTCTTCGGCGAGAGCCTGGCGATCGTCTTCGACGACCCGGTCGTGGTCAGCGGCCCCGGCCCGGTGGTACAGCCGGTCAGGTTCCGGTGGAACAAGCAGGCGGTGACCGCCCGCTGGACGGACGCAACGCCGTCCGTCCGCTTCCATGCCACCGGCTGGGCGAAGGGGATCGAACTCGCCGGGCGCGACAGCAGGTTCGTCTGGTACGCCGTGTTCGACAGCCGCCAGTACCGGACGACCGTCTACCGCGTGCCGGTCTCGGGCGACGGTCCCGTCCGGGCGTACCGGTTGCACCGGGGCGGCGAGGGCAGGCCCCCGCGCGAGGTGGTGATCGCCGACGGCAGGGTCTACCAGCTCCTGGTCACCAGGAACGCGACCGCGGCGCAGGTCCTGCTCGTCCGGCCCGTCGGGTGACCTCGGGGTCGGTTCGGGGGATGCCCGCACTGACCGGACGCCACCACGACGCCTAGGCTGGTGGGCGTCCGCACGCGAGAGGAACGCCGATGGCGAATGCCGCCAGCGATTTCGGCAAGCAGTTGGTCACGCGCACCCCCGAGGTGGCCGGCGGCCTGCTGCGCAGCATCGTGGACTTCGCGATCGACGGCAGCCAGGCGTTCCCGGGCGCGAAGGCCACCGCGGCCCGCACCCTGCAGTCGAAGGGCGATCGCGAGCAGGCCATCGACGCGCTCGCCCGCCTCCACGTCTCGATGGCGTCGATGCAGGGCTTCCTGACCAGCGTCGGTGGCCTGCTCACCCTGCCGGTCGGCCTTCCCGCGAACATCGCCGGGCTCGCCGTGCTCAGCGTCCGGATGATCGCGGGGATCGCGCACCTGCGCGGCTACGACGTGGACGACCGGCGCGTGCGGACGGCGCTGACCCTGGCCATGCTCGGCGACGACGAGGTGCGTCGGCTCGTCGCGGACGGCAAGCTGCCGACGTCGCCGCTGGCGATCGCGACCGCGCCCATGTTCGACCCGGCGCTGGAGCAGCGGATCAGCGAGCGCGTGATGGGGGCGCTGGCCGGGCGCCTCGGCGGCAAGCACCTCGCGGTCGTCGTCGTCCGCCGCATCCCGCTGGTCGGCGGCGGCGTGGGGGCCGCCGTGGACGGCGTGCTCACCTTCGGCCTCGCCGGCTACGCCAAGCGCGAGTTCGTGGCCCGCTACCAGGCGTCCATCCCGCGCCAGTAGCGGCCCCGGACCGGATCGGGGACGGTTCCTGATTCGGTCCACCTTCTCCCGAGGCCCGGATCCGGGCCGAACCTGTGGATAACCCGGACCGTTCGGAACCGTCCCCGGGCCGCCGGAAGTCCAACCTGTGGAAAAGCCGGACCATTCGGAACCGTCCCCGGGCTCCGGAGCGTCGGTCTCGACGGAAGCGACCAACCGGGAGCGGTCAGCCGACCCAGGTGCGAGCGACCCGGGCCGTGATCAGGCAGGTGACCTCGTAGGGGATCGTGCCCATCGCCTCGGCGATCTCGGACGTGGTGATCTCGTCGGCGCCGTCGCGGCCCACCAGCACCACCTCGTCGCCGACCTCCACGTCCGTCGAAGGGCCCAGGTCGAGCATCGTCTGGTCCATGCAGACCCGGCCCACGATCGGGTAGGACCGGCCACCGACCAGCATCCGGCCGCGGTTGGACAGCAACCGGGAGTAGCCGTCGCCGTAGCCGACCGGGACGGTCGCGATCCAGGTGTCGGCGGGCGCCGTCCACGTCCTCCCGTACCCGACCGTCTCGCCGGCGCGCACCTGCTTGGTGAAGCTCACCCGGGTGCGCCACTCGAGCCCGGGCAGCAGCGGGACGGTGCGGGCGGCCTCCGGGTCGGGGTACGCGCCGTAGGCGATGATCCCCGGACGCACCATGTCGAACCATGCGTCCGGGTGGCCGAGCACCGCCCCCGAGTTCGCGAGGTGCTTGAGCACCGGCCCGTGCACGGCCTCGACCTGCCCGGCGGCGCGCCGGAACAGCGCGATCTGGTCACGGGTGAACTCCGTCCCGCGCGGGGAGTCCGAGATCGGCAGGTGCGAGAACACCCCTTCCAGTTCGACTCCCGGCGTCGCGTCGACCAGGGCGGCCAGCCCGGGCGCCTGCTCCGGCTCGCAGCCGATCCGTCGCATGCCGGTGTCGACCTTCAGGTGCACGCGCGCGGTCGTGCCCTGCGCGGACGCGGCGGCCGCTGCCGCGATGATGGACGCCTCGTCGACCACGCACAGCGTCAGTCCCGCCCCGACAGCCGCGGCGACCTCCTCGCCACGGGCGGGAGAGAACTTCAGGATCGGCAGGCCCACGCCGGCGGCGCGCAGCTCGAGGCCCTCCGAGGTCGTCGCCACGCCGAGCTGGTCGGCCGCGCCGGTCCGTTCGGCCATCCGGGCGACCTCGACCGCACCGTGGCCGTACGCGTCCGCCTTCACCGCGACGAGCACGAGGCGGTCGCCCACGTGCGCGCGAACCGCCTCCAGGTTGGCCCGGATGTGGTCGAGCCGGGTGGTGACGGCCGAGGACGCCCCCAGGGCTCCGGGCATGGCCGCCCCGGTGGCGGCCGGACGGTCGGGGTCGGCCGACCAACCCGACCAGGACGGCGGGTAGAGCGCCGCGTCGACGCCGAGGGACGCCAGCGCGAGGATGACCTGGGCGGCCGAGACGCCGGAGCCGCAGTAGACGGTGACGGGCACGTCGGCGGGCGGCAGGTCGAGCTTCGCCACCAGTTCGTCGGCGGGGGGCAGCAGGCCGTCGGCGTCCCAGTAACCGGAGACCGGACGGTTCACCGCGCCCGGGATGTGCCCGCCGCGGGTGTCGTGCGTCCCGACCGCGCCCGCGAACCGTTCGGCCGAGCGGACGTCGATCAGCATGCCGTCGAAGGCCGCGACCTCGTCGACGTCGAGCGTGGGCAGCTGCCCGACGGCCAGCGCGAGCAGCCCACCGGGGGTGGCGTCCGGCTCGTCGGTCTCCAGCGGACGCCCGGACGCGATCCACGCGCGCAGGCCGCCGTCCAGCACCCGGACGTCCAGGCCCGCCCACCGCAGCACCCACCAGGCCCGGCCGGCCGCGAACGAACCCGGGTCGTCGTACACCACGACCGGACGCGCCGGGTCGACGCCGAGCGCGCCCAGGCCCGCGCCGAGCTGGACGGCATCCGGCAGCGGGTGGCGGCCCAGGTTCGGGTCGACGGTCGGGCCCGTCAGCACGGCCTCCAGGTCGAGGAACCGCGCGCCGGGCAGGTGCCCCTGCAGGTAGCGCCCGAAGCCGGCGCCGGTCTGGTCGTCCAGGTCCCAGCGCACGTCCAGCAGTTGCGCGCCGGCGGCCAGCGCCCCCGGCAGGTCTTCGACACCGATCAGGACATCAGCTCGCGTGGTCACGGGTGAACCCTATTCCTCCGCGGGGCCGCCGGTCGGTGCGGGTTCGGATTCGGAGTGGACGTCCGCGGACGTCCGGGCGTTCTGCCTGGGGATGTAGACGCCCCGCAGCACCAGCAGCACGGACGCGGTCAGCGGCACCGCCATCAGCGCGCCCATCAGTCCCAGCAGCGAGCCGCCGATCATGGCGCCGATCAGCACCAGCGGGCCGGGCACCGCGACGGCCTTGTTCATGATCCGCGGCGTCATCACGTAGGCCTCGACCTGCATGTAGACGAAGTAGGCGACCGCGAAGACCAGCGCGGACGGCCACGAGTGCAGCAGGCAGACGAACGTCGCGACGATCCAGAACAGCACCGAGCCGATCATCGGGATCAGCGTGACGAACAGCGAGAGGAACGCGAGCATCACCGCGTAGGGGATGCCCAGCACGGCGAGCAGGAGGAACGAGAACGTCGCGTTCAGCGAGGAGAGCTGGATGCCGCCGCCGACGAACCCGCCGACGGCGGTGGTGATCTGCTCGGTGAGCTCGGCGGCCTTGGGACGCCGGTACGCCGGCAGCAGCACGTAGAGGCCCTGCTTCATGTCCTCCAGCGACGCCACGAAGTACATGGTCAGGACGATCACGATCATCGTCGCGGAGATGCCGGCGACCAGCCCCGTCCCGGCCGCGAGCACGCCCCCGCCGATCGCGAAGAGGTGCGACGGGTTGGACAGCCACGCCTGCACCTCGGCGACCAGCGAGTCCCAGAACGCCTGCCCGCCGGCGCCGGAGACGAACGACGTGAACCAGTCCGACTGCTGGAGGTCGGCGAGGTAGCCGGGCACGGCCTGGGCGAAACTCACCACCTGCTGCACGGTGGCCGGCACGACGTAGGCGAGCAGGGCGCCGACCACGAGGCCGAGCCCGACGAACACCACGCCCATGCTCCGGCCGCGGGACAGGCCGCGCCTCTCCAGTTTCCGCACCAGCGGATCGAGGGCGAGCGCGAAGAACAGCGCGATCACCACCGACATCACCACGGCGGCGAGCGCGGCCAGCGCGTTGCCCATGGCCACCGCCGCCAGCACGCCGACCGTTCCGGTGAACGCCCACGCGAAGGGGTGGGCGAGTACGGAGACGACCCGCAGCGGCCGCTCGAAGGAGCCCGGCTGCCCGGCGGGACGGGACGGCTCGACCTCAGGCAATCGTCTGCTCCGCGTCCGCCTCCACGGCGCCGGCCGGGCGCTCCAGCAGGCTCAGCACCAGCAGGACGACCAGGGAGGTGATGGCGGTGCCGATCACGAGGCCCGCCGACAGCGGCCGGTTGAACACCAGCACCAGGGCGGCCACCAGGCCGACGGCGACCCGCAGCAGCACCCGTTGCGCGTGCAGCCACTCCCCGACCTTCCCGGTGGAGAGCCCGTGCGCGTCGGCCCGCGTCCGCGCGCCGGCGGTGAGGCCGCCCCAGGCGTCCCGAACGCCCCGGGAGACCCGGAACGGCGCGGCCAGCCAGGCGACCACGCCCACCACGACGGCGAGGATCAGCGTCGCCGTGGCGAGGTCGTTGATCGCGTCGGTGACGGTGTCGAAGAAGATCAGCAGCACGTCGTTCGGCATCACCGACAGGGGGACGCTGGCCTCGGTGATCACCCGGCCGACCCCCACCCCGCCGAGCACCAGGACCGCCCCGAGGCCGAGCCCGGCCGCGGCCCAGATCGTGGCGAGCCACTTCCGGACGCTGACCAGCACGCCGGCGACGAACAGGACGAGCACGACGACGCCGAGCCAGTACCCGGTGGCCAGCGCGGCCCGGTACGCCAGCTGCACCTGGATCAGCGAGTCGGAGCGCACGAGCACGATGGTGCGGTCGATCTCCGGGATCCGGGACGCGAAGGCGAAGCCCTGCTCGGCGAGCACGTCCTTCACCTTCGCGATCAGCGGTGCCAGCCGCAGGCCGAGGCCCTGGTCGGTGATGGTCACGCTGGAGTCGTCGCCGTTGAGGGTGGCGACCGCCTGGCTGTGGGAGAGCCGCAGGCTCTCCTGCCAGACCTGGGCGAAGGCGTCGGAGGCGACCACCCTGGCCGCCACCCCGCGGATCGTGGAGCGGACGCCGTCCGCGGCGGGCTGCCGCAGCGAGTCCAGGGCCAGCTTCACCGTCGGGCGCTGGATGTTCTCGCCAAGTCCGTCGAACACCTCGTTGACGGTGGCGTCGATGTCGATCTTCGTGTCGATCGCGTCGACGATCTGGTCGGTGACGTAGTCCTGCACCCGCGGGTTGTCGATCAGCGGCGAGTAGGTCGCGACGAACGCGTCCGTGTCGCTGAGCAGTACCCGCGCCCAGCCCGAGACGATCGCGACCGGCGTGAGCAGGGCGGCGAGCACGATCAGGATGCTGGCCACCACGCCCCGCCAGCGAGGGGGACGCGCGCCGGGTTGCGGCGCGGCGTCCCCGAGTTCCAGCCGGGCCGTGGCCTCGGCCTCGGCCTCGTCCAGCCGGACCGTCAACTCGGCGTTGTCGGTCTCGAGCTCGGCCTTCGCGGCCTCGAGCTCGGCGACCCGCGCCTGGAGTTCGGCGTTGGTCGGCTTCCGTCCCGACCCGGACCCTGCTTCAGCCATGCTGGTCTCCTCCGAGCGTGGTGCGGCCAGGCCGGACTCAGCCGAGCAGCTTGGCCTTGGCCGCGGCGAACTCGTCCGGGCTCAGGATCCCGGCGGCCTGCAACTGCGCCAGCTTCTCCAGCTGGGCGATCAGGTCGTCCGCCGGTGCCGCGGGCGCGGCGGGGGCGACCGGCGGGGGCGGCGGCGGGGCCATCTGCGGCTCCGGCTGGGCCATCTGCGGCTGGGCCGCCATCGCCCGCTGCTGCTGCCGCCGGGCCACTGCCCCGGCGGTGGCTTGTGCGGTACCGGCGATGACCGCGGTGCGGGCCGCGGTGCCGATGAGGCCTGGACGTCCGATTCGACGCATGGGTGTGTCCTCTCTCGTTCAGACCGCGAGCGCGGCCACCTCGTTGACGACGTCCGCGGGGAACCTCTCGACCGAGAGGACCCTCGCGTCCGCCGCCTGGATGGCCTCGGTCACCTTGCGGGCCCAGGTGTTCTCCAGCAGCACCACGAGCGCGACCGCGCCCTCGGCGAGGTCCTCGGTCAGTTCGAGCAGGTCGTCCTCCCCGATCAGCCCTTCGGCCGCGGGTTCGGCGCCGGCCAGGCCGACCTCGTCGGCGAAGTCGGCCAGTTCGAGGACGGTCCGGGCGCCGCCGGCGTCCCGGCGCACCTCGGCGGCGTCCAGCAGGGTGACCACTCCGGCGGCGGTCACGTCACGGAGGGTGGCGATCACCTCTGCGGGCACGCTCCCCGCGGGGAACTCGACCGCGTACAGGTCGGCAGGTCCGAAGGTCATGGTGGTTCCTCCCCTCAGCCGAGGGCCTTGGCCTTCAGCTGGTCGAACTCGGCCTGGGTGATCGCCCCGGAGTCGAGCAGCGACTTGGCGTTCGCGATCTGGGTCGCGGGATCGGCCGTGGTGGCGACCGAGCGGATGTAGTCCTCGGCCGCATTCTTCGACTGCTGGTGGACGGCCAGCTCACGCTCGTTCATGCCCTTGCCCCGGACGATGATGTAGATGATCGCCGTGATCGCGGGAATGATGAACAGCGCGATCAGCCAGACCGCCTTCATTCCGCCGCCCATTTCGGAATCGCGGAAGATGTCGATGATGATCTGGAACAGGACCATCAGGTAGAGGATGAAGAAGAACCCCAGATCATCAGCCAGAGGAAGTCCATGAATTGCATGGGCGCCGTACCTTTCGGATGCGGAAATCGACGCCCGGCCGTTCGGGTGGGACGTCGGCCGCGTGGGGTGCGGCAGGGGTAAGAATCTCGCGTCCGGCATCGCGCTGACAAGTGTCGGGTCCGCATGGCTCGACCCTCGGTCGAGGCACTGAGAGCGATTTCGCCGTCAGGCGCGGCGCCGAACGCGGACCAGGAGCATTCCGCCGCCGATCAGCAGGAGGCCGAGCAGTCCCGTGCCCGCGGCGATTCCGCCGGTGTAGGCGAGGTTGTCGGACGGTATCTTCCCGGTCGCGGTATCGGTGGTGCCGCCCTCGACCGTGGCCGAATTGACCACGGATCCGGACGACCCGTCCACGACCGTCGTGTGCAGGACGAACCCGACGCTCTCCCCGGCCGCGATCGCCTCGTCGTAGGTGCACGTCACCAGCCGGCCGGCCGCGGCGCACGTCCACCCGTCGCCCGTCCAGCCGTCGTAGGTGAGCTTGCCCGGCAGGTCGTCGGTGACCACCGCGCCGCTAGGGGACTCGTTCGGGCCGTTGTTGGTGACCGTGATCGTCCAGTCCGCGTGGCCGGTCGAGATGGACTTCAGCTTCTTGTCGATCACCAGCTCGTACAGCGGGAGCACCGTCGCCGGGTCGCGCGCGACGTTGTTGAACGGGTTCGTGTCCTCGGCCGGGCTGCTCACCGTGGCGGTGTTGGTCACGGCCGCGTACGCCGCCGGGCCGACCTCGACCACGAGGTCGAAGCTGGTATTCCCGCCCGTGGCCAGGCCGGCCGCACGGACGCAGGTGACGGCCTGGCCGCTCGCCGAGCAGGCCCAGCCGTCCCCCGTCCCGCTCACGAAGGTGAGCCCGTCGGGCAGGGTGTCGCTCACGGTGACCGGCCCGGGGTCGTCGGTGTTGCCGGTGTTGTCCACGCCGATCGTGTACGTCGCCCGGTCGCCCACCTGCATCGGTTCGGGCGTGTGCGACTTCGTGATCCCGAGGTCGACCTGCGGCGGCACGGTGACCTGGTCGGTCGAGGAGTTGTCGGCGGGCTGCGGGTCGGGGGTGGTGGCGTCCACCGTCGCCGTGTTGTCCAGTCCGGGGTAGGCGGACGCGAGCACGGTGACCACCACCGTGATCGGCGCCGCGCTCGCACCGCTGGCCAGCGGGTCATCGAGGTCACAGGTCACGCTCTGGCCGGCGTTCGTGCAGGTCCAGCCGGTGCCGGACGCGGAGACGTAGTCCAGGCCCGCGGGCAGGTCGTCGGAGACGCTCACGTCACGAGCGGTCGACGGGCCGGCGTTGGCGATCTGCAGCGTGAACTCCAGCTGGTCCCCGACCCGGACCGCGTCCGCGTCGTGGGTCTTGGTGATGGACAGGTCGGCGCTGGTCGTGACCGGTACCAGGTCTGTGTCGGTGTTGTTGCCCGGCTTCGGGTCGGTGGTGGGACTGGTCACACTCGCGGTGTTCGTGAGCGCACCGCCGGCGAGCGTGTCCGGGTCGACGTCGGAGGCGACCTGGGCGGTGAGGGCGAGGGCGGGGGCGTCCGTCCCGGCGAGCACGGCGGCACCACCGCCCAGCGTGCAGGTGACCACCTGGCCGGACGCGTCCGGGGTCCCGGCCACGCACGTCCAGCCGGTGCCGGTGCTGCTCACGTAGGTCATGCCCACCGGCAGGGTGTCGGTGACGACGACGTCGGCGGCGGCGTCGGACGGGCCGGCGTTGTGCACGGCGAGGTCGAAGGTGACCTCGTCGCCGGCGGCCACCGATCCGCCGGTGTGCGACTTGGCCAGGCTGAGGTCGGCCTCGGTGTGGACGTCGATGACGACGGTGCCGGAGTTGTCGTCCGGGTTGTCGCCGGGCGTGCTGGTGCTCACCGTCGCGGTGTTGCTGATCGTGGCGCCGTTCGCGACTCCGGAGCCGACCCTCACGTGCACCTCGACCTGGTAGGTGGCCCCCGCCGGCATCGACGCCACGTGGCAGTCGATCGGGTTGGCGTCCGCGCAGGTGAGGTGGGAGTCGGCGTCGATCCCGGTGTAGGTCACGCCCGTCGGCAGCGCGTCGCTGACCTGGACGTTGTCGGCGTCGGAGGGCCCGTCGTTGTGCACGGTCAGGGTGTAGGTGACCTCGTCACCCGCCGCCACCGAGGTGGGGCTGGCCGACTTGGTGATGCTCACGTTCGCCTGGTCGGTGACGGGCACGTCGTCGGTGTCGGTGTTGTTGGCGGGGTTGGGGTCGGGCGCGGTGCCGGTGACGTTCGCCGAGTTCGTCAGGGTGGCCGGACCCGCGTCGGACGCCAGTGCGACGGTCAGGGTGATCGGCGCGGTCGCCCCGGCCGCCAGCCCCGCCGCGTGCGTGCAGGTGACGTCCTGCCCGTTGGCCCCGCAGCTCCAGCCGGAGCCGGTGCCGCTGACGTAGGACATGCCGGTGGGGAGCGTGTCCGTGACGGTCACGGGTCCGGGCGAGTCCGACTCGCCGTGGTTGGTCACGGTGAGGGTGAACGCGAGGTTCTGGCCGGCGACCGCGACGCCGGTGTGCGACTTCGTGATCCCGAGGTCGACCCGGACGTCGACGCCCGTGGTGTCGGTACTGGAGTTGTTGCCCGGGTTCGGGTCGGTGGTCGGCGAACCCACCGTCGCGGTGTTGGTCACGTCCCCGGTGTGCGCGGAGTCGATGTCGACGGTGATGCCGAACTCCGAGGTGTCCCCGACCCCCAGGCTGCCGCTGAGGGTGCAGGTGAGCAGGTTGCTGGCGTTGGCCGAGCAGTCCCAGTCGGCGGAGTCGTCGGAGACGAAGGTGAGGTCGGCCGGCAGTTGGTCGGAGACCCGCACCGGCGAGGCCGCGTCCGAGGGCCCGTTGTTGGTGACCGTGAAGTGGTAGGTGCCGGTACTGCCCGCGACGAACGTGCCCTGGTGCACCTTCACGATCGCGAGGTCCGCCGAGGTGTGCACCGGGTCGGTGACCGTGTCGGAGTCGTTGTCGGGGTTCGGGTCGGTCTCGGGACCCTTCACCGAGGCAGTGTTCACGACGTCGGCGGTCCGGCCGGCCGGGACGCTCACGACCACAGTGATCTGCGGCGCCGCCTGGCCGGCGGCCAGCCCGGCCGCACGCGTGCAGGTCACGGTGCCGCCGGACTCGTCGCACGTCCAGCCGGTGCCGGACGCGGAGACGAACGACGTGCCCGCGGGCAGGGTGTCGGTCACGGTGATCGGGCCGGCCGAGTCGCTGGGGCCGTGGTTGGTCACGTCGAGGGTGTAGGTGGCGTCCTGGCCCGCGACGACCGTTCCGCTGGTCTGCTTGACGATGCCCAGGTCGACCGAGCGTGCGACCGTGTCGGTGACCTCGTCGTGGTTGTTGGTGGGGTCGGGATCATAGGTCGTCGAGCCGACGGTCGCCGAGTTCACCAGGGTGGTGCCGCCGGCGGCGTCGGCCGGGATCGCCGCGGTGACGGTGATGTCCGGGAAGCTGGCGCCCGAGGTGAGGGTGTCCGCCGGGTTCGTCCGGGCGCAGTCCACGGTCGTGGTGCTGACGCTGCACGTCCAGCCGGTGCCGGTGGCCGTGACCGTGCCCAGCCCGGACGGAAGGGTGTCGGTCACCGGGAACGGGCCGACCGCGGTGTCCGGGCCGTTGTTGTGCACGACGAGCGTGTAGGTCAGGTTCTGCCCCGCGACCGCCGTGCCGCTGGTCTTGGTGATCTGGACGTCGGCCGAGTCGATGTGGGTGGACGCGGTCGCCGGCGCGCCGTTGTACGGCCCGCTCGCGTTCGCGGTGGCGCCGGTGGCGTCCTGCGCCGTCGTGGTCACGGTGTTGGTGTGGGGCACGCTCGCGCCGACGCCCGGGTCGGTGATCGCGTCCGGATCGGTCGGGGTCGCGGTGAAGGTGATGACGATGGTGCGGTTGGTGCCGGTGGCCGGGATCGTGCCGAGGTCGGCCCAGGTGAGCACCTGGTGGCCGGACGCGTCGGTGGACAGCGTGGGCTCTACCTGGTTCGCCGCGCCGCCGGCCACCACGACCGTGGCCGAGCCGGCGTCGTAGGTCCAGTTGGCCGGGAGCGTGTCGACCGCGGTGACGTGGAGGGCGTCCGCGCCGCCGTCATTGGTGAGGGTGACCGTCCACGCCTTCGGCCGGCCGAGGTAGGCCGGGCCGGCCGCGGCGGTCTTGGACGGGGTGACGTGCGGGAACTGCGGCGTCACCGTCGCCGTCCCGGACACCGGCGAGTAGCTGGTCCGTCCCCCGCTCGGCAGCGACTCGTAGTGGGTCACCCGTGCGGTGTTGACCAGCGCGGCACCGGTCAGGGTGCTGCTGGACGCCAGGGTCGCCTGGTAGGTGAAGCTCGTGGACGCGCCCGCGGCCAGCGGCCCGGCGAACGGACCCCACGTGATCGTGCCGCCGCCGTTCGCGGTGGCGCCGCTCAGCGTGCCGCCGTTCGAGATCGTGCCGACCACCACGCCGGTGGGGACGGTGTCGGTCACCGTGTAGTTGTAGGCCGGGCTCAGGTTCGAGGCCGTCCGTCCGTTGTTGCTCGCGGTGACCGTGTAGGTGAAGGTCTGCCCCGGCTCGACGGTGCTGTCGTTCACGGACTTGGTGACGGTCATCCCCGGTTCCACCACCCGCACCGTGGCGGTGGCGTTGGTCGTGGTGGCCTGCCAGGTGCCGCCGGCGACCGTCGGGTCGGCGCCGTCGTCCTTGTTCCACACGTAGCGCGCGGTGTTGGTCCGGTTCGTGCCGGCGGTGTTGCCCGCGATGTCGTTCATCCGCGCGCTGTAGGTGATCGTGATCGTGCGCTGCTGGGTGGAGGGGGCGAGGTCGCCGACCAGCCAGCCGATCGTGGTGCCGCTGGGGGTCAGTTCGGTACCCGGCACGGTGCAGGCGGTCGTGTCCGCGTTCGTGCAGGTGACCGTGGACGACCCGGCCACGTAGCTCATCCCGGTCGGGATCGTGTCGAGCACGGCGGAGTCGTAGAACGCGGTGTTCTTCGGCACCGTGACCCGGATCGTGAACGAGCCCACTTGTCCGATCGTCAGCGTGGACTGCGACGAGGACTTGGTGATCGTGGAGCCGGCCACGCTGACCGTCGCGCTGGCGGTCGAGGTCAGGACCTGCTCCAGCGGGTTGTCCGGGAGCAGGGGGTCGAGCTTGCCGTCGTTCAGGGTGCTGCCGGTGAGGCGCGCCGTGTTGGTGTACTGGTCGCCGCCCGCCGGCACCGTGTTGACCACGGCCGTGTACTTCAGTGACGTACTGGAGCCTCCGGCGAGATCGCCCACGTGCCAGGCGATCCGCGTGTAGCCGAGAGCGCACCCGTTCAGGCCGGTGCCGGGCACGTTCGGCACGATGACGGACGTTCCGGCGGGGATGCTGGTGAACGCACTGAAGGTGAGCGCGTCCGGGAGGCAGTCGACGACCCAGGTGTCGTGGAGCGGGGGCCGGCCGGACGCGTTCGTGGCGGTGAGGGTGTAGGTCACGGTGTCGCCGCCGGCGGCCGAGGTGGGGCTGGCCGTCTTGGTCAGGGTGGGCGACGGGGTGACGATCGTGACGCTGCTGGTGGCCGTGCGCGGGGTGATCGCCGTCCCGCCGGTGGCGGCGGTGTCGCTGGTGAAGGTGGCGGTGTTCGTCCGCACGACACCGTGCGTGTTGCTCGCGTCCGTGCCGATCCGCGCGTGGATCCTCACCTCGAACAACTGGTCGCTGTCGGTGTTGTTGACGTAGGCCGTGCCGAACGTGAGCGTGCCGGTGAGGCTGTCCAGGGTGACGCCGAGCGGCAGCAGTCCGAGCGCGGGCGACGTGCCGCTCGCCGAGTAGCCCGCCGTCGCCGGGCCGACGAAGACCACGCCGGTGGGCAGCGGGTCGACCAGGCGCCCGTTGTAGACGCTGGTGTGCGCCGGGATCCGGACGCCGATCGTGTAGGTGAGCGTCTCCCCCACGACGGCCTGGGCGACCGTGTTCCCGGCCTCCGTGATGTCGGTGACGTTGGCCTTCGTGACAGCCACGTCAGGCACCACGACCGAGGAGTCGTCGCTCGCCGCCGGGACGTCCTCGGCACTGGCCGGCACCGCGGCGCTGATGTTGTCGGCGGGGTTGTGGGTCGCGACCGGGGGGGTGCCGCCGTCGTCGATGTTCGTGGCGGAGGTGTAGGACGCCACTGCCGCGGTGTTGTGGAACACCGTGCTGACGCTCACGTCGGCGGGGATCCTCATGGTGTAGGTGAGGGTCCCGTAGGCCTGCGGCGCGAGGCTGAAGGTGTCGTCGAGTTGCCAGCGGATCACGCTGGAGGTGGTGTCGCCGCTGCTCAGGGCGGGACGGCCGGCCTGGCCGGCGTCGTAGCAGGTGCCACCGTTCGAGATGGCCGTGATGGCGGCGCAGGTGATGCCGGCGGGCAGCACGTCCCACACGTCGGGGGAGGTGATCGCGTCCGCGTTCACGTCGGTGGTCTGGGCGAGGTTCTGCAGGTCGATCCGGAAGGTGGCCTCGTCGCCGGCCCGCACCGTCGTCCCGTCCACGTTGCCGGGGGTCGTGCCCCCGTCGATCACCGTGGAGTTCACGCTCTGCACGCCCTTGGTGATGCCGATCGGGGGCGGCGGGCCGACCGGGATCGTCACCGCATCACGCAGCGAGTCGCTCAGGCCGTCGGTGTTGGTGTAACGGAACTTGGCCAGGTTGTCGGCGTCCAGGGTGTTCGCCTGGGTGGCCTGGTCGAGCGGGGCCGGGGTGGTCACGATCGCCGAGACGGCGATCCGGAACACCGTGCCACGCGCCACGGTCCGCGGGGTGCCCGAGCCCAGTTCCCAGGTGACGTAGTCGGTGGGAGCGGCGGGCGAACTGGACGCGACCAGGCCGCCCGGGGTGAGTTCCGTCGACGACTCGTAGGTCAGGTTGGTCGGCAGGAAGTCGGTCAGCTCGGCATTGCGGGTGTCGACGCCGGCCGGGAAGCGGACCTCGAGCAGGAAGCAGACCCGGTCGCCCTCGGTGAAGGCGTCCTCGGTGCCGGTGACGGTGTAGTCGCCCGGGTCGGTCGAACACTGCATCGGCGTCGCGTTCTTCATCCGCAGCTTGGTCAGCTGCGGTGCGCCGGAGTCGATCGTCGCGCTGGAGTCGTCAGAGACCGTCACGGTTCCGGTGTCGGGGGAGCCGGTGTCGGTGCGGGGCAGGCTGGTTCCCGTGATCACGGCGTGGTTGGTGAAGCTGTCGCTGGCCGAGGTGGGACCGGTGGCGCCGTCCTGGGAGTCGTAGGTGTCCCGCATCAGCGCCTGGTAGGTGATCTCCAGGTGGCCGTTGTGGTCCAGGCTGGTCACGTCGGGGAGGAACGTGACGGTGAAGCTGCCGTCCGGGTTCGGCGCCACGTCCGTGATCGTCGCGTTGGTCGGGCCGTGACCGGCGCGGCCCGCGCACTCCGCCAGCGAGGTCCAGTTCTTGCTGTCGTCGATCGGGCACAGCCCGTTCGGGATCGTGTCGGTGATCAGCAGGTCGCTGAGGTTCGCGTACTCGCTGGTGTCGATGCTCAGGGTGTACGTCGCGAGCGCGCCCTGCACGAAGGTGGTGGGCGTGACCGACTTGACCAGGCGCAGGTCCTCCGCCGTCACCGTGTGGGACGTGGAGTCCGCGACGGGAGCGCCCTGGAAGTCACCCGCGACGGTCGCGTCGTTGCGCAGGGAGATCTCGGTGGCGGTCTCGCGGGTGGAGGCACCGTTGTTGTTGTCGAGGTTCGCCGCCTGGGCCCCGGACGTGTCCGGCTCCGCGCCCGTCCACGTCATCGTGTTCGCCCGCTGCGGGATGCCCGCGGCGTAGTGGATCGTGTACGTGGCTCCCGCCGCAAGACTGCCGAGCTGCCAGACCACCTTCGTGTAGACGCCGGCGGGGTACCCGGCCGGGTCCTCGACGGTCTCCACGCTGTCCGGCTGGTCACACCCGGAGACCGTGCCCACGGTGTTCGACGCACCGGGGTACTCAGGGGTGGTGCTGTTGAAGGGGCCCCCGCAACCGAGGAATTCCAGGCCCGCGGGCAGGTAGTCGGTGACGACGAGGCCGGAAGTGGCGTCCACGTCGTTGTTCGTGACGGTGAGGCTGTACACGGTCTGGTGGTCGTTCACCCCGCGGAGCAGCTCGTTCTCCGGGGAGCCCTCGGCCTTCGTGATCCGGACGGCGGTCACGTCGGTGGTGTCGGAGTCGCTCCCGGTGACCACCTCCGTCCCGCCGACGGGGTTGCCCTCGTCGTCGAAGGCGGGCACCTCCCGCGGGTCGGAACTGCTGGACGCCGAGGCGTCGTTGGACACCGTCGAACCGACCGGATAGGTGTCCGGGTCGACCGAGGCCCGAAAGCTGAGGGTCCGGGTGGCCCCCGGCGTGAGGTCGGCGATGTTCGACCAGACCAGCACCTGGTGGGTGAGCGGCGGGGTGGCGGTCGGATCGTCGGTGACCGTCGTCACCTGCGGCTCGCCGGACCCGGTCGGCGTGGTCGAACCGGCCACGTAGCTGACCCCGGGCGGCAGGACGTCGACGTAGGAGAGGTTGTACTGCTGCACCCCGCTGCCCGCCGGATTGGTCGCCGCCAGGTGGTACTCGACCTCGCCTCCCACCAGGACCGGGCCGGAGGAGGTCTTGTCGAGCGTGAGGGTCCCGGCGGCGTGGGCCGGAGTGGGCACCGAGAGGACGACGCCCGCGAACGCCAGCGTGAAGGCGCACGCCAGCCGCAGCAGGGAGCTGGTGAGTCTGGCGGTCGTCGTGGAACTCGCTGTTGTTCGCCTCATCGCATCTCGGGTTCTGGGTGGGGTGTGGTCATGCTCCGTCAGACCGTAGCTGTACGAGACCTGCGTGCGCGAGAACGCGGCCGCCGAGTGTCAACGGTGAGGCGAGACTTTTCAGAACAGCAGCGCCAACGCGGGATCGGACATGATCGTGGAGACGTCGGCGAGGAATTTCGAGCCCATCTCGCCATCGACGAGACGGTGGTCGAAAGTCAGGGACACCGTGCAGACGCTGCGCGGCACGATCCGCTCGTTCTCGCCGGTGCCGACCACCCAGGGCTTGCGCAGGATCGTGCCCAGGCACATGATCGCCGCCTCGCCCTCGTTCATGATCGGGGTGCCCCCGTCGACGCCGAAGACGCCGACGTTGGTGATCGAGAAGGTGCCGTTCGCCATCATCTCGGGCGGCACCCGGCCCTCCTTGGCCAGCGGGACGAGGTCGTTCAGCGCACGGGTGAGTTCGAGCAGGTTCAGCCGGTTGGCGGCCTTGACGTTGGGCACCAGCAGGCCGCGCGGCGTGGCGGCGGCGATGCCGAGGTTGACGTCCTCGTGCAGCACGATCTCGTCGCGCCCGGCGTCGTAGCTGGAGTTGATCTCGGGAATGCGCTCGATCGCCAGGCAGGCCGCCTTCGCGAACACCACCAGCGGCGAGATCCGCAGCCCGTTGAAGTCCCGGCGCCGTTTCAGGGTGTCGATCAGCTCGACGGTGGCGGTGACGTCCACCTCGACGAACGCGGTCGCCTGCGGGACGGCCAGGGAGGCGGTCATGCTGCGGAACATCTCCCTGCGGACGCCGCGCAGCGGGATCCGCTTGTCGCCGGTGTTGTTGGCCGCAGCCACCACGTCGTCGGCGGTGATCGTGCCTCCGGGCCCGGTCGCCGCGACGGTGCTCAGGTCGACGCCCAGGTCCCGCGCCACCCGGCGGACGGGCGGCTTCGCGCGCGGCGGTTCGGCGGGACTGCCGGCGGGTCCGCTACCGCCGGAGGTGCTCGACGGAGCAGTGGCGGAGGGCCCG
>JAXGTK010000030.1:0-21150 GCA_040774965.1 Propionicimonas sp. | reverse complement strand
TGAAGCGGATGGTCTTCCACGAGATCACGCCCGAGGCCATCCACGCCGCCGTCGAGTCCACCCGCGAGCTCGACACCGACCTGGTGGACGCGCAGGAGACCCGGCGCATCCTCGACCGCCTCTACGGCTACGAGGTGTCGCCGGTGCTGTGGAAGAAGGTCATGC
Source organism: Propionicimonas sp. (assembly GCA_040774965.1). Classification (GTDB taxonomy): domain Bacteria; phylum Actinomycetota; class Actinomycetes; order Propionibacteriales; family Propionibacteriaceae; genus Propionicimonas. The sequence continues at coordinate 20,985 of JAXGTK010000030.1, read as the reverse complement.
CGCGGCTGTCGGCCGGGCGCGTCCAGTCGGTCGCCACGAGGCTCGTGGTCGACCGCGAGCGCGAACGGATCGCCTTCCGCGCCGCCGCCTACGCCGACATCGAGGCCGTGCTGGACGCCGGGGAGGGTGCCGAGCCGCGCACGTTCACCGCCCGGCTGGCCAGCTTCGACGGGCGGCGGATCGCGTCCGGGCGCGACTTCGACTCGGTCGGCGCGCTGGTCGGCAAGGACCTGCTGCAGCTCACCCTCGGCTCGGCCGAGGAGCTCGCAGGAGCGCTGGAGAAGGCGTCCTACGCCGTGGCCGGGGTGGAGGCGAAGGGCTACACCCGCCGTCCGTACCCGCCGTTCCGCACCACCACCCTGCAGCAGGAGGCCGGCCGCAAGCTCGGCTTCACCGCCCAGCGCACGATGAGCGTCGCCCAGGAGCTGTACGAGCGCGGCTTCATCACCTATATGCGAACCGACTCCGTGACGCTGTCGGCCACGGCGATCTCCGCCGCGCGCGAGCAGGTGAAGCACCTGTTCGGCGGCCAGTTCCTGCCCGCCCAGCCGCGCGTCTACACCTCGAAGGTGAAGAACGCGCAGGAGGCGCACGAGGCGATCCGGCCCGCGGGCGAGACCTTCCGCACGCCGCAGCAGACGGGGCTGAACGGTGACCACCTGCGGCTCTACGAGCTGGTCTGGAAGCGCACCGTCGCCTCCCAGATGAAGGACGCCGAGGGCGAGACCGTCAGCGTCCGGATCGGTGCGACCCTGCCCGAGCGGGTCGGGGTGGCGGACGCGGCGACCGGCGAGCTGGTCGAGTCCGGACGCGCCGGCTTCACCGCGTCGGGTCGCACGATCACGTTCCTGGGCTTCCTGAAGGCCTACGTCGAGAGCACGGACGACGACGAGGCCGGCGACGACGCCCAGGCCCGGCTGCCGCAACTGGCCACCGGCCAGCCGCTCGTCGCGGACGGCGTGACCGCCTCCGCCCACGAGACCCGCCCGCCGGCCCGTTACACCGAGCCGTCCCTGGTGGCGAAGCTGGAGGAGCTGGAGATCGGGCGTCCGTCCACGTACGCGGCGATCATCCGCACGATCACCTCGCGTGACTACGTGTTCAAGAAGGGCTCCGCGCTGGTGCCCACGTGGCTCGCGTTCGCGGTCACCCGGCTGCTGGAGGAGCACTTCGCGAGGCTGGTCGACTACAAGTTCACCGCCGACATGGAGGAGACCCTCGACGAGATCGCCAGCGGTGACGCGGCGCGCGTGGCGGTGCTGAAGGACTTCTACTTCGGGCCGAACGGTTCACCGCACGAGGGCCTGCAGAAGCTGGTCACCGAACTCGGCGACATCGACGCGAAGGCGCTGTCCACGTTCAGCCTGGGCGAGGGTATCGACGTGCGGGTGGGTCGCTACGGCACCTACGTCGAGGACGCCGACGGCCGCCGCGCGAACGTCGACCCGGAACTGCCGCCGGACGGGCTCACCGTCGAGGTCGCCCGGGAACTGCTCGACAAGCCGGCTGCGGAGGAGCGCGAGGTCGGCACCGACCCGGTGTCCGGGCTGAGGGTCGTGGCGAAGGCCGGACGCTACGGACCGTACGTCACTGAAGTACTTCCCGAGGACGCGCCCAAGACCGCGAAGCCGCGGACGGGGTCGCTGTTCGCGTCCATGAGCATCGACACCCTCACCCTCGAGGACGCGCTGAAGGTGCTCAGCCTGCCCCGCGTGGTGGGCAAGGCCGCCGACGGCGAGGAGATCACCGCCCAGAACGGACGTTACGGTCCCTACCTGAAGAAGGGCACGGACTCCCGCTCGCTGGCCGGTGAGGAGCAGATCTTCGACATCACCCTGGAGGAGGCCGAGGCGATCTACGCCCAGCCGAAGACCCGCGGACGTGGGGCCGCGCGGGCCGCGGCCGGGCCGCTGAAGGAGCTCGGTGCGGACCCGGCGTCCGGCAAGCCGGTGGTGGTGAAGGACGGCCGCTTCGGCCCCTACGTCACCGACGGCGAGACCAACGCCACCCTGCGCCGCACCGACTCGGTCGAGGAGGTCACGCTCGAACGCGCCGCCGAACTGCTCGCCGAGAAGCGCGCCAAGGGCCCAGCGCCGAAGCGCACCACCCGCCGCCCCGCGGCCAAGAAGACCACCACCCGCAAGAAGTAGCCATGGAGCACACGGTCCCTGAGGAGCGGGTTCCTGAGCGTGCCGGGGAAGTAGCCCTGGAACAGGCGGTCCCTGGGCGTGCGGGGGAGGTGGCCGTGGAACAGGCGGTCCCTGAGGGGCCGGTCCCTGGGCGTGCGGGGGAGGTGGCCGTGGAGCAGGCGGTCCCTGAGGGGCCGGTCCCTGAGCTCGCGAAGGAAGCCGCGTCACGAAGGGCGCCCGAGGGTGTCTTCATCGTGTTCGAGGGCGGCGACGGGGTGGGCAAGTCCACGCAGGCGCGCAAGCTGGCCGACTGGGTCGCGTCCACCGGGCGCGAGGTGGTGCTCACCCACGAGCCCGGCGACACCGAGATCGGGGCGATCCTGCGCGACCTGGTCCTGAACCCGAAGTGGGGGGACGTCTCGCCGCGTGCCGAGGCCCTGATGTACGCCGCCGACAAGGCCCAGCACGTGCACGAACTGGTGCTGCCGGCGCTGCGCCGCGGCGCGGTGGTGATCTCCGACCGCTACGTCGACTCGATGCTCGCCTACCAGGGGGCCGGCCGCGTGCTCGCCGATCGGGTCGAGCAGATCGCCCGGTGGGCGACCCAGGACCTGCTGCCCGACCTCACCGTCCTGCTCGACCTCGAGCCCGACCGCGGCCTGGCCACGATCGAGGAGAAGGACCGGGTGGAAGGGGCGGGCGAGGAGTTCCACGTCCGCGCCCGGCAGTTCTTCCTCGACCTCGCCGCGGAGGACCCCGGACACTACCTGGTGCTGCCCGCACGCACCGGCGTGAAGCACCTGGCGGCCCAGGTTCGTGAGCGGGTGGCGCCCCTGTTGTCGGCGTCGGCTGGCACAGTAGAGCCGTGACCGCGACGCTCGCCACCACCGGGGTCTGGTCGGACCTGATCGGCCAGGAGAGGGTGGTGGCCACCCTGCAACGGGCGGTGCGCGGCGCGGCGTCCGTCGCCAACCGCCACGCGATGACCCACGCGTGGCTGTTCACGGGGCCACCCGGCTCCGGCCGTTCGAACGCCGCCCGGGCGTTCGCCGCCGCGCTGCAGTGCCCGGCCGGGGGCTGCGGGGAGTGCAACACCTGCGTCACCGCGCTGAGCGGTGCGCACCCCGACGTCACGCTGGTCCGCACCGAGCAGCTCAGCATCGGTGTCGACGAGGTGCGTGACCTGGTCCGCAGGGCGGCGATGTCGCCCACGCTGGCCCGGTTCCAGGTGCTGGTGGTCGAGGACGCCGACCGGATCACCGAACGCGGGGCCGACGCCCTGTTGAAGAGCATCGAGGAGCCGGCCCCCCGCACGGTGTGGCTGCTCTGTGCGCCCACCGCGGACGACGTGGTGGCCACGATCCGCTCGCGCTGCCGCCGGGTCGAGCTGAGCACCCCCAGCACGGCGGCCATCGCCGAACTGTTGCAGCGCAGGGACGGTGTGGAGCCCGAACTCGCCCGTTTCGCCGCGCGCGTGGCGCAGGGCCACATCGGACGGGCACGCGCCCTCGCCCGCAACTCCGACGCCCGCGAGCGACGCCTGGCGGTGCTGCACCTGCCGGCGCGGCTGACCTCGCTCGGTGCCTGCCTGGAGGCCGCCGCGAAGCTGGTGGAGGCCGCGTCCGCCGAGGCTGCGCAGGTCACCGCCGAGCTCGACGAGCGCGAGAAGGCCGAACTCTCCGAGGCGCTGGGGTTCGGCACGAAGGGCGCCCGTCCGCGGAACGCCCAGGCCGCCCTGCGTGACCTGGAGGACCAGCAGAAGGCCAGGGCGAAACGCCTGCAGCGGGACGCGCTCGACCGCGTCCTCACCGAGCTGACGTCCTTCTACCGCGACGTGCTCGCCGTCCAGACCGGTTCCGGTGCGCCCCTGATCAACGCGGAACTGGGGGAGGAGATCTCCGGCCGGGCGCGGGACACCTCGCCGGAGGCGACGGTGACCAGGCTCGACGCGATCCTCGCCTGCCGCACGGCGCTGGAGACCAACGTGGCCCCCCTGCTGGCGATGGAATCGCTGATGCTGAGCCTGGGCGGGCTGGCCTGAGTCCACGGGCGCGCGGGTTGACCGTGTCGCTGAGGGGGTAATCCGCACCTCGATGCCAGCATGGACGCTGAAGAGTGTTGCAAGGAAAGGACTTCCCCCCGTGACCGAGCCACGCGAACCCGAAGCCGTCCCCGACGGGGAGCCCGCCCCGGAGGGGCAGCCGACGATCCCCACCTCGCCGGGCACCGGCAACTGGTACCCCGTCAGCGCCCAGCCCGAGTCGGAGGTCCCCACGGTCCCTGAGGAGGCTGTCGTCGAGCCGGTGATCTCCACGGTCCCTGAGGAGGTCGGCGAGGAACGAGCCGACCGTCACGAAGGGCCGTCCGAATCGGTTGAGCCGGAGGTTCCCGCGGCTCCTGAGGAGGCTGACGCTGAGCCGGTGATCTCGACGGTCCCTGAGGAGGTCGGTGAGGAACGAGCCGACCGTCACGAAGAGCCGTCCGAATCGGTTGAGCCGGCGGTTGCCACCGCTCCTGAGGAGGCCGACGCCGAGCCGGTGATCTCGACGGTCCCTGAGGAGGTCGGTGAGGAACGAGCCGACCGTCACGAAGGGCCGTCCGATCCGGTTGAGCCGGAGGTTCCCGCGGTTCCCGAGGAGGTGGCCGTCGAGTCCGAGGTCGCCCTGGTTGCTGGGGACGTAGCGGTTGAGCCGGAGGTTCCCGCGGCGCCTGAGGAGGCCGACGCTGAGCCGGTGATCCCCACGGTCCCTGAGGAGGTCGGCGAGGAACGAGCCGACCGTCACGAAGGGCCGTCCGAACCGGTTGAGCCGGCGGTTGCCACCGCTCCTGAGGAGGCTGACGCTGAGCCGGTGGTCTCCACGGTCCCTGAGGAGGTCGGCGAGGAACGAGCCGACCGTCACGAAGGGCCGTCCGGGGATCTCGAGCCGGTGGTCTCCGGAGAGCCGGAAGAGGCCGGGAACGATGAGGCGACGGTCGCCCTCCCCGGTCCGGGGTTCGTCGTACCCGCCGCGGCCGCCACGGAGCAGTTGAGCGTCGCGGAGGAACCCTCGAGTGCGCCCACGCCACCGGCGGACGGCATCTTCCGGCAGCCGAGCCCGCCATCACCCGGCGCGGAACCCACCACCATGGAGCCGCTGTCCGAGGAGGAACAGAAGCTCGCCGCAGAGCGCGCTGCCCGGCGCGACGCCCGGGTCGCGGCCCTCGCCGCTCCCGCCCCGGAGCCCGCCGCCCCACCCAAGCCGGTGGTCATCCACAAGCGCACCAACGACAGGTTCTGGGGTTCGCTGGGACTCTTCCTGGTACGCATCGTGCTCGCCGGCATCTTCACGATCCGCGGTCTGGGCATCCTCACCGACATCCCGGCCGCGCAGGCGGAGTTCGCGAAGACGATCCTCGCCGACTACCCGCCCGGTCCGCAGGTGATGGCGATCATCACCGGCGTGGGCTCCCTGCTGATCGCGCTGTCCCTGGTGCTCGGCCTGCTCACGCGGGTCGCCGGACTCGGCATCGCGCTGATCGCCGGTGGGGCGCTGGCATTGGTGTACTGGGGGCCGTGGAGCATCTTCGTGCAGGGCCAGTCCGGCTTCCTGGGCGAGTACCAGTTGCTGCTGGCCGCCATGGGCATCCTGCTGCTCTTCGTCGGCGGTGGCGGCTGGAGCCTCGACCGCAGCTTCCGCGCCGGTCGCGAGCGTGACAAGCGCGAAAGGGCTGCCGAGCCACAGTAGCGGGGGTTACTCTGCCCCTGTGCCACGGGTCATGGCGGTCGCCTTCGAACCCCAGGGCAGGTTGTACTACCTCGACCCGGGGGACGCTGACTACGCCCACGGCGACCTGGTGCTCGCACCCACCGGCGACGGCACGGAAGTGGCCCGTTGTGTGTGGGGTCCGACGGACGTCGACTGGGCCGGTGACCTGCCGCCCTGCCTCGGTCCGGCGGCCTCGCCGGACGTCCGGAGGGACGCGGCGAATCGGCGGAGGCGCGCGGAGATCGTCGCGATCGCGCGTCGACTGATCGCCCGCCACGAGCTCCCGATGCGCATCGTGGGGGTGGACTTCGTCGACCAGAGCGAGGAGTTCGACCAACAGGCGGTGATCTACTACGAGGCGCCCGTACGGGTCGACTTCCGCGCCCTGCTGGTCGACCTCGCCCGCGCGCTGCAGGCGCGGATCGACCTGCGCCAGATCGGGCCGCGTGACGCCGCCGCGATCCTCGGGGCCCTCGGCTCGTGCGGACGCGAGGTGTGCTGCGCGACGATCGGGCCGCTGCGCGACCCCTTGCCGCAGGGGCTCGCCCGGGAGCAGCGACTGCCGAACAACCCGACCCAGTTCCAGGGCACCTGCGGCCGCGCGATGTGCTGCCTGGCCTACGAGAGCGAGCTGTACACCGACTTCCGCCGACGCGCTCCCGGAGTCGGCACGAAGGTGAGCACGGACCAGGGAGCCGGCGTCGTCGTCGGCCACTCCGTGCCGCTGGACTCGGTGGTGGTGCAGCTCGAGGAGGGCCAGGTGACCTGCCCCGCGGACGAGGCGTGTCCGCTCGCCCCACCGCGTCCGGCACGGGCCCGGAGCGAGCGTCTAGGCTGATCGGGTGCACCTTCCCGTCCGCGCCGGCGTCGTCCTGCTGGCCGCAGCCCTGCTGCTGACCGGCTGCGACGCGCCCAGCCAGCAGGCGGGGGAGGAGATCAGGATCTCGTCCGTGCCCGGCGTCGCGATCGACCGTCCGCAGTTCCCGGACCCGGGCGTGACCGTTCCCGGCATGGTGGACGGGCTGGCCGGCGACGGGCTCACCGGCTACGTGGAGCAACCCCTGACCTGGACGTCCTGCGGCACGCTCGAGTGCGCCGACGTCCTGGCGCCGCTGGACTACGCCGACCCGACGTCCCGGGCCGTCACCCTGTCCCTGGCCCGCAAACCGGCCACGAAGACGCCGCGGCTCGGCACGCTGTTCGTGAACCCGGGTGGCCCCGGCGGCTCCGGCAAGGACCTGGTCAGCGGCTTCGACGACAAGGGCCTCGAGCAGTACGACATCGTGGGCTGGGACCCCCGCGGGACCGGGGACTCGACGCCGGTGAAGTGCTTCGACGGCGCCCACACCGATGCGCTGAACAACCTCGACGCCTCGCCCGACACCCCGGCTGAGCGCACCGCGCTGATCGAGGCCACCTACGAGTTCGACAAGTCGTGCTGGGAGAACAGCGGCATCCTGCTCGAACACATCTCCACGATCGACACGGTGCGCGACCTCGACCTGCTCCGCCAGTTGCTGGGCGACGACGAGCTGTACTACCTCGGCTACTCCTACGGCACCCAGATCGGCGCGACCTACGCCGAACTGTTCCCGCAGAACACCGGACGCCTCGTGCTGGACGCCGCGGTCAACATCACCTCGAACGACGACGTGATCCAGGCGATGGGGTTCGACCTCGCCCTGGGCAACTTCGCCAGCTGGTGCGCCGACCAGGGCTGCTCGCTCGGCAGCACGAAGCAGGCGGTGCTCGACTCGGTGACCGGGCTGTTCGACACCCTGGACAGTGCCCCGATCCGGGCCGGTGACCGGGCGCTCACCCAGACGCTCGCCGTGACCGGCGTCGCGGCGATGCTCTACGGCGGCAAGGACGCCTGGCCGACCCTGGTGGCGATGATCGTCGCCGCGCAACAGGGCAACGGCCAGGGCCTGATGCTCGCCGCGGACTCCCTCAACTCCCGTGAGGACAACGGCACCTACGGGTCGTTGTTCTACTCGTTCCCGGCGATCAGCTGCCTGGACAGCGACGAGGACAAGGGCGTTCTCGACGCGGACAAGGTTTGGAAGGAGGACGAGCAGAAGGCTCCGATCTTCGGCAAGTACTTCGGCCCGGCGTACACCTGCGCGCTGTGGCCGGTGCGGCCGTCCCTGCAGCTGCACATCCAGGGCCTCGGGGCGAAGCCGATCGTCGTGATCGGTGGCACCGGCGACAACGCGACGCCGTACCAGCAGGCGGTCGACATGGCCAAGCAGCTCGACTCGGGCGTGCTGGTGACCTACGAGGGGGAGGGCCACGGGAGCTACGGGGGCAAGTCGACCTGCGTGGACCGGATCGTGGTGAACTACCTGGTGCAGGGGAAGGTGCCGAAGGACGGCGTCCGCTGCAGCTGAGGAGGCGACATGGCGCAACGGCGCGGCACGGCGATCGTCACCGGGGTGGGCCGGCGGCGCTCGATCGGCGCGGAACTGGCGCTCGGGCTGGCGTCCGACGGCTGGGACCTGCTGCTGAACCACTGGGCGCCCTACGACGAGCGGCTGGCCTACGAGCGCGGCGAGGACGACCCGTACGCGATCGCGGAGGAGTGCCGGCGCCTGGGCGTCCGGGTGACTGCGGTGCCGGCCGACCTCGCGGACCCCGACGCACCGGCGGCACTGGTCGCGGCGGCGCGCGAACTGGGTGACCTGCGCGGCCTGGTGATGTCGCACTGCGAGTCGGTCGACAGCGCGATTCCCGACACCACGGTGGAGAGCTGGGACCGGCACTTCGCGGTGAACGCGCGGGCGTCCTGGCTGCTGATCAGGGAGTTCGCGGCGACGTTGCCCGAGGAGTCGACGTCCGGGGTGAGGGGACGCGTCGTCGCGCTCACTAGCGACCACACCGCCCACAACCTGCCGTACGGGGCGAGCAAGGGTGCGCTGGACCGGGTGGTGATCGCCGCGGCCGTCGAGTTCGGCCATCGTGGCGTCCGCGCCAACGTGGTGAACCCCGGCCCGATCGACACCGGCTGGATGACGCGCGAGCTCCGCGACGACTGCATCGCCGACACCCCGGCGGGCCGCCTGGGCACCGCGAAGGACACCACTGACCTCGTCCGTTTCCTGCTCTCCGACGCCGGTGGCTGGATCAACGGCCAGCTCCTCTACAGCAACGGCGGCTTCCGCACGAGCTCGTAGACGGTCCCTGAGGAGGTCGCGCCCTTCGTGACGGTGGCTCCTTCGCAGGCTCAGGAGCTACCTCCTCAGGGAGCGTCCCGTTGGCCGGTCGAGCTTGCTCGCACTGAGCCTTTCGAAGCGACGAGACCAACGGTCCCTGAGGATGCTCGCGCCCTTCGTGACGCGGTGTCGCTTCGCAGGCTCAGCGGCATCGCTCCTCAGGACCCGGAACGAGGGAGCCATCGCGAGGGGCTGCCGACGCGGACGCTGGTCGTAACGGTCCCTGAGGAGGCCGCGAGGAACGAGCGGCCGTCACGAAGGGTCGGCGGCATCCCTCGAATCGGTGGAGAGCCCCTCGACCCCCTATAGTTGTTCCCCGGCCGGTCGCCCGGCCAGGCCGCCTTAGCTCAGTCGGTAGAGCGGCGCTCTCGTAAAGCGCAGGTCTGGGGTTCGATTCCCCAAGGCGGCTCCATCCGTGCCGGCCCGACCGGGGCCACCGTGCCCGATCAGCTGGTGATGCTCTTGTTGCGGAACCGGAGCCACGCGGCGACGAAGAAGACGACCGCGTAGGCGGCGTCCACCCACAGCCCGGCGACCATCCGGTCGGCGAAGATCGGGTCGCGCAGCAGGTCGGCGAAGGCCGACCAGCGGTCCACCAGCAGCCAGGGGTGCAGCCAGTCGAGCTGGGGCACCGCGTCCAGGATCCACAGCAGCGTGCTCGCCATCGCCGTCGCGACGGTGGCTGCGATCGGCTGCTCGGTGAGCGTGGACACGAACAGGCCGATCATCGCCAGCGCGGTGAGCCCGGCGGCGACGAAGGCCGTGGCCAGCACCAGGCGGAACAGGCCGTCGGCCAGGCTGATCTGGGTGCCCGAGAGCGTGACCAGGGAACCCGAGCCGAACAGCAGCGTCCCGACGATGACGCCGGTGAGCGCCACGACGACGGCTCCGGTGAGCGCACCGACGACCAGCGCGGCCGCCTTCACCCCCAGCAGCCTCAGGCGTGACACGGGCGCCACGAGCAGGTAGCGCAGGGTGCCCAGGTTCGCCTCGCCGGCCACGGCGTCGCCGGCCAGCAGTGACATGGCCAGCGGCAGGAAGAGCGCGATCTCGATGGTCAGCCCGGCGAAGCCGAGGTAGACGCCGTTGCCGGCCACCGCCGTGAGCAGGTCGCCGCCGCGGGCGCCGGGGTGGCGCAACTGGGAGACCTTGAGGGCGATGCCGAGCACGGCCACCAGACCCATCAGCACCCCCAGCCCGACCTGGTTGCGCCGGCGGCCGAAGACCAGCCGGAGTTCGGACGCGAAGAGCCGCAGCCAGCTTCCCCGGCGCACGGGGGGCGCGACCGCCTCAGCCACTGACATCGAAGCCCTCCCCGGTGAGTTCGACGAAGGCGTCCTCGAGGGTGGCGCTGACCTCCCCGAACGACCGGACGGCCACTCCGCGCTCGACCAGTTCCCGCACCACGCGCTCGGGCGCGAGACCGTCCAGCGTGCCCTCGATGCCGTCCGGGCGCTCGGCGGCGTCGCGCACGCCGAGCCCGTCCAGCACGAGCAGCGCCGCGGTCACGTCGGGAGTCTGAAGGCGGAACCGGCGGGCCCGCAGGCCCCGCAGGTCGGCCATCGGGCCCTGCGCGACCAGGCGTCCGGTCCGCATCACCCCGACGTGGTCGCACAGCTGCTCGACCTCGGCCAGCAGGTGGCTGGAGACGAGGATCGTGGTGCCCTCGGACGCGAGGTCCGCGACCAGGTGGCGCACCTCCCGGGTGCCCTGGGGGTCGAGCCCGTTGGTGGGTTCGTCGAGCACCAGGAGTTCCCGGGGCTGCAGCAGGGCCGCGGCGATCCCCAGCCGCTGCCGCATGCCCAGCGAGTACGCCCGGTACCGCTTGGTCGCTGCGGCCGCGAGCCCCACCCGCTCCAGCGCGGCGCCGATCCGCGCCGACGCGGTGGCCGGGTTGCTGGTGGGATCGGCGGCGTCCGTGCGCGCGAGGTTCGCCCTGCCGGAGAGGTAGGGGTGGAAGGCGGGGCCCTCCACGAGCGCCCCCACCCGGGGCAGCACCCGCGCGCCGCCGGACGGCATGGGCTCGCCGAGGAGCGAGCAGCTGCCCGCGTCGGGGCGCACCAGTCCCAGCAGCATCCGGATGGTCGTCGTCTTGCCCGAGCCGTTCGGGCCGATGAAGCCGTAGCAGGCGCCCCGGGGCACGACCAGGTCGAGGTCGGCGACGACCTGCTGGCGGCCGAAGCGCTTGCTGAGGCCTGTGGAGCTGATGGCCGGTTGGCCCGGGCTCACTTCTCGGCCAGTGCGGCGTAGACCCGCTCCGGCGCGACCGCCCCGGCCGCGAGCCGGCCGTCGTCGGTGAAGACCACCGTGACGAGGGTCGTCTGCAGCAGCCGTCCCCTGCCCCACGTCCCGCTCACTTCCGGCAGGGACTTCAGCAGGGTCGTCATCGTCTGGTCCTGCGACTTCCCTGTGCTCGTCACGGCGACGGCGGTCCAGCCGGTGCCGTGGACGGTCGGCTTCGCGGACGTCCCCTTCGGTGTCGAGGGCTCTTCGGTGGGTCGGGTGATCTCGGTGACCTTCGCCCCCGGCGGAGGAGTGAAGTCGAACAACGAGGAGTCCGGACGGGAGAAGTCGACCGAGGTCGCCGCCAGGGTGAACGCGTCGCTGCCGTCGGCGGCGATCACGCGCGCGCCCAGCGGCACGAAGGTCTCGGCGTCCACAAAGACGCGGACCTGGCCGACGAGGCTCGCGGAGTCCTTCGGCGTGAGCACCAGCTGGTACACGGCGCGCCCGGCCACGTACCCCGTCCCGGACGTGGCCACCCCTGTCGTCGGCTCGACCGCGTCGAGGAAGGTCGTGATGGCCTCGGACGGGGAGAGCGGGGTGGCCGTGGGGCTCGTCTTCTCACCCGGTGTGAGGGTGGTGTGGCCCGCCTCCTGCTTCTCGCTCGACCAGGTCCAGACCTGGTCGCCGTTGCGGATGACGGAGGTCTCGGTGGCGCCGTCGACCACGGCGACCCTGGCCTTGTCGGTGCCCGACGTCCAGACCCGGAAGGTGTGGTCGCCGGTGAGCATCGTGAGCGCGGACGCGAGGCTGTCCCCGTTCGGCAGCGAGCCGGTGGGCAGCGATGGCAGGCCCAGGTCGCTGCGCTGCTCGAACGTGGCGGACATTCCGTCGACGTGGGCGGCGGCCACCTTGTTCAGCAGCTCCGCGGGGGTGAGCGGTGTGAGCACCGGGTCCGCGACGGCTCCCCTGGCCAGGAGGCCGCTGAGGCCCGCGACAGCCAGTACGACGGCCAGCGCCAGCCAGAGGGTGCGGCGCCCCGGTGCGCCGGGCGTTGACTTCATGCATCCATCATCCCCCGACTGGCAAGCTGTGGGCCCGCTGAGACGTCAGGCGCGGGTGAGAGTGGCGGCCAGCTGCACTGTGCCGACGAGTTCGGCGCGCTGGCCCAGGCCCGCGGCCACGACCTCGATCGCGCTCGAGGTGGACGGCTGGGCGAAGCGGTTCACGGACGCCCGGACGCCGTCGATCAGGGGCTGCCCGGACGCGCCCAGTTCGCCGCCGATGATCAGGACGGTGGGGTTGAGCAGGTCGCACAGGCCCGCCAGCACCGCGCCCAGCGTGCGTCCGCTCTCGTTGAAGATGCGGGCGGACACCGGGTCGTCGAGGGTGGCGAGGTCGACCGCGTCCACGTCGAGGTGGGGGTGGGTGTGGCTGAGCTGCTCCTTCACCGACGGCACCGAGACCACCGCCTCGAGGCAGCCGCGGTTGCCGCACCGGCACAGTTCGGGCCGCCCCGAGATGATGATGTGCCCGATCTCGCCGGCGAAACCGGTGCCGCCCTCGAACAGCTCGCCGTTGACCACCATCCCGGCGCCGATGCCGTGGGACGCCTTGATGTAGAGGAAGTCCCGGTGCCCCTGGCCGGCGCCGTGGTGGAGTTCGCCGAGCGCGCCGACGCTGGCGTCGTTGCTGACCAGCGCGGGTACCCCGAGGCGCTTCTCGAGCTCGCGCGCCGGGTACATGCCGGCCCAGTTCGACAGGGTGGTCGTCGAGCAGACCAGGCCGGTCTCCACCTCGATCGGTCCGGGAACTCCGGCCGCGACGCACGCCAGCGCCTTCACGCCGTTCCGCTCGCAGAGCCCGCGCAGGCTGGCCGCGGCCGCGTCCAGTCCGCGCACCGGCGACTGGTCGACGTTCAGCGGGACGATCTCCTCATCGACCACGTTGCCCTGGTCGTCGCCGAGGGCGACTCGGAAGTGCCGGTGGCCGAAGTCGATCGCGCCGGTGCGGGTGGAGGTGGCGACCGCGTTCAGGATCGATCCGGGACGCCCGCTGCCGGACCCCGGGCCCTTCGCCGGCGGCGCGGACTCGGCGACGCGCCCCTCGGAGATCAGCCGTGCCACGGCGTGCCCGACCGTGCTGCTGGGCAGGCCGGTCAGGTCGACCAGTGCTGAACGGGTGAGGTCGTGCGACTCCCGGATCAGGTCGAACACCTCTTCCCGGGTCCGGTCCCGCAGCGAGGGGCGTCCTGTCGTCGGCGACATGGAAAGGAGCATAGGCTCAGCCGCGCCACTTTTCAATCATCGTCGGAAGAAAACGATTCGATAACGAGGCGGATATGACCGTTGACAGTCGAAAAGCTCGTCCATAGGGTGCAGTTCGAGCAAGTTCACCGCTCCGACTGGTCGAACTTGCCCCAACAGCGTTGTCGGCTCGGCGCCTGCCCGGCGTCGAAAGGGAGGGGACCCCGTGTTCTGCCAGCCAGTTCCGATTCCACGACCTCGGGGCGACATCGCTCAAGCGGTTCGCGCATGACCACGGATGAGGCGGAGCTGGCCGGGAGGGCGAATCCGGACGCGATCCTCCAGATGCTCGCGATCACGAAGGACTTCCCCGGCGTGCGCGCCCTGGACGACGTGACGATGACGGTGCGCCGCGGCGAGATCCACGCGATCTGCGGCGAGAACGGCGCAGGGAAGTCGACCCTCATGAAGGTGCTCTCCGGTGTGCACCCGTCCGGCACCTACGAGGGCCGGATCATCCTGGACGGCGAGGAGATGTCCTTCAGCGGGATCAAGTCCTCCGAGCACGTGGGGATCGTGATCATCCACCAGGAGCTGGCGCTGATCCCCGAACTCTCGGTGACGGAGAACATCTTCCTCGGCAACGAGGTGACGCGGAACGGCGTCATCGACTGGGTCGAGTCCCGGCAGCGCGCGGTGCGGCTGCTGCAGCGGGTCGGCCTGGACGTCGATCCCGACACCGCGATCAAGAACCTGGGCGTCGGCCAGCAACAGCTCATCGAGATCGCCAAGGCCCTGTCGAAGGACGTGAAGCTGCTGATCCTCGACGAGCCGACCTCCGCGCTGAACGAGGAGGACTCGGAGAACCTGCTGAACATCCTGCGCCAGCTCAAGGCGCAGGGCCTGACGTCGATCATGATCTCGCACAAGCTGAACGAGATCGCCGAGATCGCCGACTCGATCACGATCATCCGCGACGGGCACACGATCGAGTCGCTGGACGTCGAGTCGGGCAACGTGAACGAGGACCGGATCATCCGGGGGATGGTCGGGCGGGCGCTCGACTCCCGGTTCCCCGAGCACACCCCGGTCATCGGGGAGAAGTTCTTCGAGGTGCGCGACTGGACGGTGGAGCATCCGCAGGTGCCGGGCCGACTGGTCTGCAACCACTCCAGCTTCTACGTGCGCAGGGGCGAGATCGTCGGTTTCGCCGGCCTCATGGGCGCGGGGCGCACCGAGCTCGCCCGCTCGCTCTTCGGCCGCACCTACGGCACCTACGTCGCCGGAACCATGCTGATCGACGGTGAGGAGGTCCAGATCACCAGCGTGCAGTCCGCGATCGCACACGGCCTGTCCTACGTGCCCGAGGATCGCAAGGTGCTCGGGTTGAACCTGCTCGACAACGTGAAGAACACGATCGTCTCGGCGGGGATCGGCCGGATCAGCAAGCGATCCGTGATCGACATGGAGGCCGAGGTCGCCGCCGCCGAGGACTACCGCCAGGCGATGAACATCAAGGCGGCGTCGATCAACGTGGGAGTCTCCACGTTGTCGGGTGGCAACCAGCAGAAGGTCGTGCTGGCGAAGTGGATGTTCACCCAGCCGACCCTGGCGATCCTCGACGAGCCGACCCGCGGCATCGACGTGGGTGCGAAGTACGAGATCTACGGGTTGGTCAACCGCCTGGCCGACGAGGGCAAGGGCGTGGTGATGATCTCGTCCGAACTGCCGGAGCTGCTCGGGGTGTGCGACCGCATCTACACCGTGTTCGAGGGGCGGATCACCGGAGAGATGGCCGCCGCCGAGGCGACGCAGGAGTCGCTGATGCGACTGATGACCGACACGGCAGCAGCCTGAGTTGCCGGAATTGATACGCGAACAGACCGATCCAGGAAACGAAGAGATGACTGCAACGAAAGTGATGGAGACCGAATCCGGCAAGGCCGGTGGGCCCTCGGGCGGGACGTCCGCGTCCTCCGTCGGCGGCGGAATCAAGCAGATCTTCGGTGGGAACCTCCGCCAGTACGGCATGCTGGGCGCGCTGATCGTCCTCGCGCTGTTCTTCGAGATCGTGTCCGGCGGCAAGATGCTGACGCCGTCGAACGCCCAGAACATCCTGAACGGCAACTCCTACGTGCTGGTGCTCGCGATCGGCATGCTGTTCGTGATCATCACCGGGCAGATCGACCTGTCGGTGGGCTCGGTCGCCGCCGTGGTGGGAATCTGTACGGCGCTGTCGATCAACTTCTGGTCGTTCCCGTGGTGGCTGGGCATCCTGTTCGGGCTCTTCATCGGCATCCTCATCGGCATGTGGCAGGGCTCCTGGCTGGCCTTCGTCGGCGTCCCGGGCTTCATCACGACGCTCGCCGGCTACATGCTCTTCCGCGGCCTCTACCAGTACGTCGGCAAGGCCTCGTCCCAGCCCGCGCCCGCGGAGATCCGGTTCATCGGCGGCGGCTACCTGCCCGAGTGGGGCCCGAACACCGGCCTCAACAACTCGACCCTCCTCCTCGGCATCGTCGCGCTGGCCGCCATCGTCTTCCTCGACTTCCGTCGCAGGGCACGGGTGAGCAAGGCCGGCGGCACCCCGCCGGCGCTGTGGGTCGCGCTCGTCCGCCTGGGCGTGATCGCGGTCGCCCTGGGTTACATCACGTGGCTGTTCGGCAGCGGGCGTTCGGGCACCTCGTTCCCCGTGACCGGCCTGATCCTCGTCGTCCTGGCCCTGATCTACAACTTCATCGCGACCCGGACGACGATCGGCCGCGGCGTCTACGCCGTCGGTGGCAACAAGGCCGCCGCCGCCCTGACCGGCATCAGCGTGAAGCGGACGTACTTCCTCGTCATGACCAACATGTCCTTCCTGGCCGCGGTCGCCGCGATCATGTACTTCGGCCGGTCCACCTCCACGGGCCCGGCCGACGGTGTCGGCTGGGAACTGGACGCCATCGCGGCCGTGTTCATCGGCGGCGCCGCGGTCTCCGGCGGCATCGGCACGGTGACCGGTTCCGTGATCGGTGGTCTGGTCATGGCCGTGCTGAACAACGGCCTGTACCTGATGGGCGTCGGGTCGGACATGACGCAGATCATCAAGGGCCTCGTCCTGCTGATCGCGGTCGCCTTCGACCTTTACAGCAAGGCGCAGGGCAGACCGTCGATCATCGGGGCCCTGGCCCGCGGCTTCAACCCGAAGGCCGTCGAGGCCGAACTCGAGGGGGGAGTGGCGAGCCGGGACTACGGCAACCCGCTGTGGGCCGTGCTGAGCTTCCTCGTGTTCCCGGTCGGGCTGGCCCTGTGGCTGGTCTGGCGCACGGACCGTCCCAACAGCGCCCGGCAGGCCCGCAACGGCGTCATCGCCGCGCTGGTCGTCGGGGTCTTCATCGGGACGATCGTCCTGTTCTACGCACTGGCCCAGACGACCGGGCTGTTCTCCTGATCACCCGCCGGGTCGCCGGCGCTTCGATATCGATCCATCCATCCATCCATCCAACAGAAGGAAGACACATGAAGAGAATCGCTACCGCGGCGATCGTCCTCGGTGCATCCGCGGCGCTCGCGCTCTCCGGTTGCTCGAGCAGTGACCGTGGTGCCACCACCGCAGCGTCGGGAAGCGCTTCGGCGGCTGCCTCCACCGGTCTTGACGGCAACATGCTGACCCTTGGCTCCGGCTTCGCCGCGGGTTCCAAGATCGGCGTTTCCCTGCCGCAGAAGACCTCGGAGAACTGGGTGCTGGCCGAGGGCCTGTTCAACGACCAGCTCAAGGCTGCCGGGTTCGACCCGATCGTCCAGTTCGCCAACGGTGGCGCGCCGGAGCAGCAGAACCAGATCTCGGCCATGATCGAGCAGGGCGTCAAGCTCCTGGTCGTCGGTGCGGTCGACGGCTCGCAGCTGGGCAGCCAGCTGGAGGCCGCCAAGGAGGCCGGCATCCCGGTCATCGCCTACGACCGGCTGCTGACCAACACCGACGCCGTGGACATGTACATGGCCTACGACAACTACAAGGTCGGCGTGCTGCAGGGCACCGCGCTGCTCGAGGGCCTGGCGAAGAGCGGTCAGGCTTCCCCGTGGAACATCGAGCTGGTCTCCGGTTCGCCGGACGACGCGAACTCCAAGCCGTTCTTCGAGGGCGCGATGAGCGTCCTGCAGCCGAAGATCGACGACGGCACCCTGAAGGTCCTCTCCGGTCAGGTGACCCAGCAGCAGACCGCGACCGCGGGCTGGAAGGCTGAGAACGCGCAGAAGCGCATGGACGCCATCCTGTCGGCGAACTACCAGGACGCGACCCTCAACGGCGTGCTGTCGCCGAACGACACCCTGGCCCGCGCGGTCCTGACCTCCGTCAAGTCGGCTGGCAAGGACAACCCGGTCATCACCGGTCAGGATTCCGAGGTCGAGTCCGTGAAGCTGGTCTACGAAGGCATCCAGTACTCCACGATCGACAAGGACACGAAGAACTTCGTGACCAAGGTCGTCGAGTACATCGGCAAGATCGCCCAGGGCCAGCCGGTCGAGGTCAACGACACCGAGAGCTACAACAACGGTGTGAAGGTCGTCCCGGCCTACCTGCTGACCCCGGTCATCGTGACCAAGGACAACGTCTGCACCGAGTACGCGTCCGACACGGCCGCGGGCAAGGCTGCAGCCGAGGTCTGCGGGAAGTAACACTCGAACGGGCAGCCGCTGAGCTGCCAGGCCACAGGGGCCGGATCCGTACGGATCCGGCCCCTGTCGCGTCCGTGGACCAGATTGGGGACGGTTCCTGATACGGTCCACCACCCCGGCTGGCCGTCCGCGGACCGTATCAGGAACCGTCCCTGATACGGTCCGGCGGGTCAGAAGCGGATGGTCTCCCCGGAGGCGGCGGACGCGTAGATCGCCTCGAGCACCTCGGTGACCACGGCGGCCTGCTCGGGCAGGACCAGCGGGTCGTGGCCGTCGCGGAGCGCCTCCAGCCACTGCCTCGTCTCCAGCGTGCCGAGCGTGGTGAAGCCGTCCGATCCGGGCGTGCTCGGGTTCGGCTCGGAGATGACCATCCGGTTCGCCAGCACCTTGTTCAGGCTGACCGCGTAACCGGCGGACGACCGCTCGATCTCGGCGCCGCCCTCAGTGCCCATCAGCGTGACCGCGGCCTCGCGCGGGTTCTTGTCGTTCAGGGCCCAGGCGGCCTCGACGAAGATCGTGGCACCATTCTTCAGCTTCACGTAGCCGAACGCGGAGTCCTCGACGCTGAACGTGGCCGGGTCCCAGCCGCCACCCGGGTTGCCCTCCGGCTTGTTGCGCAGCTTGGAGTACACCGAGCCGGTGACCGACTCCACCTCGTAGTCACCCAGGTACCACAGCGCCAGGTCGAGGGCGTGGGTGCCGATGTCGATCAGCGGGCCGCCGCCCTGCTTCTCCTTGTCGGTGAACACGCCCCAGGTCGGCACGCCGCGGCGGCGGACGGCGTGGGCCTTGGCCACGTAGATCTCGCCCAGCTCGCCCGCGTCCACCGCGCCGCGCAGGAACTGTGCGTCCTGCCGGAACCGGTTCTGGTAGCCGATGGTGAGCTTGCGGCCGGTCCGCTTCGCGGTCTCGACCATCAGTCGCGCCTCGGCGCCGGTGACCGCCATCGGCTTCTCGCACATGACGTGCTTGCCGGCCTCCAGCGCCGCGCAGGTGATCTCGCAGTGGCTGACGTTCCAGGTGCACACGTAGACCACGTCGATGTCCGGGTCGTTCACGATCTCGTGGTAGTCGGTGGTGGTGTAGGCGTCGGGGGCGAAGTTCTGCTTCGCCTTCTCCGCCCGTTCGGGCACGAGGTCGCAGATCCCCACGATGTCGCACAGGTCGGCGTTGGCAGCCAGGCCCTCGAGGTGCTTGAGGGTCCCGATGAACCCGACACCGATGATGCCTACCCGGAACGTGCTCACAATCACTCCTTCGTAATCGACGGGCCCCCGCCGATCCAGCACGGTGAGAGCGCGTTCATACTATCTGCCCTATGCTGAGAGCGCGATCATTTCCCGCAACAGGAGGCATTGTGGCCACACTCAGCTTGCAGCTCTACACCCTTCGCGACCAGCTCACGTCCGACCGGGACGCGACCCTCGCCGCCCTCGCGACGATGGGCCTGGACGAAGTGGAACCCTTCGGCATCGAGAACTTCGCCTGGCTCCCCGAGGGGCTCGCCGCGAGCGGCCTGGTCGCCGGCAGCGCCCACGCCGGCCTGGTCTCCGAGCCCGGGAAGGTGCTCGCCGCCGCCCGGGCGCTCGGCGTGAAGACCGTCTTCCAGCCGTTCTGGGATCCGGAGAAGTGGCAGGACGAGGCGGGCATCCGTGAGCTCGCCACCGCACTGAACGGCCTGGTCGACACGTTCGCCGCCGCCGGGATCGCGATCGGCTACCACAACCACGACTTCGAGTTCACCGCCCCGGACGTGGCCGGCACGCCCGCCTACGACTTCCTCGTCGAGTTGCTCGACGAGCGCGTCGTGCTCGAGGTGGACACCTACTGGGCCGCGGCCGGCGGACGCGACGTCCCCGCGCTCCTGGCGACCTACGGCGACCGGATCACGCACCTGCACGTGAAGGACGGCCCCCTGCAGCCGTCCCGCAGCGGCGCGGCCAACGTGGTGCTCGGAACGGGCCTGATGGACCTGGCGCCGATCCTGGACGCATCGGCGAACCGCACCTGGGTGGTCGAGTTCGACCTGGCGGCGATCGACCCGATCGACGAGGTCCGGCAGAGCATCGAGTACCTCAAGGCGCGCTGATGCCGGTCGGTGTCGGCCTGGTCGGCGCCGGCAACATCTCCACCCAGTACCTGACCAACCTCGCGACCTACCCGGACGTGCGGGTGGTGGCGCTGGGCGACCTGGACGAGGCGCGGGCCGCCGCACAGGCGGAGGCCTTCGGCGTCCCCGCCTCGGGCGGGGTGGACGCGGTGCTCGGCCACCCCGACGTCGAACTGGTCGTGAACCTCACCGTCCCCGCCGCGCACGTGGAGGTCTCCACGCGGGCGGTCCGGGCGGGCAGGCACGTCTGGAGCGAGAAGCCGCTCGGGCTCGACCGGGCGTCCGCCCGCGCCCTGCTGGACGAGGCGGCGGCCCGGGGCGTCCAGGTCGGCTGCGCCCCGGACACCGTGCTCGGGCCGGGCCTGCAGTCCGCCCTGCGGTCGCTCGCGGACGGCGACGTCGGGCGGCCCGTGGCGGGCCTCGCGATCATGCAGGGCCCCGGACCGGACGCGTGGCACCCGAGTCCGGAGTTCTTCTTCGCCGCCGGCGGCGGGCCGGTGCTCGACATCGGTCCCTACTACCTCACGGCCCTCGTGCTCGCCCTCGGCCCGGTCACCTCGGTGGTCGCGGCGGGCGGACGGGCCCGGGCCACCCGCGCCGTCCTGGCGGGTCCGCGGTCCGGCGCCGAGTTCCCGGTCACCGTGTCGACGACGGCGAACG
>JAXGTK010000029.1:0-21268 GCA_040774965.1 Propionicimonas sp. | reverse complement strand
TCGCCCTCGATGTCGAGCGAGGGCAGTCGCTTGTCCAGCCAGGCCGGCAGCCACCAGGCGTGCCGGCCGAGCAGCTTCATCACCGCCGGCACCAGGGTCATCCGGACCACGAAGGCGTCCAGCGCGACCCCGACGGCGAGGCTGAACGCGATCGGCTTGATGTTGCCGTCACCGTGCGGCACGAAGAAGGCGAACACGCTGAACATGATCAGGGCAGCGGCCACCACCACCTTCGCCGAGTGCACGAAGCCGTCCTCGACCGAGCGGGTGGTGTTGCCGTGGACGAACTCCTCGCGCATCCGGGAGACCAGGAACACCTCGTAGTCCATGGCCAGGCCGAACAGCAGGCCCATCATGATGATCGGCAGGAAGCTGATCACCGGCCCGGCCTCGGCGAGGTTGATCACCTGTTTGAAGTAGCCGTCGTTGAACACCAGCACGGTGGCGCCGAACGCGCCGCCGACGCTGAGCAGGTAGCCCGCCGCGGCCTTGACCGGCACCCAGATCGAGCGGAACACGAGGGTCAGCAGCACCAGGGACAGGCCGACCACGAAGATGCCGAAGGGCAGCAGCGCGTCCCGGAGCCGGTCGGTGACGTCGATCTGGACGGCGGTGAAGCCGGTGACCGCGGTGTCGATGTCGCAGTGCTGCTGCCAGTAGTCGTGGCGGTCCCGCAGTTCCTGCACCAGGTCGGCCGTGGCCGGGTCGTCGGGTCCGGTGGTCGGGATGATCTGGACCATGCCGGTGTCGGCGTTCGCGTTCGGGGTGGCGGCGGCCACCAGCTTCACGCCGGGCAGTTTCTCGATGTCGTCCTTCAGGCAGTCCATGATCCCGACCGGGTCGTCGGACTCCACCACGGACCCGGTCACGATCAGCGGGCCGTTGAAGCCGACGCCGAAGATGCGGCTGATCTCGTCGAAGGTCTCGCGGTCCTGGGTGCCGGGCAGCGAGCGTCCCGACGTGGGCAGGGCGAGGTAGAGGTCCCTGGTCGGAAGGGCCAGCGCACCCAGGCCGACCAGCACCACGACGATCGTGACCACCGGCCACCGGGTGACCACTCCCACCCACCAGGCGGACGCGCTGAACCGCGGCTTCCGCTCCGGCGTGCCGCCGTCCCCGTCACCGGCGGACGATTCCGACGACTCGGCGGTGGCGGTCGCGGCCCCGGAGGACGCAACGGCGGCGGGCGATGCGGCCGCGGCGGCCCTGGCGGCCCTGCGGGATCTCCGCGTCCCCTTCTTCGGACGCAGCCGCTCCCCTGCGAAGCCCATGAGGGCGGGCAGCAGGGTGAGCGCGAGCAGCACCTCGAACGCCACCGTGACGGCGGCGAAGACGCCCATCACCGACAGGAACGGCACCCCGGAGATGCTCAGGCCGACCAGCGCGACCACCACGGTGAGGCCGGCGAACACCACCGCGGAACCGGCGGTGCCGATCGCCTGCGCGGCCGACTCCTCGGTGTCCATGCCGGTGGCCAGCTGGTCGCGGTGCCGGGACAGGATGAACAGGGCGTAGTCGATGCCGACCGCGAGGCCGAGCATGATCGCCAGGATCAGGGTGGTCGAGCTCACCGTGATCACCCCGGCGCCGGTGCGCACCAGCATCACGCCGATACCGACGCCGGCCAGCGCGGTCGCCACCGGCATCATCGAGGCGATCGCCGAGCCGAGGGTCACGACCAGCACGATCAGCGCGACCACCAGGCCCAGGGCCTCCACCACGCTCAGGGTGGGCAGGTGGGTCGAGTACACCTCGCCACCGACCAGCACCTCGGAGCCGGGCAGGGACGTGGTCAGGGTGTCGGCGGCGGCGGTCAGGGTGCTCCGCTGCGCGTCGGTGAAGGTCGAGACGCTGCCCTGCACCCGCACCGTGACCAAACCGCTGCGTCCGTCGCTGCTGATCAGCCCGTCGACGTGAGTGGTGTAGGGGCTGGTCACGCCGTTCACGAAGGGCAGGTCCTCCAGCGACGAGATCCACTCCTTCACGGCCGTCTTGACGTCCTTGTCGGCCAGGGCCTCGTCCTGCGGGACGGTGATCAGGACGGTCGCCGTCGCGTCCGCGGCCTCGGGGAAGGTGACCTTCAACTGGGCCAGGGCCTCGGTCGACTCGGCCCCGGGAATGTCGAAGGTGTCGTCGAAGGGCCCGCCGACGGTGAGCGCGAGACCGCCGAGCACGGCGATCAGGATCAGCCAGCCGGCCAGCACCCGGCCACGACGGCGATAGCTCGCCCGGCCGAGTCGATACAGGAACGACGACACCTGATCCCCTTTCGCGAAAGTACGCGATACAGAACTGTATCCGATACAGTCACGTATCCGATACACTGCCGTATCGAGCGAGCGAGAGGTCCCGGGGAGGGAGCGACATGACGGCCACGGTGAGCAGTCGTCGTCAGCACACCCGCGACCGCCTGATCGACGCCGCCACCCAGCTCATCACCGAGAAGAGCGTCGAGGGCGCCAGCGTCGAGGAGATCAGCGAGCGGGCCGGCTTCACCCGCGGCGCGTTCTACTCCAACTTCGACAGCAAGGAGGAGCTCTGCCTGGAGATCCTCCGCCGCCGCGGCGACCAGTTGCTCGACGTGATGAACCGGGCGCTCGCCGCGGTACCCGACCCGGGGCTGACCCCGAACTCGCTCGACGAACTCCTGGCGATGGTGCTGGCCGTCCTGGACGCCGGCAGCGACGTGGACGACGACTGGCTGCTGGTCCGGGCCGAGCTGAGGCTGTACGCCTACCGCAACCCGTCGTTCCGACCGGCCATGATCGAGGTGGAACGCTCCACCAGCAGCCTCGCCCGCACCGCCCTGGCGGAATCGCTGCGGACGCGACAGGTCCGACTTCGGGTGCCGATCGACGACTTCGTCACCGTGACCGACGCCTACTGCGAGCGGATCCAGCAGGAGACCGCGCTGCTCGGCTCCGAGGGCGACCGGAACGCGTGGCGCACCGGCCTGGAGAGGGTCGTCCGCGCGCTGGTCGAGCTGCCCCGGTCCGAGACGATGGACGCGCCCGCCGACCAGTAGTCTCAAGGACATGAGTTCCGTGTCCGTCGAGAGCAAGAACCTCGCCAATTCCAAGCTCACCGTGGTCGGTGCCGGGTCGGTCGGCACGTCCATCGCGTACGCCTCCCTGATCCGGGGTTCCGCCCGCCAGATCGCCCTGTACGACATCGACGCGAAGAAGGTCGAGGCCGAGGTCCACGACCTGTCCCACGGCACCCAGTTCACGCCGACCCGCATCGTCACCGGCGGCGCCGACATCGAGGTGGTCAAGGACTCCTCGGTGATCATCATCACCGCGGGCGCCCGGCAGAAGCCCGGCCAGACCCGGCTCGACCTGGCCGGGGTGAACGCCGGGATCATGTCCCAGCTGGTGCCCCAGCTGCTGGAGCAGGCCCCGGACGCCGTGCTGGTGCTGGTCACCAACCCGTGCGACGTGCTCACCGTGGTGGCCCATAAGGTCAGCGGGCTGCCGGTCAGCCGGATCCTGTCGACCGGGACGCTGCTGGACACGTCCCGGCTGCGCTGGGCGATCGCACAGCGCGCCGGCGTGTCACTGTCGAACGTCCACGCCGCGATGCTCGGCGAGCACGGCGACACCGAGTTCCCGATCTGGTCCTCCGCGTCGATCGCGCAGATCCCGATCCGCAACTGGACCGACGACGCCGGCACGCGCGTGTTCACCGAGGAGGTGCTCGCCACCATCGCCCACGACACGGTGCACGCGGCCTACTCGATCATCGAGGGCAAGGGCGCGACGAACTACGCGATCGGCCTGGCCGGGGCGCGGCTGGTGGAGGCGATCCTCGGCGACCAGCACAAGATCTGGCCGCTCTCCAGCGTCCTCACCGACTACCGAGGCGTCTCGGGCGTGGCGCTGTCGGTGCCGAGCCTGGTCGGTCCGGCCGGTGTCGAGCGGGTCTTCGAGTTCCCGATGGACGCCCACGAGATCGGCATGCTGAACAAGTCCGCCGCCGCCATCCGCGCCACCCTGCAGGCCATCGGCTACTGACCCGCGGCGGCAAGGAGGAACATGACCACGCCACTCTCCGCCGCGCAGGCCGCGTACGACGAGCTCGCCGCGCTCGGGCTGAAGCTCAACCTGCAGCGCGGCCAGCCCTCGGACGCGGACTTCGACCTGTCCGACGGGCTGCTCACCGCCGTCACCCCCGGCGCGACCACGATGGACGGCATCGACCTGCGCAACTATCCCGGCGGCGTCGCCGGACTGCCCGGCGCACGGGCCCTGTTCGGCCGCTACCTGGGCGTGGACGCGGCCAGCACCGTGGTCTGGAACAACTCCTCGCTCGAACTGCAGGCGCTGGTGCTCGGTTTCGCGCTGCTGCACGGCGTCCGCGGGTCGCAGCGCGGCTGGGTGCACGAGCGGCCGAAGATCGTGGTCACGGTGCCCGGCTACGACCGGCACTTCCTGCTGCTGGGCACGCTCGGCTTCGAACTGGTCGGCGTGGGCATGGAGCCGGACGGGCCGGACGTGGCGGCGATCGGGGCCGCGGCGGCCGACCCCGCGGTGAAGGGCGTCCTGTTCGTGCCGACGTACTCCAACCCCGGTGGCGAGACGATCAGCGCGGAGAAGGCCGCCCGGCTCGCGGGGCTGGACGCGGCGGCGTCCGACTTCACGATCTTCGCCGACGACGCCTATCGCGCCCACCACCTGGGCGAACCGGCGCGGACGGTGAACCTCGTCGAGTTGTGCGCGACGGCCGGCCACCCCGACCGGGCGTTCGTGTTCGGCAGCACCAGCAAGGTCACGTTCGCCAGCGGCGGACTGGGCTTCGTCGGCACCTCGCCCGCCAACGTCGCCTGGCTGACGAAGCTGCTCGGCGCACAGAGCATCGGTCCGAACAAGGTCGAGCAGGCGCGCCACGTCCGCTTCCTCGAAGGCTACCCGGGAGGCGTCGAAGGGCTGATGCGCGCGCACGCCGCGCTGATCGCGCCCAAGTTCGCCGCGGTGGACGAGGTGCTGTCGACCCGGCTGGGCACCGACGGCGCCTACGCCACCTGGACGACACCGGGCGGCGGCTACTTCAGCTCGCTGTTCACCACCGAGCCGGTCGCTGCGCGCGTGGTCGAACTGGCAAACGCCGCCGGGGTGAGCCTGACCCCGGCCGGCGCCACCTACCCCGGTGGCCTCGACCCGGAGAACCGCAACATCCGGCTCGCACCGACGCGTCCGCCGCTCGACGAGGTGCGCACGGCCATGGAGGTGGCCGCGGCCTGCATCCGGCTCGCCACCGAGGAGTACCGCGCCCGTCCCTTGTGGTCGAATGAAGGTGTGGGTACCGAGGAGCCGCTGGCCGGCGGGAACATGGGCGCGGTGACGCGACTCGGCGACGAGGTGCGGCGGCCGGGATCGCGGAGACGCCGCGTCCGCTGGGGTTCACGGCGGACGGACGCGAGCGGCTCACCTTCCTGGCCGGGACCGTCCCGGACCACCCCCTGCCGGCCTGGGTGTGGACGGAGTCCGTGCTCGGCGACGCCGGACGCCTGCTGCGCCGACTGCACGACGCGTCCGCACCGCTCGCCGGGGTACGGGACGGCTGGCGCTCGCCGACCCGCGAGCCCGCCGAGGTGGTGTGCCACAACGACTTCGCGCCCTACAACCTCGTCTTCACCGATACCCGCCTCGTCGGCGTGATCGACTTCGACTTCTGCTCTCCGGGGCCCCGGCTCTGGGACCTCGCGTACCTCGCGTACCGGCTCGCTCCCCTCACCGGGTGGACGGATCCGGGTGGGCCGGCCACGGACGCGGAGCGCGCGCGCCGGCTGGAGCGCCTGCTCGCGTCCTACGGCTCGGACGCGTCGCCGGCCGGCCTGCTCCCCCTCGTCGCGGAGCGCCTGGACGCCCTCGCGGACTTCAGCGACGCCGCGTCCGCCGGGCTCGGCAACCCGGACTTGGCCGACCATGCCCGGCTCTACCGCGCCGACGCCCGCCGGATCGCCGCGGGACGGCTGGCGCCGCCCTCCGGTGGACCGGATTAGGAACCGTCCCTGATTCGGTCCGCGCAGCGGGAATGGTCCCGGGTGCGACCCGGGCGCCGGTCTGGGTAGGGTCGGGGCATGGTCCACGTGCTGGTCACGGGCGGGGTACGCAGCGGCAAGTCCCGCCACGCCGAGTCGCTGCTCTCCGCCGGCGAAGCGGTGAGCTACGTGACCCCCGGCTACCCGGCCGACCCCGCCCACGACGCCGAGTGGGCCGCCCGTGTGGCCGCCCACCGGCTGCGCCGTCCACCGGCGTGGCGGACGGTCGAGACCCTCGACCTCACCGCGGCCGTCACGGACGCCGGGGGCCCGGTGCTGGTGGACTGCCTGGGCACCTGGCTGACCCGCCTGCTGGACACCTGGCACGCCTGGGACGACGAGGAGACGGCGTGGACGCCCCGGCTGGCCGCGGAGACCTCTGCCTTCGCCGACGCCGTCCGGGCCCACCCCCACGACGTGGTGGTCGTGACCAACGAGGTGGGCTGGGGCCTGGTCTCGGAGTACCGCGCCGGACGCCTGTTCGCAGACAATCTGGGCCGGCTGAACCAGACCGTCGCGTCCGCGTCCGACCGGGTCGTGCTGATGGTCGCCGGACGCCCGCTGGAGGTTTGAGACAGAGGTGAACCTGCGTATGCCCGCACCCGCGCCATACTCGCTTAACAGCGTTAAAATCTGATGGTGGCCAAGGGGATCAGCCGCGAACTCATCGTTCAGGCCGCGCTCGACCTGCTCGATGAGCAGGGCATCGACGGCGTCACGGCCAGGGCCCTCGCGAACCGTCTGGGGGTGCGCGCGCCCGCGCTGTACTGGCACATGTCGAACAAGCAGGAGATCCTCGACGAGATGGGCACCGAGATCCGCCGCCGGGTCGCCGCCCGCCTCCAGGAGGTACCGGACACCGCGGGGTGGCGCGAACAGCTGGCCGCCTTCGCGCGGGCCCTGCGCGCGGAGTACCTCGCCCACCGCAACGGTGCCAGGACCTTCGCCGGCACGAAACTGACCGACCCGGCGGTCCTGAAGGCGCAGGAGCCCTGGCTGGCCAACTGGGTGGACGCCGGCCTGACCCTGCAGGACGCCGTGGCCGCCGCGCAGCTCGTGGCGTCGTTCGTGGTCGGCTTCGTGATCGACGAGCAGGAGCGTGGCGCGACCCAGCGGTACCTGCTCGCCCATCCCGATCCCGCCGACGTCGAGGACGTCCCCCTGGTCCGGGAGGCCGGGCAGCATCTGTTCACCGACTACGACGAACGCTTCGAGCGGCAGCTCGACGTGGTCCTGACCGGCATCGGCGTCCGCTTCGCCGGGCAGCGCGCGTGAGCCGGTGACGGCGGGACTGGAGGGGTCGCCGGGGGCGGGCGTCGGCGATTCCTCGAAGAACCGGCCCTAACCGATCGCGGCGACCACCAGCAGCACGGACGCCGCCACCTCGACCAGCGCCCCGAGCACGTCGCCGGTGACGCCTCCGAACCGGGCGACACAGCGGGTGAGCAGCCACCACACCGCAGCGAGGGCGCACAGCACCCCGACCAGCGGCAGCCACCACGCCTGGCCGGCGAGCGCCCCCGTCCCGACGGTGAGGACGGAGAGGACGAGCCAGCCGATCGCGGCCGGCGCGAGCGGGACGCTCCCGGCGACCAGCGCACCGAGCCCGTCCGGGCGCGCTGCGGGAATGCCACGCATGCAGCCGAGCACCAGCGCTCCCCGGGACGCGCAGATCAGCACCGCCAGGTACAGCCAGCCGAACGGACGATCCAGCACCACCCCGGCGGCCAGCGACTGCGCCCCCAGCGACAGCACGAGCGCGACCACACCCATCGGTCCGATGTCCCCGCGCTTCATGATCTCGAGGGCGGCCCCGGCATCCCTGCCGGAGCCGAGGCCGTCGGTGGTGTCGGCCAGCCCGTCCAGGTGCATCGCGCGGGTGCCGAGCGCCAGCGCGGCCACCACCAGCACCCCGGCGATCGCGGACGGCAGCCCCAGCCACACGGCGCCCCAACCCAGCCCGCCCGCGACCAGGGCCGGCGGCAGCACGGCCACCGGGGCGAGCAGCATGGCGGCCCGGGCCTGCGGGCGTCCGATCTCCTCCGGCGGCCGCACCGGCACGACCGTCAGCAGGCCGACGGCCAGCCGGAGTCCCGCGAACGCGCTCACGTCAGGTCGGAGAGCTGGGCTATTCCGGTGAGCGCGGCGATGGCGGAGCGGAGCACCGGCACGGCCATCACGGCGCCGCTGCCCTCGCCCAGCCGCATCGAGAAGTCCACCAGCGGCTTCAGCCCCAGCCGGTCCAGCGCGAGCGCCTGGCCGGGCTCGGTGGAGCGGTGGCCGGCCTGCAGCCACGCCTTCGTCCCGGGCGCGTAGTCCTCGGCGACGAGGGCCTCGGCGACCGCGATCACCCCGTCCAGCAGGACGGGGACGCCGCGGCGCGCGGCCCCCGAGATGAACCCGACGGCGGCGGCGAAATCGGCGGCACCGAGCGCGGCGAGGCGTTCGACCGGATCGGCCACGCGGGCGCCGGCACGGGCGAGCGCAGCCTCGATCAGGGCCGTCTTGTGCACCAGCGTGCCGTCGTCGATGCCGGTGCCGCGTCCGACCACCGCGGCGGCCGGGACGTCGAGCGTCGCGGCGATCAGCGCCGCCGCAATGGTGGTGTTGCCGATGCCGAGGTCGCCGGAGATCAGCAGCTGCGCGCCGTCCGCAACCTGCTCGGCCGCGATCGTGTCCCCGGCGGCCAGGGCTGCCTCGACCTCGTCGCGGGTGAGCGCGTCGGCGAGGTGGATCGGTCCGGACGACCGGCGCACCTTGAACCGGGACACCTCCGCCGGCAGGTCGGGGAAGTCGACGGCCACGCCCAGGTCGTAGATCGACACCGTCACGTTGTTGGCGGCGGCCAGCGCGGACACCCCGGCGTGGCCGCCCGCGATCCCGTAGACCATGGCGGGCGTGATCTCGACCGGGTAGGCGGACACCCCGTCCGTCGCCACCCCGTGGTCGCCGGCGAACACGACCACGCGCACGTCGTCCAGTTGGCGGGGCGGGCAGGTGCCCTGGCAGGACGCCACCCACGCGGCCAGCGACTCCAGGTCGCCGAGCGCGCCGAGCGGCTTCGCCTGGCCGTCGCTGAGCGCGCGGGCGTCGGCGTAGGCCGTGTTGCTCGGGGCCTTCACGGGGGTTCGGGACGGGATGTTGACGGACATCGTTGGACCTGGCTCTCTGGTGGTGCGTACCGCCCAGCACCCTAGACGACGACGCGAGGACGGCGGCAGCCGTCCGGGCGGAGGAGTCCCGACGAACAGCGCGCCAGCGGTGTTCGGGCATGCCGGTCTCGGGGGGTGGCCGGGGGGTTGGGCCCACCGGGGACAATGGACGCACTCGCGCTGCGGAGGTGGCTCATGGTGGAGGTCCTCGTCGGGATCGCGATCCTGGTCGGCCTGGTGGGCATCGTGGTGCCGGTGCTGCCGGGCTCGATCCTGATCGGGGCGGCCGTGGTCGTCTGGGCCGCGTTCACGGGCACGCCGGCGGCGTGGATCGTGGCCGTGCTCTGCGTCCTGCTGGTCGCGGGTGGCATGACGCTCACCTGGTACCTCACCGCGAAGCACACCCGCGCGGCGGGCGTGCCGAACGCGACGCTCGTGGTCGCCGGGCTGGCCGGCATCGTCGGGTTCTTCGTGGTGCCGGTGCTCGGCCTGCTGCTGTTCTTCCTCACCGGGCTGTTCGTCGCCGAGTACGTCCGGCTGCACGACCCGCGGCATGCCTGGCGCTCCGCGCTCGCGGCCCTCAAGGGCACCGGTCTGGGCACGCTCTCCGAGCTCGGGCTGGCGCTCGTGGCGTCCGGGCTCTGGCTGGGCGCGGTGCTGGGCGGCGTCTGAGGTTTCCGGAATGCCCGGCGTCCGGAGTGGGTTGTGGATAGCGTCGAACGTGACGGCGCCCGGGGCTCCGGCCCGGAGCGGAAACGTCCACCATGACCCGACCTAAGGAGATGCAAGACATGACGAATTACGCGTTCACTGCCCCCGGACTGGCCCCCGAGAAGGCCGCCCGGGTGATCGAGATCCTGCAGGGACGCCTGAACACGTACAACGACCTGCAGCTCACCCTGAAGCACATCCACTGGAACGTGGTCGGCCCGAGCTTCATCGGAGTCCACGAGATGATCGACCCGGAGGTCGACGCGGTGCGACTGAACGCGGACGAGGTCGCCGAGCGCATCGCCACCCTGGGCGGCTCGCCGCGAGGCACGGTCGGCGCGATCACGCAGACCCGCGACTGGAGCGACTACCCGCTCGACCGGGCGCTCGTGCCCCAGCACCTCGCCGCGCTCGACAAGGAGTACGACCGGGTGATCGCGGAGAACCGCCAGGCGATGGCGGACGTCGAGGAACTCGACCTGGTCACCCAGGACATGCTGATCGGCCAGACCGGCGCCCTGTAGAAGTTCCAGTGGTTCGTCCGCGCCCACCTCGAGAGCGGCACCGGCGCGATCCCCGCCGGACCCGGACCGAATCGGGGACGGTTCCTGTTACGGTCCACCTGGCCGCGGACCGTAACCGGAACCGTCCCCGATCTGGTCCATCGGCCGGCAGCAGCCGGGACCCCGGTTCGCAGGCTCAACCGGTGAAGCGGGTCCTGAGGCGGACGACGAGCTTGCGGGCCTCCTCGGCCCAGAGCACGACGGAGGCCATCCCGACGCAGACGAGCCACTCGCCGGGGTCGAGGGACGCCGTCCCGAACGCCACCTGCAGCCACGGCACCTGCACCACGGCCACCTGCAGCACGATCCCGAGCAGTACCGCCCCCCACAGCCAGCGGTTGCCGAACACCCCGCTGAACGCGGACGCGACCAGCGACCGGGCGTTGAAGGCGTTGAACAGCTGCGCGAACACCAGGGTGGTGAAGCCGGCCGTCCGCGCCACCGTCAGCGAGCCCGACCCCGGCAGCAGCCCGCCGGGCAGGAACACGTCGATCGTGAGCAGCGTCGCCACGCCCATCACCAGTCCGACCCAGATGAACCACGCCCAGGTCCCGCCGTCGATCACGGGGGCGCCGGGACGCCGGGGAGGACGCGCCATCACGTCGTCCACCTCCGGGTCGACCCCCATCGCCAGCGCGGGCGCCGAGTCGGTGACGAGATTGATCCACAGGATCTGGGTGGCGAGCAGCGGCACCACCATGTCTCCCCCACCGGCCGCGGTCAGCCCCAGTGCACCCGCGAGCACGACGCCGCCGAAGACCGTGAACACCTCGCCGAGGTTCGAGGAGAGCAGGTAGCGCAGGAACTTGCCGATGTTGGCGAAGATCCGCCGACCCTCCCGCACCGCGGCCACGATCGTGGCGAAGTTGTCGTCGGCGAGCACCATGTCGGCCGCCTCGCGGCTCACCTCGGTGCCGCCCCGGCCCATCGCCACCCCGATGTCGGCGGCCTTGAGGGCGGGCGCGTCGTTCACGCCGTCCCCCGTCATCGCGACGACCTGGCCGTCCGCCTGCAGCGAGCGCACCAGCGCCAGCTTGTGGGCGGGTGCCACCCGCGCGTACACCGGGTTGGTCCGCACCCGCCCGGCGAGCCAGTCGGGCCCCTCCGCGTCCAGCTGGGCGCCGGTGGTCGCCGGTGTGCCCGGCGGGGCGATCCCCAGGTCGGTCGCGATCCGGGCGGCGGTCGCCGGGTGGTCTCCGGTGATCATCAGGACGCGGACCCCGGCCCGCTGCGCCTCCGCGATGGACGCCAGCGCCTCGCCCCGCGGCGGGTCGATGATGCCGACCGCGCCCACCCAGACCAGGTCGTGTTCCAGGTCGGACGCGTCGTCGGTGCCGAGCCGGTCGAGCACGTCGTCGCGCCGCTCGCCCGGGAACCAGGCGTAGCCGACCCCGAGCACCCGGTACGCCTCCCCGGAGAGCCGCTCGATGCCGGCGAGGATCCGGGTCCGCTCGTCGGCCGACAGCGGCACCGCGCGGTCGCCGTGCTGCACGGCCGTGCACCGTCCCAGGACCACGTCCGCCCCGCCCTTGGTGACGATGCCGAGCCGCGACAGCGGGGCGTGCCAGCCGACCGACGACATCAGCCGGCGCTCCGACGTGAACGGGATCTCGCCACGCCGCTCGAACGCCCGCACCCGGGACTCCAGCCCGGCGAGCTTGCGCGCCGCCACCACGAACGCCGCCTCGGTGGGGTCGCCGTGCACCTCGACGCCGGCGGGGGTCTCGGTCACGGCCGCGTTGTTCGCGAGCGCACCGCCCAGCAGCGCCAGCTCCAGTTCGGCGGTGAGGCCGGGGTCGTCCAGGTCACCGGCGAGCGCGACGGGCGCCCCGTCCGCCCGGTAGCCGGTGCCGGTGAGCCGCACCTCACCGGACGCGGTGAGCACCCGCTGCACGGTCATCTCGTTGCGGGTCAGGGTGCCGGTCTTGTCCGAGGCGATCACGGTGGCGCAGCCGAGGGTCTCCACCGAGTGGAGGTGCTTCACCACGGCGCCGCGCCCGGCCATCCGCTGGACGCCGATCGCCAGCACCACCGACAGGATCGCCGGCAGGCCCTCGGGCACGGCCGCGACCGCGAGGGAGACGCCGAGCAGCAGCACGGTGACCGCGTCCTCGAGCGAGTGGACGCCGTTGGCGAACGCCGTCACGGCCATCACGAGCACCGCGATCACGACCACGGTGACGCCGAGCAGCTTCGAGACCTTCGCGAGGTCGCGCTGCAGCGGACTGGGTTCCTCGGTCGTGGCCTCGAGCAGTTCGGCGATGCCGCCCACCTCGGTGTCCATGCCGGTAGCGGTGACGATGGCGCGTCCGCTGCCCTGGACGACCGCGGTGCCGCGGTGCACCATGTCGATCCGGTCGCCGATGCCGGCCGGCGCGGCCAGCGGGGCGGGGTCCTTGGCCACGGCCTCGCTCTCGCCGGTGAGCGCCGCCTCGAGCACCCGCAGCCCGCTGCAGGAGACCAGCCGGGCGTCCGCGCCGACCGCGTCGCCCTCGGCGAGCGCGAGCAGGTCGCCGGGCACCAGGTCGTCGGCCGGCACCTGCTGCAGGCGTCCGTCCCGCACGACGGTGGCGGACGCCGCGGTGAGCCGGCCGAGCGCGGCAACGGCGTCCTTGGCCCGCTGCTCCTGGACGAGTCCGATCACGGCGTTGGCGATCAGGATGGCGAGGATCACGAGCACGTCCACGGGAGCACCCTGCGCGCCGTCGGCCACCCACGCGACCCCCGAGATCACCACGGCGACCAGCAGCAGGTAGACCAGCGGATCGGCGAACTGGTGCAGCACGCGCCGCCACAGGGGGGTCTCCGCGGCCGCACGCAGGGTGTTGGGCCCGTGCGCGGCGAGTCGGCCCGCGGCGTCCGCGCGGGTCAGGCCGGCCTCGGGGTCGCAGCCGAGGCGTTCGGCGACCTCGGCCACCCCGAGCACGGACGCGTCCCAGTTCCGACCCTCCAGCGTCCGCAACGGTGTCGTCATGGGCTCCTCACCTCGGTGCCTCCCAGTCTGCCATTGCGGTGATTGCGTGCGACTGCACCCGACGGGGGTCGGCTGCGCCAGGCGGCCCGCAGGACCGGCACCTGTGCCACGGCGTTGCCCTGACCGGGAACCGACCGGGCCGCGTCAGTGGGTGGCGTCGCCGAGGGTGATGTCCACGAGCAGTTCGGTGGCGAGGCGCTCCAGGTCGGCCTTGATGGCGGCGGGATCGGCGTCATCGGGGACGCGCGCGAACACCTGCGCCTCGAACAGCCGTCCACCCGACATCGGGGCGTCGCGAGATTCGCTGCTGAGGTTGTCGATGCTCACCCCGTGCCGGTTCAGCACGGCGGAGATGTCGCGAATGATGCCCGGGTGGTCGTTGCCGAGCACGTCCACGCTGAGTTCGCGCGACGGGTCGGCGGCCGGCTCGTCGCCGCCGGGGTGCGCGGTGACCTTCAGCAGGCCGTCCAGCTGGTCGAGTGCGGCCACGAGTTCCGCTGCGCGGTCGTCGGGCACGGAGACGACGACGATCCCGGCGAAGGTTCCGGCGAGTTCGGCGAGCTGGCTGTGCTCCCAGTTGCCGCCATGGGCGGTGACCACGTCGGCGAGGGCCGCGACGAGTCCGGCGCGATCGTCGCCGACGACGGTGAGGACGAGGTTCGACACGTCCGGCATGCTATCGGCCGCGCCGTCCCGGGTGAACCCGGGCGACCATCCGCGGTTCCGGGGTGGACCGAATCAGGAACCGTCCCCAATCTGGTCCACGGACCGAATTGGGGACGGTTCCTGTTTCGGTCCGTCTCGGCGCGGCGCAGGAGCCGGCTCGCTACGCTACGAACGCCCGGCCCCGGAGGTGGGTCGGCGGAGAGTCCCACAGCTTCATGTCGCCCGACCTGACCGACGTCCTCGGCAGCGTGCTGCCCGTGCTCGCCCTGATCGGGCTGGGGGTGTTGTTGCGCCCGCTGGGGGTGCTCACGGACGACACGGTGGCCGGACTGAAGCAGCTGATCGTGTCGGTGGCGCTGCCGGCGGTGCTGTTCACCACCTTTCTGACCACGAAGTTCGCGCCCGAGCACGCCCTCGTGGTCGTGACCGTGTTCGTCCTGTGCCTGGGCCTGCTCGGGCTCGGGTACGTGTTCAAGCGGCTCACCCACGGGTCGCCCTACACCCCGTTCCTGTTCACCGGCTTCGAACTGGGGATGCTCGGCTTCGCCCTGTTCGCCGCGGTGTACGGCAGCGACCAGCTCCCGGCGCTCGGCGTGCTCGCGCTGGGCCACGAGCTGTTCATCTGGTTCGTCTTCGTCACCCTGCTGCGCGCGACGGCCCACAGCCGCCAGAGCCTCGGGCAGACCCTGCGCAGCCTGGCCACCTCACCGGTGATCATCGCGATCGTGCTCGGCCTGGTCCTGAACGCGGCCGGTCTGGGCGACCTGCTCGACCGCGGCGTCCTCGGCGCCGCTCTCGGTACTACTCTGAAGTACCTCGCGGCAGTGATCGTGCCGCTCGTGCTGATGATCGTCGGCTACGGGTCCCGGCTCACCCCGGGCGGCGTCCGCCAGGCCCTGCCGCTGGTGGCCACCCGCCTCGTCGTGGTGATCTCACTCGCCCTGCTGATCGGACGCGGGCTGTTCGTCGGCCTGCTCGGCCTGCCGCCGATCTACGCGCACGCGGTGTTCACGCTGATGGTGCTGCCGCCGCCCTACATCGTGCCGCTGTTCATCCCGCAGGACCGTCGCCACGACCTCGAGTACACCAACAACGTGCTCTCGCTGTACTCGCTGGCCAGCGTCGCGGTGTTCGTCAGCTACGTCCTTCTCGCCAGCGCCTGAGCCTTTCCCGGCCCGGGGGCGCGGTGGGATCCTTGCCGAGGGGACCACCGACGCCGCGGCAACCCGGCCGGTAGGGGCTGCGGCACCCGTGAACGGAGCGGCGCATGAGCTGGGCGTTCCTGATCACCTCGCTGGCGATCATCGCCACCCCGGGAACAGGCGTGATCCTGACGATCGCGGCGGGCCTGCGCGGCGGCCGGAGGCTCGCCGTCGTCACCGCGTTCGGCTGCACCCTGGGCATCGTGCCGCACCTGGTCGCTGCCATCACCGGCACCGCCGCCCTGCTGCAACTCGGCGGCATCGCGTTCGACGTGCTGAAGTACGCCGGCGTCGCCTACCTGCTCTACATGGCGTGGTCGACGTGGCGCAGCACCGGCCTGCTCAGCGTGGACGAGGATGCGGCACGCACGTCCACCCTTCGCACGATCGGGAACGCGATCCTCGCGAACCTGCTGAATCCGAAGCTGACCCTGTTCTTCTTCGCCTTCCTGCCGCAGTTCGTCACACCGGGCGCGGACGGACTGCGCGACATGCTGGTGCTGAGTGGAGTGTTCATGGCCCTCACCCTCGTGGTGTTCGCCGGCTACGAGCTCGCGTCCAGCTACCTGCGCCGGCACTTCGTGGAGCGCCCGCGGCTCGTCCGCCGGGTGCAGCGCACCTTCGCCCTGGGCTACCTGGGCATCGGCGTCCAGTTGGCCACCACGAACCGCTGACAACGGCGGACAGCGCCGGAAGAACCCGTCCCGGCGATGCAGCGCAGACCGCAGGAGATCAGGTCCCGGTCGCGCGGGTCCCGTCGCCGCGGTTGTTCTCCAGCGCCTCGCGCAGGGCCGCGACCTCCTCGGCCAGGTGGTCCACCTGGGCCCGGGTCGCGGCCTCGTCGATCTCGGCGGCCTCGGTGACCCGCTCGACCAGCCAGGAGGCGATCGTGGCGGTGACGACTCCGAGGAGGGCGATCCCGGCCACCATCAACGCGGCCGCGACGAAGCGGCCGGTGTCCGTGACCGGGTAGCGGTCGCCGTAGCCGACCGTGGTCATGGTGGTCAGCGCCCACCAGAAACCATCGCCGAGGGTGGTGATGTTCGCCCCGGGCTCCCCGCGCTCGGCCTTGGTGATCGCCAGGGCACCGACCGTGACGAGGAGGACGCTCGCACCCACCGTGTACAGCACGACCCTGCCGCGCAGTTCGCGGGTGCCGATGCGGTTCAGGATCGAGAGCAGCGCGAGCAACCGGACCAGGCGCAGCGGACGCAGCACCGGCAGCACGACGACGGAGAGGTCGAGCAGGTGGGACTTCACGAACCGCCAGCGATCGGGCGCCATGCCGAACCGGACCAAGTAGTCGACGGCGAAGACCGCCCATACCGCCCACACCACGTCCTCGCAGGTCTCCTCGACCCAGGGTGGCAGCGTCGGCAGGGCGATAGGGATCGCGTACGCGACCAGAAACACGAGCGCTGTGACCGTCAGCGGCCACTCCATGCGCCTTTCCCAACGTTCCAGACGATCCATGCCGGGCACGGTACCGACTGCCGGTGACGTCCGGGACGGACCGTCCACCCGGGACGGGCTGTCCGGCTCCGGTCAGCTGGCCTCGGCCTGCGGGACGCCCCGCAGCGCGGCGACGGCGGGCGCCAGGTCGTCCGCGCGCCAGGGACGCACCACCCGGGCAACCTCCTCGCCGTCCACCAGGAAGACCAGTGTCGGCCACAGCTTCACCCGGTAGGAGCGGCCGAGCGGGCGACCCTTCCCGTCCTCGACCTTGATCCAGGTGAGGCCCTCGACGTCGGCCAGGGCGCGCCTGATGGAGGGTTCGGCGGCGCGGCAGTACCCGCACCAGTTGGTGCCGAACTGGATCACGGTGAGGCCGGGGAGTGCGTCCGCCTGGGCGCGGTCGATGGTCTCTGCGAGGTAGCCGAGCGTCATGCGTCCAGCCTACGGGCGCCGGACGATCGCACAAGATTGCGACTGTACCTAGAAGTAGGTACAGTCCTGGGCATGGAGTCCAGGGAACGTCTGGTGACCGCGATGAGCGAGCTGATGTGGGAGCGGGGCTACGCGGCCACGAGCCCGCGCGAGGTCCGTGAGCGGTCCGGGGTGGGCCAGGGGAGCATGTACCACCACTTCCCCGGCAAGCGGGAACTCGCGCTCGCCGCCCTCGAGCGCAACTGCGCCGACCTCCTGCCCGCGACCGAGAACCTGCTCACCGGGCCCGGCGACCCGATGGAGAAGCTCACCGCCTACCTCACCCGGCCGCTGCCGGCACTGAAGGGGTGCAAGGTCGGCCGGATGACCCAGGACCCGCTGGTGGCCCGCGATCCGGAGCTGCTCGCGCCGGTCGCGGAGGCCTTCGCCGCCGTCCACCGGGCCCTGGCTGCCGTGATCCGCGAAGCGGTCGAACGGGGTCAGCTCGCCCCGGGCCTCGATCCGGATCGGGTGGCCCCCCTGCTCGCCGCGACGGTCCAGGGCGGCTACGTCCTGGCGATCGCCGCCCAGGACCCGCGCCCGTTCGAGGACGCCCGCGCGGGCGCGCTCGACCTGCTCCGCGCGTCCGCCCCCACCCAGGAGCCAGCCGCGGCACCGGTCGCGGCCACACGAAGGAGGAACTGACATGACAGTGCGTATCGGCATCAACGGTTTCGGACGGATCGGACGCAGCTATCTGCGGGCCGCGCTGGCCAATGCCGCTGACGTGCAGGTGGTCGCGGTCAACGACCTCACCGACTCCGCCACGCTGGCGACCCTGCTGGAGTGGGACTCGATCTCCGGCCACCTTGACGGCGTCAGCCTCGACGGCGACGTGATCGGCGTCGGCGACAACCGGATCCGGGTACTCTCCGAGCGTGACCCCGGCGCGATCGGTTGGGGTGACCTGGGCGCGGACGTGGTGATCGAGTCGACCGGGTTCTTCACCGATGCCACGAAGGCGCGCGCCCACCTGCGGGGAGGCGCGAGGAAGGTGATCATCTCCGCGCCGGCTAAGGGCGACGTGCCCACGTTCGTGCTCGGTGTGAACGACGACCGGCTCGACCCCGCCGCGTCCGATGTGTTCTCCAACGGCTCCTGCACCACGAACTCCCTGGCGCCGCTGGCGAAGGTGCTCAACGACACCTTCGGTGTCCGCAGCGGCCTGATGACCACGATCCACGCCTACACCGGCGACCAGCGACTGCACGACGCACCGCACTCCGACCTGCGCCGGGCCCGGGCCGCCGCGATGTCGACCATCCCGACCTCCTCCGGCGCGGCGAAGGCGATCGGCAAGGTGATCCCGGAGCTGGACGGACGGCTCACCGGGTTCGCGCTCCGGGTTCCCGTCCCGGTCGGCTCGATCACCGACCTCACCGTCGTCCTCGACCAGGCTCCGACCGCAGCGGAGATCAACCAGGCCTTCGCGCAGGCCGCCGCCGGGGGCCCGCTCAAGGGCTACCTGCAGTACTCGGAGGCGCCGCTGGTCTCGGCGGACATCGTGGGCAACCCGCACTCCTCGATCTTCGACGCGCCCCTCACCGAGGTCGTCGGGAACCAGGCGAAGGTGCTGGGCTGGTACGACAACGAGTGGGGCTTCTCGAACCGGCTCGTCGAGTTCTCCGAGCGCATCGGGGCGGCTCTCTGAGGCGCGCTGGACGGATCCTGGCGCGACAGCGACCCGCTCGGCGTCCTCGGGACCTGACCGTCCGGGTACCCGCTCAACCGACTCAGGACAGGCGCATCCCCAGTCGGGCGGCGTGAAAGTGGGGCTCGGAGATCCCGGGGAGATCTGGTGGGCCTTACTGGACTTGAACCAGTGCTGGCTAGCCGCACGACTCCGTTCTGACAAGGCCTTTCATCGAGGGACCCCTCACTGGTTTCGCCGTCGTGCAGCTAACGTGCGTTTGGTCGCAGTGCGAGATGTTCGCCTACGCCTCGCGCCACAACTGGGCTGCTGCGGCGGAGGCAAATCTCGGGACGCCGCACTTGGCCAGGTGGTCGAGCAGGACCTTCGTCGTGATGGCCGGACGACGAGTCGCGGCCGCCTGTCCCTGCAGTGTGGCAATAGTGAGGTCCGGCTCGAGGTCGAGTTGGTTGAGCAGGAACGTGTCGGGGCCCTGGACCTCCAGGCCCATCGGGTCCAGCACGTCAGCCGGGAAGTCACGCAGGTTCGCAGTGACGATCATGTCGGCCCGGCCTTGGAAAGCCGCCGCGACGACGTGCCTGTCGTCCGGGTCGGGGAGCGTGAGTCCCGCTTCGAGGTCCTGCCAGTCCGCCACTGTGGCGTCCGGGAAGGACGACTGCATGACGCTGGCCCGCCGGCGAGCCGCCCCGGACGGAAGAGTCGGGTGGACGGCTACGATCGCCGCCACCATCTCGTCCAGAATCCGCTCGCTCCACAGTGGTCGGTACAACCCCGCCTCGGCGATGCGCAGAAGGGTGTCGGCCAGCGAGATCGGGACCAGGACGCACGCGTCGAGGAGCGCGCTGTAGCGGGCCACCGGTCAGTTGGCCCGACGCTTGCGGGCCTGACGCAGAGCCGCGCTGTAGTCGGGGACATCGTTGTAGAGCCCCGCGTCCGCGGCTTGTGCGGTCAGTTCGTCCAGGGCTGCGCGACGCTCGGCCCGCTTTCGGATCTGGTAGCCCAGGACATCGTCCAGACGCACTCGTCGATGGCGTCCTGCACCGGGGCGCTCGTAGGAGATCTCACCTTGTTCGAGCAGCTTCACCAGCGTTGGCCGGCTGACGCCGAGGAAGTCGGCAGCCTCCTGCGTGGTCAGCCGCTGGTCGAGAGGCGCAACCGTGATGGCCTTGCCCGCCCGCATCGAATCCACGACCTTCACCAGCACCTGGTAGGCCTCCATCGGGAGCGGCACGGTCTGGCCGTCGGGCCCCAGCAGGGCGGCCGGCTCAGTGACGTTCGTCAGGAAGCGGAACAGGTCCAGCATCGCCTCCATGTCTGCCGGTGGCAGGACAGTCGTCGCTTCTGTCGTCTGGGTGCTCATGCGCCCAGTGTAGACAGATTCGAAAAATCCGAAAGTGCGCCGTTTCCCTCTCTCGAGCTTGACCCTCGCCCCTGAAGCTCGCAGTCTGCCCGCAGCCACGACATGGGGTTCGCAGATCAAGGCCCCATCGAGGAGCCCGGTCCCGCACCGTTCCCGAGCCTCACCCTGTCCGTTCTCCCCGGCCGCCCCTTCCC
Organism: Propionicimonas sp.; assembly: GCA_040774965.1. GTDB lineage: Bacteria > Actinomycetota > Actinomycetes > Propionibacteriales > Propionibacteriaceae > Propionicimonas. The sequence goes on along the minus strand of JAXGTK010000029.1, from coordinate 829 downwards.
CTTGACTCCACGACTCCCGCCCTGCCGACACCAGCCCGGACCCCACCCCGATCGAGATACACAAATGTGCATCTGCGGCGGTTTCAATATCGTTGGCACGATCAGGGCGTAGCGAGTGGCCGACTCCTCGCTGGATCGACCGTTCACCTGAAGAACGCCTCTCCGGGAGGGGCCTCAAGGCCCCTCTTCGTGTTCTCCGGTCGAGCCGTTCCGCACCCATCGCCTCGCAGCCACCTCACGCCAGCACGCCCCCACGAAGTGGCACAGACCTCATACATCCGGGCGGTCGCTAAACTCGTTGGCACGAAGAGAGGAGCGGCGATCACCGAGGATCAGGTCTCGGAGGACCGCACCCCCGGGCGACGCCGGCGGCCTGGGCAGACGGTCGAATGTGGCTGGTGCGGCATCCCCGTCGTTGTTCCGGCGCGCGGCCGCGTCCCATCCTGGTGCTCGTCATCCTGCCGCCACAGGGCATGGGAGGCACGACGGGCGAATCGTGAGCAGACCGCCGAGGTCCGGGTGGTGACCCAGACCATCGAGGTCGACCGGCCGGTCGTCCACAACGTCGAGGTCCCCGTCCCCACCGAACCGCGCGACGCCGAGGAGTGGGCGACGCTGCTCGAGACGTTCGCGACCCGCCTCGCGCAGGGCCGCATCTATCGGCGCGACCTGCCGAGGCTTGAGCCGGCGGTCCAACACCTCGCTGAGGTCTGGATCCGAACCGTCAACCCGCATCCCTGACCCGCGCATACGACCGGCCCTCAGACCAACCATCCTGCCCACACCAGAGGCCTCGACTTCCGGGTGGCAGAACCTCCCCCCGACGATC
>JAXGTK010000028.1:0-21969 GCA_040774965.1 Propionicimonas sp. | reverse complement strand
TAGGGGTCCCCGCGCCACTCGCGGGTTTGCTTCGCGGTGGGGATGAACGACGGCTGGCCGTCCATCGTCGTGTTGTTGGACTCGGCGAGGTCCGCCGAGCCGCCCCACAGCTCCGGCATCACATCGGCGATCGCGGCGAGCACCTCACCCGACGCCGCACGGGTCGACTTCTTCCCCGGGCCCCAGGTCGGCAACGCCGCGGCCAGGCCCTCCGGCAGCTCCCGCACCTCGAGCCGTTGCAGCAGCCCGACCCGGTCGGGGTTGCCCGCCATCCACGCCGCGAACGCCGGATCCCAGGTCGCCTTGGCCGCTGCGGCGTTGCCCGCCGCCTGCCCACGGGTGTGCGCCAGCACCTCCTCCTCCACCGCGAAGCTCTGCTCCGGATCGAACCCCAGTTCGCGCTTCAGCCCGGCGACCTCCTCAGCCCCCAGCTTCGAACCGTGCACGCTGTGGTCACCGGCCTTCGTCGGCAACGGCCACCCGATCACCGTGGTCAGCTTGATGAACGACGGCTTGTCCGTGACAGTCTTCGCGGCCTCGATCGCCTCGTACAGGCCCTGCACGTTCTCGGTGTACCCGGTGCCGCCGTTGGTCCAGTCCACACTCTGCACGTGCCAGCCGTACGCCTCGTAGCGGGCCGCGACATCCTCGGTGAACGCGATCTTCGTGTCACCCTCGATCGAGATCCGGTTGTCGTCATAGATCAGCACCAGGTTGCCCAGCTTCTGCGCCCCCGCCAGGCTGGACGCCTCCGAGGCGACGCCTTCCTGCATGCAGCCGTCACCAGCGATGCAGTACACCATCCGGTCGAACACGCTCGGCTCGCCCAGCGGCGTGGCCGGATCCAGCAGCGCCCGCTCCCGCCTGGCCGCCATCGCGAACCCGACCGCGTCCGCCACCCCCGCGCCCAACGGCCCGGTGGTGCACTCCACACCCGCGGTGTGCCCGAACTCCGGATGACCCGGCGTCAACGAACCCTCCGTGCGCAGCAAGGCGAGGTCCTCGACCTCCAACCCGTACCCGGCCAGGAACAACTGGGCGTACTGCGTCAACGACGAGTGCCCCACCGACAACACGAACCGGTCCCGACCGACCCACCGCGGATCCGCCGGATCACCCTTCATCACCTTCTGGTACAGCAGGTAACCGACCGGCGCCAGCGAGATCGCCGTCCCCGGATGCCCGTTCCCCACCTTCTCCACCGCATCCGCGGCAAGCACCCGCGCAGTGTCCACCGCCCGCTGATCCAGTTCGGTCCAGGTGAAATCGGTCATCGTCGGCCTTCCTCGCGTCCTTTTGAAACGTCACAATATCTGTTCTGATCCAGCGCCCCAAGCCTTGCACATCCCCGTGGACGCACGCCCGCCCGTGCACACAGTTGCGTGTGTTCGCGGGTCACCGGGGACGGACGAAGACGGCCGCCGTCCGCGCCGGCACCGACAGCCAGTCGGTGCCCACCACGCAGGACCGAACGACCTCATCGGAGCCGGAGGCCTGCACGGGGTGCAGGACGTGGTCGGACACGTCGAACGGGAGGCCCTGTCGCACCAGCCACGGGGTCGCGTTGAACACCACCAGCACGCCGGCCCAGCGCTCGTCGACCTTCCCGTCCGGGTCGTCGACCGCCAGCACGATCACGCCGGGCAGCTGGTGCCAGCTGTTGGCGACAGGGAAGCCCACCATCTCCTGCACGCGCTCCGCCGCACCCAGCCGGAACAGCCGGGTGGAGGCGCGCAGCCGCAGCAGGTCGAGCGCCTGCTCGTGGGCGCGCCGGATGTCCCCCGGCCCGGGCTTCAGCCGGGGATCGGCGAGCAACGGGGCGAGGACGTGCCAGGCGGCGGCGTTGTCCCGCTCGGGCGGCAGGCCGGAGGCGAATCCGTTGTCGGTCATCGTGAAGTCGAGGTAGTTGAACCAGTCACCGGAGTTGTAGGAGTTCCGGTCGAGGCTCTTGCTGCGCAGGATGTCGGTGCCGGCGTGCCACATCACAGGGCTCTGGCCGAGGCTGGCGAGGGCGAGGCACACGGTGTTCATCCGCACCCGTGCCTCCATCGGCGTCGCCGGGTGCAGCTTCAGGGTGAGCGCGTCGAAGAGGGTCTCGTTGTCGTGCGCGTCCACGTAGCTGATCACGTCCCCGGGGGCGTCCGCATAGCCGGCGGCGCGACCGCCGAAGTCGAGTTCGTCGCCGCGCACCTCGGCGTGCCGCGAGTTCGAACCGAACCGGAACGACCGCATCGTGCCGGCCAGGCCCAGCTGGACGAGGTCGGTGTACCACGCGAGCCGCTCGCCCCGGAGGGTTTCGTCGCCGTTCAGGCCGGTGCCGTTGTCCGCGGTGAACAGGCCGGTGCCGAAGCCCTGGCCGCGCGGGTCGCCGTCCCAGACCGAACCACCGCGGACGGCGTCGCGCAGGCGGTCGGAGAAGGTCGCGATCCCGGTGCCGCCGAGCTGGCCCTGGCTGGCCTGCACGAACCGGGCGTTGTCGGCCACCTCGCCGAAGTTCCAGCCCTCGCCGTACAGCGTGACCGCGCGTCCGTCCACCCCGTCCCGCTCGGGCGTGAGCGCGTCCAGCGCCGCCCGCACGGCGAGCATGTTGTCGCGGCTGTGGTGGCCCATCAGGTCGAAGCGGAAGCCGTCCACGTGGTAGTTCCGCACCCAGTGCACGCAGGCATCGACCATCAGTTTCTGGGCCAGCAGGTGCTCGGTCGCCACGTTCGGGCAGCAGCTGGACGTCTCCACCGCACCGAGCGCGTCCAGGCGGTGGTAGTACCCGGGCACGATCCGGTCGAGCACGGACTTGCTGTCCTGGCCCGAACTCGCGGTGTGGTTGAACACCTGGTCGAGCACGACCCGCAACCCGGCCGCGTGGAACGCACCCACCATCTGCCGGAACTCGACGACCCGTCCCGGGCCCTCGGCGCTGGCCAGCGTGGAGGAGAACGACCCCTCGGGCGCGAAGTAGTGCCAGGGGTCGTAGCCCCAGTTGAACCCGCTGAGGCCCCCGGTCGAGTTGACGTGGCGCTGCTGTTCAGGGCTGTCCGGCGGCAGCTGCTTGAGGTGCTCCCAGAGCGGGCGGACCTGCCGTTCGGGGTGTTCCTCGACGGTGGCGTTGTCGAACAGCGGCAGCAACTGCACCGTGTTCAGTCCCGCCTCGGCCAGCCGCCGCAGGTGAGCCATGCCCGCGCTGTCCACGGTGGGGGCGAGGAAGGTGCCGCGCAGGTCCTCCGGCACGGTGGCGTCGGAGATCGAGAAGTCGCGCAGGTGGAGCTCGTAGATCACCTGGTCGACCGGGTCGGCCAGCTCCGGCGCGTCCGCCCCCTGCCACTCGCCGGGCACGAGCGCGGGATCGGACAGGTTCACGAGCACGGAGTGGGTGGAGTTCACGGTGAGGGAGGCCGAGTACGGGTCGGTGACCTGGTTCACCACCACCCGGCGGTGGTGCGGGGTGTACACGGTGACCTCGTAGCGGTAGCGGGCGTCGAGCCAGCCCGGCTCGCCCGTGACCGCCCAGGTGCCGTCGTCGACCGGGATCATCCGGCGTCGCTGCGGGTCGTCGTGCAGGTCGGCGTCCGCGGGCCACAGCAGGAGGGCCACGTCACGGGCGGTCGGGGCCCACAACCGCAGCGTGGGGGTGCCGAAGTGCCAGGTCGGACCGAGTTCGGCGGTCGCGGCCGGGGCGTAGAGCTCGTCGATCACGCCGGGCAGCTGCAGTTGGCCCGCGGACGCGATCCGGCCGGACGGCCGCTGGGCACTCACCGCGACCTGGCAGCGCAGCGCCTCTCGAACGTTCGCGACAGCGTCCGGAGGGAGCCGCAGGCACAGGTGGCCGCCCAGGTGCGGGAAGCGCGCGGCCACCCCGGCCGGCAGCCCGTCGGGGTCGAAGCGCAACGTGGCGTTGGGCCACGGCAGAGGCTCGCTGACCGTCGGGTCGATGTGGTCCTCCGCGGACCAGTGCAGCCGCCAGTAGAGCGCAGAAGGGTCCTCCCCCGGCGGGAGCTGGGATGCCGGCCAGGCGATCAGGTCGGTACGCAGCCAGTGTCCCGGGGCCTTCTCGAGCCCTCGGGCATCCTCGACCGGGCGAAACACCCTGCGATTGTGCCACCAATCGGTGTGACCGCTCTCACCATCCGGCGGCGGGTCACCGATCGGACGGGTCTGCGGATCACGAACGGGACAGAACTGCCGCTGACCGCGACTGCGGGCCCGAACCGCACCACCCACGGCCGTTCGGCGGCCGGTTTGTCCCGTTCGCTCAGCCGTGCAGGCGCGCGTAGCGCCCACCGGACGCGAGCAGGGCTTCGTGCGTGCCCCTCTCGACGATCCGCCCTCCGGCGAGCACCACGATCTCGTCGGCCGCGCGGACCGTGCTCAACCGGTGCGCGATGGTGAGAGTGGTGCGGCCCTCCATCAGGTGGTCGAGGGCGGCCTGCAACTCCCGCTCGGTGTCGGTGTCCAGCGCGGAGGTGGCCTCGTCGAGCACCAGCACGGGCGGGTTCACCAGCAGCGTCCGGGCGATCGCGAGGCGCTGCCGCTCCCCGCCGCTGAACCGGTGGCCGCGTGCGCCGACGACGGTCTCCAGGCCCTCGGGCAGCGCGGCGATCACGTGGTCGACCTGCGCGGCCGCCAGCGCGGCCCACAACTCGGCGTCGGTGGCCTCGGGGGCGGCCTCGCGCAGGTTCGCCGCAATCGTGGTGTGCGCGAGATAGGTCTCCTGGGTCACCATCCCGATCAGCCGCGTGCGGTCGGACAGGGCGATGTCGCGCAGGTCCACCCCGTCGAGGGTGACCCGGCCGGTGGTGGGGTCGGCCAGCCTCACCAGCAGCGTGGCGAGGGTGGACTTGCCCGAGCCCGTCTCCCCCACCACCGCGACCGAGCGGCCGGCGTCGACGGCCAGGTCGATACCCGCCAGCGCGTCGTCCGAGCCGTCGGGGAAGCGATAGCCGACCTGCTCGAAGCGCACCGCACCACGCACCGCCGCCGGGTCGAGATGCACCGGGTGCGCGGGTTCGGCCACCTCGACCGGGAGGTCGAGGTAGCCGAAGATGCGGCTGAGCAGCGCCATCGACGCGATCCACTGCGCTCCGACGTTGAGGAGCCCCATGATCGGCCGGAAGATCGTGCCCTGCAGGCTCGCGAACGCGATGACGGTGCCGATGGTCAGCTCACCCGCCAGCGCGGGGAAGCCGGCGACGAGGTAGAGCAGCGCGGGGATCGCGGCGAACACGATGCCCATCGTCGCCATCCGCCACCGGCCGGCGAGTTGCGAACGCACCTCGAGGTCGATCAACCGGGCGGACGTGGCGGTGAACCCCCGCGCGTGCGCGGGGCCGCTCCCGAGGGTCTTGGTCAGCATCGCTCCGTTGATGCTCAGCGCCTCCTCGACCTCGGTGTGCAGTTCGGCGAGCGCCCGCTGCTGCTCGAGCGTGACGTCGCGCCGCACGAGCGCCACCCGGCGGGTGAGCAGGATCGCCGGCGGCAGCACCAGCAGCGAGAGCAGCGACAGCCGCCAGTTCAGCGCGACCATCGCCACCGCGGTGGCGACCGCCGTGGTCAGGTTGGACGCGATCGACGTCGCCGTGGTGGTCACCACCGACTGCAGGCCGGCGACGTCCTGCAGCAGCCGGGACTGGATCTCGCCCCCGCGGGTGCGCTTGAAGAACGCCAGCGACTGAGCCTGCAGGTGGGCGAACACACGGACGCGCAGGCTGTGCATCACCCGCTGCCCCATCGCGGTCGCCAGCCAGGTCTGCCACACCCCGAGGACGCCGGTGAGCGCGGCCACCGCGACCATCCCGGCGACCAGCCAGACGAGCAGCCGGGTGTCACCGGACGGCAGCGCGACGTCGATCACCTCGCGCAGCAGGAACGGCTGGGCCAGTCCGACGACGGAGGCCACCACGATGATCGCGGTGACCGCGAGGAGTTCCAGCCGGTGACCCGTGAACAGGCCGGCGACCCGGGCGAGGCTGACCGGCGACTCCGCGAGTTGCGCGCGGTCGGCGGGGCTGATCCGCGAGGGTCCGCGCAGGAGCTGGCCGGGGCCCGGTGCCGTCATCGTCATGAGTCCTCCGATATAGTGAGGTAACCACAGCATATAAGGTCCGGTGCAATGGAGAGTCCCCCGGAGGCCCTCGCCGAGGACCTCCTCCGCGTCGCACGGCTGGTCCGCCGCGAGACCCAGAGGCGGGTCGCGCCGCTCGGCCTGAACCCGCACCAGGCCCGCGCGCTGCGGGTGATCGGTGAGGCCGGCCCGCTGCGTCCGTCCGAGGTCGCCACGCGGCTGGGGATCGCCGCCCGGTCGGCCACCGACTCCGTCTCCGGCCTGGTCGACGCGGGGTACGTCGAGCGGCGCACCGATCCGGCGGACGGACGGGCCCACCTGCTGGCCCTCTCCCCGTCCGGCCGCGAGGCTCTGGACGAGGTGTCGCGAGCCCGCACGGAGGTGGCGAACGAGCTGTTCGGACGCCTCGAGGCGACACAGCGCGCCGCGCTCTCCGGCCTGCTCGACGCCCTCGGCGCCGGAGGCACCGGACCCGCGCCCTAGACTGGCGGGCCGGAGGTGGGCATGGACCGGATCGGGCTCGACGTGATCCTGGCCGCGGTGGTCGCGACCTGGTTCGTGGTGACCGGGATCGTCGAACTGCTCGCCCGCCCCCCGGCGACTGGACGCCGGGCCGCGACCGCGAGTCCCGGACCGCCGACCGTCGTCCGCCGGATCCGCAGCGCGCTGGCGGTGCTCGGTGGCGCCGCCGTCGCGGTCGGTGCCGCGATCGGGGTACTCCGGGCGTCCTACCCGTTCCCCGGACGCGCGCTCGGGCTGGGACTGGCCGCGCTCGCCCTGTGGGCCGCGGCGGAGGCAGCCCGGCCGCCCGCGCGGTGGCTCCGCGCGGCGCTCGCCGCGATCGGCTTCATCCTGGCGGTCTTCTACGCCGGATTCCGGGCCTGACGTGGACGCCCGCGCCGTCCTCGCCGCCCGGCTGGCCAACCAGCGCCTCACCGGACCGCCGGCCGGGAGCCCGACCGACGTGGTGCGCGAACTGCTCGCCGTCCAGGCCCAGGACGCACCGCTCGCGCAGGCGATGGTGGCGCTGCGCTGCGACGGCGCGGCACCCGGCGTCGCCGCCGCGGTGGCGACCGGCGAGATCGTCCGGACCCACGTGCTGCGGCCCACCTGGCACTACGTGGCCGCCGTGGACCTGCGCCCGCTGCTGCAGCTCACCTCGGCGAGGGTCGAGTCCGGGATGGCGTCCCGGCACCGCCAGCTCGACCTCGACGGACGCCGGCTCGACACCGCGCTCGAGACCGTCACGACCCACCTCGGTGGCCGCCACGCGACCCGCACCGAACTCGGTGACGCCCTGGCGGAGGCCGGGACCCTCGACCGCGACGACCCCCGGTTCGGGCAACAGGTGGGACACGTCCTGCTCGTCGCCGAACTGCGCGCGCTGGTCTGCTCCGCGCCGGAGCCGGGGACCGAGCACCGGTACGCGCTGGCCGGGACGGTGCTGCCGCCCGCAGCGCCGTTCGACCGGGACCGCGCGCTCGACGACCTGGTCGGCCGTTTCGTGGCGGGCCACGGCCCGGTCGCGCTGGCCGACCTGCAGCGCTGGGCGAGGGTGACGCTCGCCGAGGCACGGGCAGCGCTCGGCAGGCTGGACGGCGTCACGCGGGTCGAGGTGGACGGCGAGGAACTGTGGTACTCCCCCGCGTCCACCCGCCCGGAGACCCGGCCGGGACGGGCGTGGCTGCTGTCCACCTTCGACGAGGCGTTCCTGAGCTACCGCCGGGTGGGCTGGCGGCGGTCGCCCGGCAACCCGGACGGCCCGGACGAGCGCCGCTTCTCCCAGGCGGGCGGGGGTCCCGTCCTGTGCGACGGGCTCGACGTGGGCGGCTGGAAGCGGCGCTGGGAACGCGGGCGCCCTCGGATCGAGTTGAGCGTGGACCCGGGACTGTCGCGTCCCGCCCGGCGCGCCGTGGACGAGGCCGTCGACCGGCTGCTCGCCGCGATCGGCACGGCGACGGTCTGACCAGCGGAGCGCGCCGCCGCACACCCCGCTTCGTCCGAGCGTTTACTCTGGGTCCCAACCCCGAGGAGTCCGGATGAGTGCACAGTGGCCGCCGCCCGATGCGTCCACGACCCCGCCCGCGCCCGGATCCTCCGGTCCCGGTGACCCGTGGACGCAGAACGCCGGGGCGCAGTTCCCCCCGGCTCCCGCGCAGTACCCGTACCCCCAGTACCCGTACCCCCAGGGCACGTATCCCCAGACCGGGCAGCTCCCAACCAGCCCCTCCTGGGCGCAGCCGGGGCAGGCCTACCCGCCCGGAGCGCCCACCTACTGGACAGTTGCTCCGCCGCAGCCGCTGTCGGACCAGCAGCCGCCCCGCCCACCGAAGCGTTCCGGGTGGCCGGTTGCCCTGTTCGGGATCGTCGGCGTCGTCCTCCTCGGCGTCGTGGCGGTCCTCGCGGTGCCGTTCGTGACGAACCTCCAGCTCCCCGCCGACCCGGACCAGAACTGGCCGGTGCCGAGCCAGTCCTCACCCGGGTCGAAGTCGTCCTCCTCGCCGAAGCCGACCGGCAGCCCGACGGCGACGATGCCCAGCGACCCCGAGGACGTGCTGAAGAAGAACCCGGTCTACGCGATCAAGGTGCCGGCGGAGTGCCCGGCCCAGAGCATCCCGTCGGGCAAGGCGAGCTTCCGCACGCAGGTGAAGGCGCTCGTCGACTGCGAGAACACCGCGTGGCGCAAGGCGCTGGCCGCGACCCCGGTCACGTTCTCGAAGCCGAAGGTCGTCTTCTACAACACCACTCAGGCCTCGCCGTGTGGCCGGCTCGGTACCGTCTACCCCGCCGCGTACTGCACCGGCGACCGCACCCTGTACTTCTCCACGGCCGCCTACGCGCAGGGCCGCTACTACCGGCTCGCGGTGGCGCAGTTCGTGATGCACGAGTACGCCCACCACGTGCAGGAACTGGCCGGCATCTTCGATGCCGACCTGGCGCTGGACGAGAAGCCCGCGGTCACGACCCGGCGGATCGAGCTGCAGGCGCACTGCATAGCGCACTACCAGCTCACGCACTCCGACATCGGCTTCAGCGCCAGCGACCGGGCCGACGCCGAGTTCCAGTTCAGCTACACCACGGACGCGAAGGGCCACGGCTCCGCGGCCGCCGAGCGCTACTGGGGACGACGGGGCCTGGGCGGCTCGAAGATCGGGGTCTGCAACACGTGGAAGGCTCCCGCGAGCCGGGTGAAGTAGCACCGGGCCGGTCGTCGCGTCCCGGAAACGGGACAGAACTGCCCCGCTCGGCGCGCGAGGACGCCCTGCGGGCCGGTGGCGGCGCGACCGCGTCAGGAATGTCCCGGAACCGGTCACGGATCGGGACCGGCCGGCGGCCTCAGCCGGCGGCGGCGAAGCCCTCGTTGATCCGCTCGATCAACTCCAGCCTCTGGTCGAACGGCAGGAACGCGCTCTTCGCGGCGTTCACGCTGAACCGGTGCAGGTCGGCCAGGTCGTAGCCGAACGCCTCGGCCAGCAGCGCGAACTCCCGGCTCAGCGTGGTGCGGCTCATCAGCCGGTTGTCGCAGCTCACCGTGACCCGGAACTGCAGCCTGGCCAGCACGCCGAACGGGTGGTCGGCGATCCGCGAGCAGATCCCGGTCTGCAGGTTCGAGGACGGGCAGAGCTCCAGCGCGATCCGGCGGTCCCGGATGTACCCGGCCAGCTCGCCCAGCGTCCCGTCCGGGGCGATGTCGCCGACCAGCCGGACGCCGTGGCCCAGCCGGGACGCGCCGCACAGCTGCACCGCCTCCCAGATCGACGGCAGCCCGAACGCCTCCCCGGCGTGGATCGTGAACTCGAAGTTGTTCCGCTTCAGGTAGTCGAACGCCTCGGCGAACCGGCTCGGCGGGTAGCCGTCCTCGGCGCCGGCGATGTCGAAGCCGCACACCGAATCGTGCCGGTAGGCCACCGCGAGCTCCGCGATCGCGGTGGTGGGGGTGCCGTGCCGCATCGAGGTGAGGATCTGGCGCGCGCTGATCGGGCGTCCCGCGGCCGCACACACCTCCATGCCCTCGGCGAGGCCGTCGCGGACGGCCTCCACCGCCCCGGCCAGCGTCAGCCCGCCGGCGAGGTGCTGCTCGGGCGCCCAGCGGGCCTCCGCGTGGATCACGCCGTCCGCGGCCTGGTCCTCGACGAACTCCCGCGCCACGCGGCGCAACTGGGCCGGCGTCTGCATCACGGCGATCGTGTGGGTGAACGTCTCCAGGTAGCGCTCCAGCGAGCCGGAGTCGGCGGACGTGTAGAACCAGTCGGCCAGGGCCTCCGGGTCCGAGGCGGGCAGCTCGTGCCCTACCGCCGCAGCCTCCTCCACGATCGTGGATGCGCGCAGCCCGCCGTCCAGGTGGTCGTGCAGCGCGACCTTCGGCAGCGTCCGGATGACCTCGATGGGTACCGCCACTACCCCTCCTCCCGTACACCGGGCCCGGGCCCGACCACCCCTGCGATGTCCGCGGCGCCGAACGCCTGCGGGAGCACCGCGTCCATCGTCAGCACGCCCTGCGGAGTGTCCACGAGCAGACCGGCACCGCCGTGTTCCCAGAGCAGCTGGCGGCAGCGTCCGCACGGCATCAGCCGCTCTCCGAGCGCGTTCGCGCAGGTGAACGCCACCAGGCGCCCTCCGCCGCCCGCGACCAGGTCCGAGACCATCCCGCACTCCGCGCACAGGGCCACCCCGTAGGCGGCGTTCTCCACGTTGCACCCGGTCACCACCCGGCCGTCGTCGACCAGCCCGGCCGCTCCGACCGGGAAGTGGGAGTAGGGCGCGTACGCCCGCGCCGTCAGCTCCCGCGCCCGGGCCCGCAGGGCCTCCCAGTCGACCGCGGCGCTAATCGGCCTCACCCTTCCGGTACACCTGGCCGTCCGCCGCCGGCATCCGCAGCCGCTGCGCGGAGAACGCGAGCACCAGCAGGGTGGCGATGTACGGCGTCATGGAGGTGAACTCGTCCGGGATCGCGGTGGTGAAGGCGTACCAGACCAGGACGAACAGCGACATCCCGATCCGCCACAGGCCACCGGCCAGCGACTTCCCCTCGGCCCGGCGGACCAGGGCCCAGATGCCCCAGCCGAGCAGCAGCAGGCCGATCGGCAGCAGGTAGGCGTGGATCACGTCGCCGCCGCCACGGAGCTGGATCGCATCGGCGTAGCCGAACAGCATGGCGCCTGCGGCGAGCCCACCGGGACGCCAGTTGCCGAAGATCATCGCGGCGAGGCCGATGTAGCCGCGTCCGCCGGTCTGGCCCTCGCGGTAGAGGTTGGACGCGACCAGGGTCAGGAAGCCGCCCGCCAGGCCGGCGAGCCCGCCGGAGACCAGCACGGCGAGGAACTTGTAGCGCAGCACGTTCACGCCCAGGGTCTCGGCCGCGTAGGGCGCCTCGCCGCAGGACCGCAGCCGCAGCCCGATCGCCGTCCGCCACAGGAACCAGCCGGAGAAGACCAGCATCAGCACGCCGATGATGGTCAGCGCGTTCACGTTGGTGGTCAGGGCCCGCAGGATCCCGGCGAGGTCGGCCAGCAGCCAGGTTCCGGACTTCTCGATCCCGAGCAGCCAGTCGCCCAGTCCCGGCACCGAGAGGAACGGCAGCTGGTCCAGGGGCGGCGACTGGGTGGGGCCGCCGCCCTCCAGCCCGGTGAACGTCCGCACGGCCAGGTAGGAGCCGGTGCCGGCGCCGAGCAGGTTGATCGCGACGCCGGAGACGATGTGGTCGACGCCGAAGATCACGGTCGCGAGAGCGTGGATGGCACCGAACACGACGCCCATCCCGACGGCGCCGAGGATGCCCGCCCACGGACCGTAGTGGTAGCCGAAGAACGCGGCACCCCAGGTGCCGACGATCATCATGCCCTCCAGGCCGATGTTGACCACACCGGCGCGTTCGGACCACAGGCCGCCCAGGCCGGCCAGCGCCAGCGGCATCGCCAGCCCGATGGCCGCCATCAGCGCCCCGGAGGAGTCGATGTCGTTGGCGCCGGTGAGCACCCGCACCGTGGCGATCACCACGAGGGAACCGCCGATCAGGGCCGGCCAGTACCAGGCCGGGCGGTCGACGGGCGCGAGGGACGCCTGCAGGGGCTGGGTCTGCGTGCTGCTCACGCCGTCGCCCCCTTCGGCTCGGGCGCGGATCTGGCGTCCAGTTCCCGGGCGACGCGGTTCTGCTCCATCCGCAGCCGGGCCCGCCGGACGATCTCGTAGGCGATCACCACGGACAGCACGATGATGCCCTGGATGATCAGGACGAGCCGGTCGGAGACGCCCGCGCTGATCTGCAGGCCGTTGCTGAGCTGGTCCAGGTAGCCCCAGACCAGCGCGGAGACCGCCATGCCGACCGGATGGTTGCGTCCGAGCAGCGCCACCGAGATGCCCGCGAAGCCCAGCCCCGCCTGGACCGTGTCGCCGTAGGCGTAGTCCTGGCCGAAGAGCAACGGCATCCCGACCAGGCCGGCCGCGGCCCCGGAGAGCACCATCGACACCACGACCATCCGCTTGACGTTCACGCCGCTGGCGATGGCCGCGGTCTCGGACTGGCCGGTGGCCCGCAGGTCGAACCCGAACCGGGTCTTCGACAGGACGAACCAGAACAGGATGCCGACGAGGATCGAGAGGATGACCAGGCCGTAGATCTCGCGCGAGGTGCCGAGCAGGCCCTCGAGGTTGATCCCGGGCACCCGCGAGTCCTCGGCGAGGATCTGGGTGTTGGTCGCGTTCGACCCCTCCACCTTCACCGCGGCGCCCTTGAGCAGGTAGGCGACGAAGTAGGTGGCGATGTAGTTCAGCATGATCGTGCTGATCACCTCGGACACGCCTCGGGTGACCTTGAGGACACCGGCCATCGCCGCCCAGATCGCGCCGCTGGCCATCGCCACGATCAGGGACACGATGATGTTGAGCCAGCCGGGCAGGAAGTGCGCACCGGCGAACACCGCGGCCATGAAGGACGCGACCCGGTACTGGCCGTCCACGCCGATGTTGAACAGGTTCATCTTGAACCCGATCGCCACCGCCACGGCCGAGAGGTAGAGCACGGACGCCTCGTTGATGATGGCCACGACCTGGCGCGGCAACGGCGCCTTGAACAGCACCTGCCACACCGCGAGCACCGGGTCGCCGGCCACCACCAGGATCAGCGAGGTGAGCAGCAGCGCCACCACGATCGCCAGCACCGGCGCGGCGATGCCGAGCCCGAGCCTGCGCATGTCCAGCCTCATCGCGCCTCCTCCTCGCCGTTGGTACCGGTGGCACCGGTCATGGCCGCGCCCAGTTCCTCGCGGGTCACCACGTTGGGGTCGAACTCACCCGAGAGCCGTCCCCGCAGGATCACCCGGATCGTGTCGGACAGGCCCACGAGCTCCTCCAGGTCCGCGGAGATGAGCAGCACGCCCATGCCGTTCGCGCGGGCCTCCTTGATCAGGTCCCAGATCGCGGCCTGCGCACCGACGTCGACCCCGCGGGTGGGATGGGCGGCCAGCAGGACGCGTGGCGTGTGGCTCATCTCGCGCCCGACGATCAGCTTCTGCTGGTTGCCGCCGGACAGCGACCCGGCGGTGACCAGGATGGACGGCGTGCGGACGTCGAACTGCTCGACGACCCGCTCGGTCTCCGCCTTCGCCGCCTTCGCGTCGATCAGGGCACCCCGGACGTTGGGCGCCTGGGTCTGGTGGCCGAGCATCATGTTCTCCCACAACGGCGCCTCGAGCAGCAGCCCGTGCCGGTGCCGGTCCTCGGGGATGTAGCCGACGCCCGCCTCGCGGATGTGCCGGACCCCGGCCTCGGTGATGTCGTCGTCCCCGAGCAGCACGCGGCCGGCGGTGGGCCGGCGCATGCCCATCACGACCTCGACGAGTTCCGCCTGACCGTTGCCCTCGACCCCGGCGATGCCGACGATCTCGCCGGCGTGGATGACCAGGTCGATGCCGTCCAGGATCTTCCTCGAGGCGCCGTGCCCGGCCAGGTCGATGCCCTCCAGCGTGAGCCGCGCCTCGTCGGTGACGGTCGACGCCTCGGTCTGCGGGGACGGCAGCTCCGAGCCGACCATCAGTTCGGCGAGCTCTCGTGCGGTGACGTCCGCGGGGTTGACCGCGGCGACGGTGGTGCCCCGGCGGATCACCGTGATGTCGTCGGCCACCGAGAGCACCTCGTCCAGCTTGTGCGAGATGAAGATGACGGTGAGTCCCTCCGCCTTCAGCTCGCGGAGGTGCTCGAACAGCTCGGTGACCTCCTGTGGCACGAGCACCGCCGTCGGTTCGTCGAGGATCAGGATCTGCGCCCCCCGGTAGAGCACCTTGAGGATCTCGATCCGCTGCCGGTCGCCCACGCCGAGGTCGCTGACCAGCGCGTCCGGCTCGACCCGCAGGCCGTACTCCGTGGAGATCTCCCGGATCCGGGCGCGGGCGGCCTCACCGATGCCGTTCAGCTGTTCGGCCCCGAGCACCACGTTCTCGAGCACGGTGAGGTTGTCGGCCAGCATGAAGTGCTGGAACACCATGCCGATCCCGGCGCGAATGGCGTCGGTGGGGCTCTTCAGCTCCACCCTGGTGCCGTTGATCGTGATCGTGCCCTCGTCCGGCGCCTGCACGCCGTAGAGGATCTTCATCAGGGTGGACTTGCCGGCACCGTTCTCACCGACGATGGCGTGGATCGTGCCCTTCCGGACACCCAGCGCGATGTCGGAGTTGGCGACCACGCCGGGGAACCTCTTGGTGATTCCGTCCAGTTCCACCGCCAGCGGTTCGCCACCGGCTCCGGCGGCGGACGCTGCCTGCTCGACAGCTGTTGCCATGGGCACGCTCTCCTCGTCGATTCCACGCCGGACGCTCCGGCTCGTGACCACGGCGTCCGTTCTCGGCACTCTAGTGGGAAAACAGCCGGCCCGGGCCCCCGGTGGGGGGTGCCCCGGGGCCGACAGCGATGTCCAGCCGGTACTGCCGGTCAGGTCACTTCTCAGGGACGGTGATGGTCCCGTCGATGATCTGCTGCTTGTACTCCTCCATCTTGGCGATCGTGTCCGCGGACAGGTGGTCACCGGTGGTGGAGTAGCCGACGCCATCGTCCTTCAGGTCGAACAGCTTGGTGCCACCGGCGAAGGTGCCGTCGTGGACCGACTTGATGAAGTAGTACACGCCGGTGTCGACGCGCTTCAGCATCGAGGTCAGGATGACGCTGCGGACGTCCTCGGCAGCGGTCAGGGCCTGGTCGGAGTCGACGCCGATGGCCCACTTGCCGGCCGCCTTCGCCGCGGTGAACACGCCGCCGCCGGAACCGCCGGCTGCGTGGTAGATCACGTCAGCACCCTTCTGGTACATGCCCTCGGCCGCGGCCTTGCCCTTGTCGACCGAGGAGAAGCCGCTGAAGTCCGGCGGCTGGGTGAGGTACTTGCTCTGGATCTCGATGGTCGGGTCGACGGCCTTCACGCCCGCGTCGAAGCCCGCCTCGAAGCTCTTGATCAGGTCTGTCTCGACACCACCGACGAACCCGACGTTCTTGGTCGTGGTGGTGAGCGCCGCAGCGACACCGACCAGGAACGAGCCCTGGTTCGCCGCGAAGGTGAGGTTCATCACGTTGGAAAGGTCGTTGGTGCTGTCATCGACGATCGCGAACTTGACGTCCGGGTTCTCCTCCGCCACCTTGCCGACGGCGGTCGCGTACGCGAAGCCCACCGCGACGATGTTGGTGTAGCCGGCGTCGATCAGCTGGTTGAGGCGCTCCTCACGGGCCGACTCGGCCTCGCCGTTCGTGGCGGCGGACTCCTGGGCCTCCACTCCGAAGTCTGCCTTCGCCTTGTCGAGGCCGGCGGCGGCGGAGTCGTTGAACGACTGGTCACCACGTCCGCCGACGTCGTAGGCCATGCCGACCTTGATCGCGGGCGCCTCGGACGACGCAGGGGCGCTGCTGGCGGCGGGTGTGGTGGTGCCGCTGGCACATGCGGTGAGGGTCAGCGCCGCGGTTGCCGCAGCGATGACGGACTTGATCACCTTCTGCACGGTGTCTCCTTCTTGGGAATGTCGGGCGCGGACGACGCGCTCACCCGGGCACTCTAGTGCTCGGCGGCGACCCCCACCGCCCGCTCGGCAGCCCTGTGACGAACCGTTACCGAAAAGTAAGCTTGGCGGCCCCGGCGGTAGCATGGACGGGTGGAGATGGAGTCGTTCCGCGTCGAGGCGGAGAAGCTCGTGACGAGCCGTGCGCTCGGCTACGACCAGAAGCTGCGCCGGCTCGCCGCGCAGGCCGTCAGTGCCCTGCCGTACCCGCAGCTGTCACCGTTGTGCGCCGAGGCGCTGGACGCACGGGTGATCTGCGACATGTTCGAGGGCAACCGTCCGTTCACGCCGCGCTACGTGGTGCCCGACTACGCGAAGGCGCTCCGCAACGGGGTGGCGTACCTCGAACTGGAGCCGCCCACCACGCTCGACGACGCGCTCTCGTTCCTGACCATCCTGTACAGCCAGGTGCCGTCGGTCACCACCTACCCGGTCTACCTGGGCGACCTGGACGCGCTGCTGGAGCCGTTCGTCCCCGCGGACCTGCCCGACGCCGAGCTGGACGCGAAGCTGCGCCGCTTCTGGATCCAGCTCGACCGGATGCTGCCGGACGCCTTCGTGCACGCCGACGTCGGCCCGTCCGACGGACGGGTGGTGCGCGCGATCTGGCGGGTGGAGCGGTCCCTGCGCCAGGTGGTGCCGAACCTCACCATGAAGGTCTCCCCGGACACGCCCGACGACCTGGTCGAGGACGCGGTGCGCACGGTGTTCGAGACCGGCAAGCCGCACTTCGTGAACCACCCGATGATGGTCGCCGACCACGGCGAGGAGTACGCGGTGGTGAGCTGCTACAACTCGCTGAAACAGCGCGGCGGGGCGCACAGCCTGGTCCGGCTGAACCTGAAGCGGGCGGTGGACCGGCACGTCGGCGGGCTGGACGCGTTCTGCGACGAGGCGCTGCCGCACTGGGTGGAGCTGACCGCGGAACTGGGCGAGGCGAGGATCCGCTCGCTGGTCGAGGACCAGGGCTTCTTCGAGTCGCACTTCCTGGCCACCGAGGGCCTGGTCGACCTCGACCGGTTCTCCCTGATGTTTGGCATCTTCGGCCTCGCCGAGTGCGTCAACGAGCTGATGGCCAGGGAGGGGCTGGACGCCCGGTACGGCCACGACGACGCGGCCAACGCCGCGTCCTGGCGGATCACCCGCCGGATCGCCGAGCTGGTCGCGGCGCGTCCGCTGCCCTACTGCGGCGGTGGCGGAGGCTTCGCCTACCTGCACTCCCAGAGCGGCATCGACCTCGACCTCGACGCCAGTGCGGGCACCCGGATCCCGATCGGCGACGAGCCGGGGATGCGCGAGCACATCGCGGCCTGCGCGCCGCACCACGAACTGTTCGCCGCGGGCATCTCCGACATCTTCGCGGTCGACGAGACCGTGACGGCGAACCCGCAGGCGATGGTCGACGTGATCCGCGGCGCCTTCGAGGTGGGCATGCGCGACTTCACCTTCAACCTCGACAGCAACGAGTTCATCCGGATCACCGGCTACCTGGTCCGCAAGTCCGACCTGGTCGGCATCGAGGAGCACGGAGCCCGGCACTCCAGCGACTACCTGGCCGCCACGGCCGAGATCAACCACACGGTGACGACCCGCGCGATCAAGCGCGTGATCGCGGCCGAGTTGAGCCCGCGCCCATGACCGGTCCCTGAGGAGCGACCAGGTGGGGTACGAACCTGATCGCGTCACGAAGGGCCGCCCGACCACCGACCCGCCCGGCCTCGTCAACAACACCATCGAGTTCTCGGCGGTGGACGGGCCGGGCAACCGGTTCGTGGTGTTCACGCAGGGCTGCAACCTCGACTGTGTGGCCTGCCACAACCCGTACACGATCAACCCGTGCATCGACTGCGGCGACTGCGTGGCCACCTGCCCCTCCGGTGCACTCAGCCTGGACACCGCGGGAAAGGTGCTCTGGGACGCGTCCGCCTGCACGGGCGGGGACACCTGCATCGACGTCTGCGAGTACGACTCCACCCCGAAGGCGCGGACGCTGGCGGTGGCGGACCTGGTCGCGCAGCTCCGGCCGGCGGCACCGTTCCTGTCCGGCGTCACCGTCTCCGGAGGGGAGGCGACGCAGCAGCCGGCCTTCGTCCGGGCGTTGTTCGCGGCGGTGAAGGCGGAGTTCGCCCGGCTGACCTGCTTCGTGGACACCAACGGCGACGTCGACGCGGCGACGTGGGACCTGCTCGACGACGTGATGGACGCGGCGATGGTCGACCTGAAGTGCCTCGACGACGACATCCACCGGCGGATCACCGGCGGGTCCAACACCCGCGTGCTGGAGTCGATCAGGCTGCTCGCCGCGCGCGGGAAGCTGCACGAGGTGCGGCTGCTCCTCCTCGCGGGGGTGAACGACGCCGACGCCCTGCTGGCCGAGACCGGGCGGTGGCTGGCGTCCGTCGACCCGAAGCTGCGGGTGAAGGTGATCGGCTTCCGCAACCACGGCGTCCGCCCGTCCCCCGTGCCGCTGCGCGAGCCGACGGCCGGACAGCGCGCCCACTACGCCGACGTGCTGCGTGCCCAGGGCGACTTCGACCTCGTGGTGGTCTGAGCCGCCGATCGCGGGCGACGTGCGGCCGGGGCCTCTGGAGGGGTGACTACTGTGGGAGCCGAACGGGAGAGCGGAGCGGGTATGCGCGGGGGACGGGTCGCAGCGACGGTCGTCGCCGCCTTCGCCGTCCTCACCCTCGCCGGCTGCGCGTCCAGTGCGTCGCCGGCCGGCGGCTCCTCGGGACTGGACCTCCCGAACGTGGGGTCCTCGACCACCCTCACCGCGCACAGCGTCGACGGCGTCACGGTCTCGCTGCCGGCCAGCTGGGACGCCGCATCGCCCGCGGGCACCAGCCTGCAGCTGACCGACTCCGGCGGCGGTGCCACCGTCACCGTGATCGTCCAGGCGGCCGGCGGCGACGCGTCCTCCTACCTGGAGACGCAGCTCCCCGACGTGCTGCAGAAGGTGATGGGCATCTCCGTCACCGAGAGCCTCAAGGGCCACACCCGGGCTCTCGACGTCACGGGCTCGGACGACGCGGCCCGGCTGGAGACCACGGGAGCCCGGGCCGACGAGCCGGTGGACTGCACCGCCGTCGCCGCCCGGACCGGCTCGGACCTGGCCCTGCTGGTCGGCACCGACGTCGAGCCGCGCCTGTGGGAGCAGATCGTGGCGAGCCTGCAGATCGGGACGCTCCAGCCCACCTGATCGCCGGGGGGGTCAGCCGGCGAAGCCGGAGTCCCCGGGGTGCCGGTCGCGCCACAGGGACGGAACGTCGGCGGCGAACGCGGCGAGGATCGCGTCGGACGCCTCCAGCGCGCTCAGCTCGCCGTCCTCGACCTGGCTCTCGAGCCGGGCCCGGATCGCGGACACGCGCGGCGAGGTGTGCAGCGCGTCGTCCAGTTCGCCCTGCACCAGGGCCCACAGCCAGTCGCGCTGCTGGCGCGCCCTGCGCACCTCCAGCTGCCCGGACGCCTCCAGCTTCGCCCGGTGGTCGACGATCGCCTGCCACACCTCGTCCAGGCCCTTGCCGGTGAGCGAGGAGGACGTCAGCACCGGCGGGCGCGGCGCCTTGGGGTCGGAGGTGATCAGCTTCATCGCGATGCTCAGCTCACGCGCCGTGACCCGGGCCTCGCCCTCGTTGTCGCCGTCGGCCTTGTTCACCGTGATCACGTCGGCCATCTCGAGGATGCCGCGCTTGATCCCCTGCAACTGGTCGCCGGCCCGGGCCAGCGCGATCAGCAGGAACGTGTCCACCATGCCGGAGACGGCGACCTCGGACTGCCCGACGCCGACCGTCTCGATCAGCACCACGTCGTAGCCCGCGGCCTCCAGCACCAGCATCGACTCCCGCGTGGTGCGGGCGACGCCGCCGAGGTGGCTGCCCGCGGGCGAGGGACGGATGAACGCCGCCTCGCTCTGGGCGAGCTCGCCCATCCGGGTCCGGTCACCGAGGATCGAACCACCGGTCTTCGCCGAGGTCGGGTCGACGGCCAGCACGGCGATCCGGTGGCCCTGTTCGATCAGCCGCCGGCCGAGCGCGTCGATGAAGGTCGACTTGCCCGCGCCGGGAACGCCGGTGATGCCGACCCGGACCGCCCGGCCCGTGTGCGGGCGCAGGATGCGCAGCAGGTCCGCCGCCACCGCGTGGTGGGCCGGCTTGCTGGACTCGACGAGCGTGATCGCCCGGGCGATGCCGCCGCGCGAGCCGGCCAGCACCTGCTCGGCCAGCAGCCGCGGGTCGAGGTTCGGCCGGCGGACCTGGGCCGGGTCACGCCGGGGCGCGGCCGCGTCCCCGTACTGCCGGCCCGGGGTCGGGCTCGACTCGGCCCACAGCGGGGTGCGTTCGTCGGTCATCGCTGTCCTCAATCGCTAGTCGAGCCTGTCTTCGCTGGTCGAGCCCGTCGAGACCCGCAGCGGATCCCGACAGGCTCGATCATCGGTGTCGTGGTTCTCGTCCTAGGCGTCCAGGCGCTCACGCAGCTTGGTGAGCAGCTCGATCGCCGACTCCGGGATCACCGTGCCGGGCGGGTAGATCGCGTCCGCACCCTTGGCGTACAGCTCGTCGAAGTCCTGCGGCGGGATCACACCCCCGACCACGATCATCATGTCGGGACGGCCCAGCTTGTCGAGCTCCTCCCGCAGCGCGGGCACCAGCGTCAGGTGGCCGGCCGCCAGGGACGA
Source organism: Propionicimonas sp. (assembly GCA_040774965.1). GTDB lineage: Bacteria > Actinomycetota > Actinomycetes > Propionibacteriales > Propionibacteriaceae > Propionicimonas. The sequence continues at coordinate 1,208 of JAXGTK010000028.1, read as the reverse complement.
GACGCCCACCACGTGGACGTCGGACTCGACGGCCTGCCGCGCGGTCTCCTCCGGGGTCTGGAACAGCGGGCCGACGTCGACCGTGAAGCCGAGGTCCGCGAACGCCGTCGAGATCACCTTCTGGCCGCGGTCGTGCCCGTCCTGGCCCATCTTGGCGACCAGGATGCGCGGACGACGACCCTCGACCTTCTCGAAGTCGTCGACCAGCCCGCGGGCCTTCGCGACGGCCTCGGTGGAGCCGGACTCGGAGTTGTACACACCCGAGATCGTACGGATGTTCGCGGTGTAGCGGCCGAACACCTTCTCCAGCGCGTCGGAGATCTCGCCCACGCTGGCCTTGGCGCGCGCGGCGTCGATGGCGAGCTTGAGCAGGTTCCGCTCGGGGTCGGTCGGGTCGGGGTTCGACGCGGCCCAGGTGAGCTTCTCCAGCGCCGCGTCCGTGGCGGCCTGGTCGCGCTCGGCGCGCAGCTGCTGCAGCTTCGCGACCTGCTCCTCGCGCACCTTGGCGTTGTCGACCTTAAGCACCTCCGGCAGCACGTCGTTCTCGACGATGTACTTGTTCACGCCGATCAGCGGCTGGCGGCCGGAGTCGATCCGGGCCTGGGTACGGGCCGCGGCCTCCTCGATGCGCATCTTGGGGATGCCCGCCTCGATGGCCCTGGCCATACCGCCGGCGGCCTCGACCTCCTGGATCAGGTCCCAGCCCTTCTTCGCCAGCTCGTGGGTGAGCTTCTCGACGTAGGCCGACCCCGCCCACGGGTCGACCGTGCGGCAGGTGCCCGACTCCTGCTGGATGAACAGCTGGGTGTTGCGGGCGATCCGGGCGGAGAAGTCGGTCGGCAGTGCGATCGCCTCGTCCAGGGCGTTGGTGTGCAGCGACTGGGTGTGCCCCTGGGTCGCCGCCATCGCCTCGATGCAGGTGCGCATGACGTTGTTGTAGACGTCCTGCGCGGTCAGCGACCAGCCCGAGGTCTGGCTGTGCGTCCGCAGGCTCATCGACTTCGGGTTTGACGGCCAGAACTCCTTGACGAGCTTCGCCCACAGCATGCGGGCCGCGCGGAACTTGGCGACCTCCATGAAGAAGTTCATGCCCACGGCCCAGAAGAAGCTCAGCCGCGGCGCGAACTGGTCCACCTTCAGGCCCACCGACTCACCGGCCCGGATGTACTCCACGCCGTCGGCGAGGGTGTACGCCATCTCGATGTCGG
>JAXGTK010000027.1:0-21985 GCA_040774965.1 Propionicimonas sp. | reverse complement strand
TTCTCGCGATTCGCGGGGACGGTTCTCGCGGTTCGCGGGGACGGTTCTTGGGAACCGGAAAGGGGACGGTTCTTGCGAACCGGAATGGAACCGTCCCCGTGAACCGGCCCCCCGTGAACCGGAAAGGGGACGGGTCTCGCGAACCGAAACTGAACCGTCCCCGCGAACCGGACAGGAACCGTCCCGGGCTGCCGCGGGTGTCGGCGGCCCGGCGCGGGGCGGGCTGGCTAGCATGAGGGGGTTCCAGGGCGATGAGGAGGTGGCGATGGCGCGCGAGATCGACGTACGTCGGCGCCTGCCCAACGACATCGCCTGGATCGCCGGGATCGCGTGCACCGGTTACACGGTCCTCACAATTCTCGACCGCGGTGTCGGTGTGGACGCGCATGCGTACTGGCTCGCCTGGCGGGGACCGATGTACACCACGGCGCCGGGCACCCCGGACGCCTACCTGTACAGCCCGGCCTTCGCCCAAGCGCTGTGGCCGCTCGCGCAGCTGCCCTGGCCGGCCTTCGCCGCCGCCTTCGTGATCAGCACGGGCCTCCTGCTCGCGTGGCTGGTCCGGCCCGTGGGTTGGCGCTGGGCGATTCCGCTCTGGCTGTGCGGGTTGCCGGAGATCGTCTCGGGCAACATCTTCATCTTCATGGCGGCCTGTGCGGTGCTCGGGTTCCGCAAGCCTGCGTTCTGGGTGTTGCCCGCGTTCACGAAGGTCGCCCCGACCGTCGGACCGGTGTGGTTTCTCGTGCGCAGGCAGTGGCGGCAGTTGCTCGTCTTCGTCGCCGTGCTGGGCGTCATCGCCGGCGTCTCGTACCTGGCCTCGCCGGAGCTGTGGCAGCAGTGGGCCACGTTCCTCGTCCAGCACGCCGCGGAGTCGGCCGGTCCGATCGGTTCGGCCTACATGCCTCCCGCGATCGTCCGGTTCCCCATGGGGCTGGCGCTCGTCATCTGGAGCGCGCTCGGCGACCGGCGCTGGACGGTGCCGGTCGCGATGCTGCTGTGCACACCGGTGCTCTGGCTGGGGTCGCTCACGCTGCTCGCCGCGATTCCGCGGATCCGCCTCGATCAGGGTCTGACGGCGCTCCCCAGCCTGCCCGAGAGGCTCCGGCCGACCCCGGTCTGACGATCGAGAGGGTCGTCGTCCGCCGGGGCCTTCGGCGTCAGGCGTCCATGGGCAGTGGGTCGACGTCCACCTCGACGACGAGGTCGGACGTGGCGGCCTCGGTGAACACCACGCCGCGCAGCGGGGAGACGTCGGAGAAGTCCCGGCCCCACGCGGTGACGATGTAGCGGGAGTCCGCGAAGTGGTCGTTGGTCGGGTCGAGGTCGAGCCAGTCGCCGCGCGGGGTGAGTACCGACGCCCAGGCGTGGGTGGCGTCCGCGCCCTGCAGCTTGTCCGTGCCCGGGGCGGGCGCGGTCTCCAGGTAGCCGCTGACGTACCGGGTGGGCAGGCCCACCGAGCGCAGGCAACCGACCGCCAGGTGCGCGAAGTCCTGGCAGACGCCCGCACGCAGGACCAGCAGCTCGGCCAGCGTCGTCCGCACCGACGTCGTGCCCTGCCGGTAGCTGAAGTCCGCATGGATCCGGTGCAGCAGGGCGGCGATCGCCTCGCCCAGCGGACGGTCCGGGGCCAGCTCGGACGCGGCGTACGCGTGCACCTTCGTGCCCATCGCCACCAGCGGCGAGGGCAGCGTGAACTCGGCCAGTTCCACCGCGTCCAGGGACGCCGCGAGTTCGGCGGCCGCCCCCGCCACCGTCCAGGCGTCCAGCGTGGCGAGGTCGGGCTCGGGCCAGTCCACCTCCACCACGCTCGTCGCCGCGACGGTCAGCTCCGTGGTGGGCTCGCGGGTCTCCAGGTACAGCGAGTGGTTCCCGAAGTAGTCGAGGTGGCTCGCCATCAGGTCTGACGGGGGCGTGGCCACCACGTCACTGGCGAGCACCCGCTGCGTGGGCGTCTCGCGGGGCTGCAGCAGGCCGCGGTTGTAGCAGGCCTCCAGCACATCGTCGTAGGTGTAGCGGGTGATGTGGCGCACGCGGTAGCGGCGGGGTTCGTAGCACATCAGCCGACCTGCCTCGGGGTCGACCAGGTCTCCGCGGTCCGCCGGGTGGCCTGCCGCACGAAGTGCCGGGACGCGATCCGCTCGCCGAGCCCGTCCAGGGCGGACGCCAGCTGCTGCAACCGGCCCTCCGCGTCGTCCGGTGCGGCCGCGGCATAGGCGTCCACGTCGGCCAGGATGGCGTCCGCCTGGTCGGCGAGCCGGTCGTCCCCGACCAGGCGCAGGTCAGCGGCCAGCGCGGCCAGCGAGTGCGCCACCGAGCGCGGGTTCGCCGGGTCGTGCACGAGCAGTTGCCGCACCGACTCGGTCGCACTCGCCGGGCCCGTCCCGGACGCCGCCCGCCGACGGTGCGTGATGATGCTCTCCCCGGCCCGCAGCACCGACTCCGCGACCAGGTCGGCGGTCGGGTCGGTGGCGTAGTCGGGCGCCCGCCCCACGAGCGCGTGCCGCAGCATCGAGACGGTGTGCCGGGCCCGCTCCAGCCGGCTGCCCGCGTCCAGGAACGCCCACGACGAGTCCCGCACCATGCTCTGCGCCATCACCCCGGCATAGGCCAGCAGCGACTCCAGCACGTCCGCCAGCAGCGGCTGCAGGTCGTCGTCGGCCTCCGGGGGGGACGCGAGCGTTCGCTCCAGCCGGCTGAACACGCTCCACACGTCCACGCTCATGATGTCGCGGACCTCCTGCGCCTCCGCGGTCAGCCGCCGGGCGCTGTGGTGCACCCCGCCCGGCTCGGACGCGTCCAGCGCCACCCGGCTCAGGTAGCCCAGTGCCGACTCCGCGTACCAGCGTTCGATGCCGGTGATCGCGGCCACGGCGTCCATCAGCTGCCCCGCGGCCACGGCCCCCCACGTGCCCGGCCGGGCGGCGAAGTCCTCCGCGACGTCGTCGGCGACCTTGACCAGGCGGGCGGTGCTCTCGGCGCGCTCGGCGAACTTGCCGATCGTCATCAGGGTGCGGGCGACCCGGGGCGGCACCACGCCCTCGCGCGCCAGGGTGAGGCGGGGACGGAGGCGCTCCGGCTCGGCCCGCTCGACGGCGGAGGCCGGCACCCACACGTCCTTGGCGAGCGTGCCGGCCGCGCTGGACACCGTGTGCTCGCTGGTGCTCGCCGCGACCCGGCCCAGGCCGCCGGGCAGGAACTGGTAGCCGTCCCCGGCCGCCACGCCGAACGCCCGCAGCACGAACCGGCGGGGCTCCAGCCCGCCCGGGGTGACCACGGGCGCGGTGGACAGCTCGATCGGCTCCTGGCCGCACCAGGCCCACGGCTCCTCCCGGATCCGGTCGACCAGGTCGGCGCGCTCGGCCTCGCTGAGCAGCCAGCCGTAGCGGACGGCAGCTGCGTCCCTGCGGGCGGTCGGCTTGACCACCAGCCCGTCCAGGTGCGTGAGCACGTGGCTGAGCTGGGACGCCTCGCCGCACCACCAGGTGGCGGGCGAGTCGAGCAGCAGGTCCTCCCCGAGCAGGGCCCGCGCCACCGGCTGCAGGTGCGCGATCAGGGCGGGGTTGTCGAGGACGCCGGAGCCGACCGGGTTCACCACCGTCACCGCCTGCCGCCGTGCGGCCTCCACCAGGCCCGGCAGGCCCACCTCCGAGTTGCCGCGGAACTCCAGCGGATCGGCGAGCGCGGCCTCCACGCGGCGCAGGATCACGTCCACGGGTTCGAGCGCGTCACCGGCGCGCAACCACACCCGTCCCCGGCTGACCACGAGGTCGTCGGCCTCGGCGAGCGGGAAGCCGAGCATGGCGGCCAGGAAGCCCTGGTCGTAGGCGGTCACGCTGGTCGCGCCCCGCGACAGCAGCACGACGCGGGGGGTCTCCGACCCGTGCGGGGCCGCGTCGAGCAGGGCGCCGGTCATGGCGTGGAAGAAGCCGCGCAGGCGGGCCAGGTCGCTGGACCGGTGCAGCCCGGCGAGCACCCGGCTGACGATCCGGCGGGTGGCCATCGCGTAGCCGGCGCCGGCGGGCGCCTGGGTGCGGTCGGAGATCACGCGCCAGGCACCGGTGGTGTCCCGGCCGAGGTCGGTGGCTGTGAGGACGAGCTGGCGCCGGCTCGGCGTCTCGATCCGGTCCGCCGGACGGGTGAAGCCGGGGTGGGACAGGATCGTGGCGGGCGGCAGCACGCGGGAGCGCAGCAGGGTGCGGTCGCTGTACAGGTCGGCCATCACGGCGTCGAGCAGCCGGGCCCGCTGGACCAGGCCCCGCTCCAGGGCGGTCCAGTCGGCGGCGTCCAGCGGCAGCGGCAGCGGATCGACCAGCCACGGCATCCGGACGCCCGAGGAGGCCGCACCGTAGGTGATGCCCTCGTCCGCGACCAGCCCGGCCGCCTCGGCGCGGGCGGCGAGCAGCCCGCCGAGCCCGGTGCCGTCGATCGTCGCAGCGAGTTCCTCGGCGTGCGGACGCGGGGCGCCGTCGCCGATCAACTCGTCGACGGCCCCGCGGGCGGGGTGGAGGCGGTAGGCGTCCAGCAGCGGGCTGGGAAGCTCGGACGCCGGCGCGGACATGGCGACACGATACAGACGCGGCGGCCGGCCGTCCGGAGGTGGGACGGGTGGTGAGCGAACCCGAACCGGCACGAACCCCCCGGCGTGCCGGCGCGGGCTCACCCGATGAAGGTGACCCCCGCGAGGGCCACCCGGAATCCCTTCCCGGTTGCGGTGTTGCCGCAGGTCACTCCGACCTTCTCGCTGAGGCACACGTACGAGCCGTCCGCGATCTTCTTCCCGTACGGCAGCACCGCGAGCTTGAAGCCGCTGTACTTCACCGACGGGTAGCCGGTCGTCTTCCACCAGGCGACGGACTCGCTGATGGTCTGCGGGAACGCCTCGGGGTCGCCGCTGCAGAAGTAGGTCGCGTCGCCGGTGGCGTCGACCCAGACGCCGGTGACGTCCAGGTGCTCGCCCGGGCACACCTTCTTCGACGACGGCACCGTGGCCCGCATGCCGTTGGGGAAGTGGCACAGCGCGAGGTCGGAACGCACGCCGCACCAGATCCGTCCGGAGGGGCTCGCGAAGTCGGAGAAGTCGTAGCTGCTCACGTCCGTGGCGTCCGTGGCGTCGGGCACGGTCGGGGCGGTGGAGGTGGGTGTGGCGGTGGGAGTCGGCGAGGCCGACGCGCTCTGGCTCACGGTCGGTGTGGGGCTCAGGGTGACGACGGGACCCGGCGTCCATTTCGGCCCGGCGGAGCAGGCGGTGAGCAGGCAGGCTGCCGCGGCGCAGATGACGAGGTGACGCACCATCGGGTAATCCTCGCTCCTGTTCGCCTTTCGGGCCAGTCTGCCGCTGTGAACGGTCTGTGAACTGAGAGCGGCAGAAGAATCCTCTGAGCGCACCTTCTTCCTGCTGCTTTCCCCCGTCTTTCGGGGGGCGGGAGAATCGGCGGGTGAGCGGACGACGCCGGGCGCTGGTGCTGGGCAGCGGCGGCCTGACCGGGCTGGCCTGGCAGGTCGGGGTGCTGGCCGGGCTCGCGGACGCCGGGGTGCCGCTGGAGGCGGACCTCGTGGTGGGCACCTCCGCGGGGGCCCTGCTCGCGGCGAGGCTCGCCGGGGGAGAGTCGATCGGGGACGTGGTGGATGTGCTGGCCGGGGATGCCCGTCCCGGTTCGTTCACGTGGTCCCCCGGTTCGCCCTCCCGTCGCCCCGACGGGGGCCCGGAGCCCCGCTTCGGATCGATCTCACCGACGGTGGTCGCCCGCCTCCTGGCCGCGCAACTGGCCCGGGACCGCCGGCAGGCGCTGGTGCGGCTGGGCCGGTGGTGCGCGCGGGAGTGGACGCCGGCGGCGTCGGCGGAGTGGGTGGAGGCCGTGGCCGGGGACCTCTCCGGACGGGACTGGCCGGCGACGCTGGTGGTGGTGGCGACCGACGCCACGACCGGGCGTCCGGTGGTGCTGGGCGCCCGGCGTCCCGTGGACCTGGCTGCCGCGGTGGCGGCGAGCTGCGCGATGCCGGGGGTGTTCCCCGCGGTGCCGATCGGGGGACGCCCGCACTTCGACGGCGGCCTGCGCTCGCCCGCGAACCTCGACGTGGCGGGCTCCGCCGACGTGGTGCTGGCGCTCGCGCCGCTGACCGGCGCGTTGCGGGCCGGGCGGCGTCCCGGGGTGCAGGCGGCGCGGCTGTGGGCGTCCGGCAGTTCGGTGGTTCTGCTCACTCCGGACGCGACCGGCCGTCGCGCGATCGGCGTGGACGTGCTCGCGGCCGGCCGCGTCCCCGCCTGCCTGGCGGCCGGCCGTGCCCTCGGTTTTGCCCGCGCCGCCGGCGTCCGCGCCCTCTGGCGCTGAGTGAACCGGAACGGGGACAGACCTCGTGAACCGGAATGGAACCGTCCCCGTGAACCGGAATGGGGACGGACCATCCGAACCGGAATGGAACCGTCCCCGTGAACCGCGGGGACGGTTCCTTTCCGGTTCACTCCGGTTCGGCGGACCGGGGGTGCCTGTCGAGCGCTCCCACCGAATAGAGTCGTTCGGACGCAGAACCGCCAAGGAGGGCCGATGTTCCGCAAGATCCTGGTCGCGAACCGGGGTGAGATCGCCGTTCGTGCGTTCCGCGCCGCTACCGAACTCGGAGTCGGCACGGTCGCGGTGTTCCCCTACGAGGACCGGCACGCCGAGTACCGGCTGAAGGCGGACGAGTCGTACGAGATCGGCGAGCACGGTCACCCGGTCCGCGCCTACCTCGACGTCGCCGGCATCATCGAGGCCGCGAGGCACGCCGACGCCGACGCGATCTACCCCGGCTACGGGTTCCTGTCGGAGAACCCCGACCTCGCCCAGGCGTGCGAGGACGCCGGGATCACCTTCATAGGCCCCCCGCACACCGTCCTCGAACTGACCGGCGACAAGGCCCGCGCCATCGCGGCCGCGCGTGACGCCGGCCTGCCCACGCTGCGCGGCTCCGAGCCCAGCCCGGACGCCGACACCCTGCTCGCGGCAGCCGCCGACGTGGGGTTCCCGCTGTTCGTCAAGGCCGTCTCCGGCGGTGGCGGACGCGGCATGCGGCGGGTCGAGGACGCCGACAAGCTCCCGGCGGCACTGGCCGAGGCGATGCGCGAGGCCGAGTCGGCGTTCGGCGACACCCGGATGTACCTGGAGCAGGCGGTGATCCGCCCCCGGCACATCGAGGTACAGGTGCTCGCCGACGCGACCGGCGAGGTGATCCACCTGTTCGAGCGGGACTGCTCCGTGCAGCGCCGCCACCAGAAGGTCGTCGAGATCGCGCCCGCGCCGAACCTCGACCCGGCACTCCGCCGCCGGATCTGCACCGACGCGGTCCGCTTCGCCCGGCAGATCGGCTACGTGAACGCGGGCACGGTCGAGTTCCTCGTCGGCGAGGACGGCGACTACGTGTTCATCGAGATGAACCCGCGCATCCAGGTCGAGCACACCGTGACCGAGGAGGTCACCAACGTCGACCTGGTCAGCAGCCAGATCCGGATCGCGGCCGGCGAGAACCTGGTCGGCATGGGCCTCACCCAGGACGCGATCAGCGTCCGCGGCGCGGCCCTGCAGTGCCGGCTCACCACCGAGGACCCCGAGAACGGGTTCCGTCCCGACACCGGCACGATCTCGGTGTACCGGACGCCGGGCGGTTCCGGCGTCCGCCTCGACGGCGGCGTGGTGTTCGCCGGGGCGACCGTCGGCGCCCACTTCGACTCGATGCTGGTCAAGCTCACCTGCCGCGGCGCCGACCTGCGGTCCGCGGCGCGACGAGCCTACCGGGCGCTCAGCGAGTTCCGGGTGCGCGGCGTGTCGACGAACATCCCGTTCCTCGAGGCGGTCATCTCCGACCCCGACTTCCTGGCCGGGCACACCAACACCAGCTTCATCGACGACCGCCCGCACCTGCTGCACTACCACATCCCCGCCGACCGGGGCACGAAGCTGCTCACCTACCTGGCCGAGGTGAGCGTGAACAAGCCGAACGGGGAGGCGCGCTCGCTGATCCGGCCGCAGGAGAAGCTGCCGCCGTTGTCGAAGGGCGCGCTCGCGGACGCGCCGCCCGCCGGTTCGCGGCAGCGGCTGCTCGAGGTCGGGCCCGCCCGGTGGGCGGCCGAGCTGCGCGCGCAGACCGCGGTGGCGGTCACCGACACCACCTTCCGCGACGCGCACCAGTCGCTGCTGGCCACCCGCGTCCGCACCCGCGACCTGATGCACGTCGCGCCCGTGATCGCCCGGACGCTGCCGCAGTTGCTCAGCGTGGAGGCGTGGGGCGGCGCGACCTACGACGTGGCTCTGCGGTTCCTCAAGGAGGACCCGTGGGACCGGCTGGACGCGCTGCACCAGGCGATGCCGAACATCCCGATGCAGATGCTGCTGCGCGGCCGCAACACGGTCGGCTACACCCCGTACCCGCTGGCCGTGACGAAGGCGTTCGTGCACGAGGCTGCCGGGTCCGGGCTGGACGTGTTCCGGATCTTCGACGCGCTGAACAACGTCGAGCAGATCCGTCCCGCGATCGAGGCGGTGCTGGAGACCGACCACGCCGTCGCCGAGGCGGCGCTGTGCTACACGGGCAACATGACGTCCCCGTCCGAGACGCTCTACACGCTCGACTACTACCTCCACCTGGCCGAGCAGCTCGTCGGGGCCGGCGCACACATCCTCGCGATCAAGGACATGGCCGGCCTGCTCCGGGCGCCCGCGGCGGCGAAGCTGGTCACCGCCCTGCGCAGCAACTTCGACCTGCCCGTGCACCTGCACACCCACGACACCGCGGGCGGCCAGCTCGGCACGCTGCTGGCCGCGGTCGACGCGGGTGTGGACGCGGTGGACGTGGCGGCGGCGTCCATGGCCGGGACGACCTCGCAGGTGTCGATGTCGGCGCTGGTGGCGGCGCTGGAGGACACCGGGCGGGACACCGGGCTGAGCCTGGCCGCGGTCGAGGCGCTGGAGCCGTACTGGGAGGCCGTCCGCAAGCTGTACGCACCGTTCGAGTCGGGCCTTCCCGGGCCGACCGGACGGGTGTACCACCACGAGATCCCCGGCGGGCAGTTGTCGAACCTGCGCCAGCAGGCGATCGCGTTGGGCCTGGGCAACCGGTTCGAGGCGATCGAGGACATGTACGCGGCGGCGAACCGGATCCTCGGCAACATCGTGAAGGTGACGCCGTCGTCCAAGGTGGTCGGCGACCTCGCGCTGGCCCTGGTCGGACGCAACGCCGACCCCGACGACTTCGAGGCGCACCCGGAGAAGTACGACATCCCCGATTCGGTGATCGGCTTCCTCAACGGCGACCTGGGCGATCCGCCCGGCGGGTGGCCCGAGCCGTTCCGCACGAAGGCGCTCGCCGGGCGGACGGCGAAGCCGGTGGTCACCGAGCTGACCGCGGACGAGGCGTCCGACCTGGAGTCGAACCCGCGGCGGACGCTGAACCGGCTGCTTTTCCCGGGCCCGCTGCGCGACTACGAGGAGTCCTTCGAGGCGTACTCGGGGCTGACGGCGATGCCGACGAAGGAGTTCCTGCACGGCGTGCGGCAGGGCGAGGAGGTCGAGGTCCGGATCGAGCGGGGCAAGGCGCTGCTGCTCGGCATCTCGGCGATCGGCGACCCGGACGACCGTGGCATGCGGCAGGTGATCTGCACGGTGAACGGCCAGATGCGGGTGATCTCCGTCCGCGACGAGTCGGTCACGTCCACGGTGGCGACGGCCGAACAGGCCGACCCGAAGGTGCCCGGCCAGGTGCCTGCCCCGTTCGCGGGCGTGGTCACCCTGGTCGTCGAGGTCGGTGACGAGGTGGCGGCCGGACAGCAGGTGGCGACGATCGAGGCGATGAAGATGGAAGCCGCGATCACGTCGCCGGTCGCCGGTGTCGTGAAGCGTGCCGCCATCGGCCACGCGCAGGCCGTCGAGGGCGGCGACCTCCTGGTCGAGATCGCCTGACCACCCCTTCACGGTTCGCCGCAGTTCGGGGGCCGCCGAAGTTCGGGGACGGTTCCTTTCCGGTTCACTTTCCACCTATCGCGGGCCGATTGAACCGGAATTGGGGACGGTTCCTTTCCGGGTCAGCAGTGGCTGGCCCTGTCAGCGGCTGAACCGGAAAGGAACCGTCCCCGTGAACCGGAAAGGGGACGGATCATGCGAACCGGAAAGGAACCGTCCCCGGATCAGCCGGGCCGGAACGCGGAGCCCATGTGGGCGTCATCGGCCAGGGGGAGCCTGCCGGACTTCGCGGCGGCCACGAGCGCTGCCCAGTCGGCCTCGGTCTGGTCGGCGTAGAGGCGGGCGAACCGGGCCAGCGCCTCGCCGGCAGCCTCGCCGTCGCCCAGGTAGCCGGCGATCATGGACGCCCCGGACGTGCGCGCGTGGCCCTTCGCCAGCAGCCGTCCCACGATCCCCGCGTAGTCGCTCAGCGCCTGCTCGTGGATCGCGTTCAGCGGCACCGTCCCCTTCATGTTCCGGAACTGCCGGACGTAGTACTCCCGGCCCTCGACCGTCGTCCAGCCCAGCAGCGGGTCGCTCACCGTCTGCAGTGCCTGCTGGTACTCCACCACCCGCTGACCCTGGTGGCGGTGCCAGGCCTCGTCGCCGTGGACGAAACGGGCCAGCACCGAGCGCCGGGCCTGCTTGAGCTGAAGGAACAGCACGTCGTCCGCGCTCGATCCGACCAGCAGCACCACGTACGCGCGCAGCCCGACCGAACCCACGCCCACGACCCGGTGCGCCACGTCCTCGACGGTGTAGCCGCCGACCACCCGTCGCCAGTGCGGGGCGAGCGTGCCCAGGTAGTCGTCCAGCCCGGCGGCCACGGCGTCCGCCTCGCGCGGCGCGACGGACGTTGTGATCGGAGGCTCCGGCACGATGTGGCGGTGCCCGTCGACCTCCGCGGTGAGTTTGGGCAGGACGCGGTCGCTGGTGCGCTTTCGGGCGCTCTTCGCCGCACGCCTGATCTCGTCCCGCAGCGTCTTCTCCCGCACCGACTGCTTCAGGTGCGACACGTCCAGCCGGTTGTAGGAGCGGGCCAGCAGCGGCTCGGTGGCGAGCTTGCCGACCTCCGCGGCGTACTCGCGGACGCAGGAGCGCGCCGAGGCCGCACACGCCTCCTCGCCGTAGTTGTTCTCGCGTCCGGCCACCCAGACACTCGCAACCAGCCTCCGCACGTCCCACTCCCAGCCGCCCGGGTGAGCCTCGTCGAAGTCGTTCAGGTCGATCACCTGCGCGCCCTCGGGCGAGCGGTAGAAGCCGAAGTTGCCCAGGTGGGCGTCGCCGCACACCACCGGGTGGATGCCGGTGGACGCGAGGGACGCCACGTCCGCGGCCATCACGACCGCCGACCCGCGCAGGAAGCCGTACGGCGAGGTGCTCATCCGCGCCACGCGGATGCCCACCAGGTCGGAGACCCGGCCGACGTGGCTCATCGCGATCAGGGCGATCGGGTCGAACCGGGCGGCAGTCGCCGTCCACTCGCCGAGCGCCTCGTACGGCACCTTCTCGCGCAGGCCCTCGCCGAGCGCGAACCGCTCGTTCCGCGTGCTCGGCGTCTCGCGGACCGATCCGAACCCGCCGGGACCTGCGCCGGGGAACACCTGGTGTGCCATTGATCCTCCTCGATCCCGGCCATCTTCGCGTGTCCGCGGGCACGCTGACCAGACCGGAGGTTCCTCTCCTGCCCAGGGTGGACGCGGATCGTCGAGGTCGGCGATTCCGGGCCGGCCCGTGAGGCAGTGGCGCGACCGGATCATGCGAACCGGAAGGGGGACGGTTCCGCGGTGAACCGGAAGGGGGACGGTTCCTGCGAACCGGAAAGGAACCGTCCCCGTGAACCGGAAAGGAACCGTCCCCGCGAACAGGAATGGGGACGGTTCTTGCGAACCGGAACGGAACCGTCCCCGCGATGCGGCACAGTGGACGCGTGAGCGAAACCTGGCCGAGCCCGCCGGTGGCGACACCGGCCCTGGTCCTGCGCGGACGCCGCTTCGACGCGTCCCGCCCTGCCGTGATGGGCATCGTGAACCGCACGCCCGACTCGTTCTACGCCGCGGCCCGCTACACCGGCCTCGAGCCGGGCCTGGCCGCGGTCGACCGGCTGCTGGCCGAGGGCGCCGACCTGATCGACGTCGGCGGGGTGCGGGCCGGGCAGGTGGGACCGGCGGTGTCGGTGCCGGAGGAGATCGGACGGGTTCGGCCGTTCCTGCTCGCCGTCCGTGAGCGGCACCCCGACGTGCTGCTCAGCCTCGACACGTGGCGCGCGGAGGTGGCGTCCGCCTGCGCCGAGGCCGGCATCGACCTCGTCAACGACACGTGGGCCGGGGCCGACCCCGAACTGGTGGACGTGGCCGCCGAACTGGGTGCGGGCTACGTGGTCACCCACACCGGCGGGCTGCCGCCGCGCACCGACCCGGTGAACGTGAGCTACGGGCCCGACCCGGACGACGTGGTGCGTGACGTGCTGGCCACGCTCGCCGCGGGAGCCAGGCGGGCCGTCGACGCTGGCGTCCCCGCGGAGCGGGTGCTGGTCGACCCCACCCTCGATTTCGGCAAGACCACCCGCCACTCGTTGCGGGTGCTGCGCGCGACCGGCGCCGTCACCGCGCTCGGCTACCCGGTGCTGCAGGCGCTGTCGCGGAAGGACTTCGTCGGCGAGACCCTCGATCTCGGCGTCGACGAGCGCCTGTTCGGCACCCTCGCCGCGACCGCGGTCGCCGGCTGGCTGGGGACGGTGGTGTTCCGCGCCCACGACGTGGCCGCCACCCGCCAGGTGGCCGACATGGTCGCGTCGATCCGGGGCGACCGGCCGCCGGCTGTGGCTGTCCGCGGGGAGCCGGGCTGAGCCCGCTGGACCGTCCGGGCTGGACGCTCCCCCGGGGTGAGGGTGCACGCTTCTCGCCATGGAGTTCCCCGACCTCTGGCGGCGACAGTCGTCCTACTCCGATCCGGGCCGGCACGCCGACCGGCTGCGCGTCCTGCCCGACGACGTGGACGCGCTGTGCGCGGCGTCCCGGAACGCGATCGCGCACTACCGCGCCGAGCTCCCGGACCTGCCCATCGAGCGACACGGCGAGATCGACAGCCGTTGGCTGGAGCGCATCCTCGACCTGGACCTGGCGCGTCATCCCGAGCCGCTCACCGAACCCCGCGAGACGGCCTCGAAGGTGGCCGGGTGCTGCCGGGACCATTCGCTCTTCCTGGTCGGCGCGCTGCGGGCGCGCGGCGTCCCGGCCCGCACCGTGGTCGGCTTCGCCGGTTACTTCGCCCCGCCGTTCCACCATGACCACGTCGTCGTCGAGTACTTCGACGGGGAGCGGTGGGTGCGCACCGATCCGGAACTCGGCAGGGAGGGCTTCGCCTTCGACGTCCGGGACCTGCCGCGCGGCGCGGGTGCCCCGTTCGAGACCGCGGCGCAGGCGTGGCGAGGCCACCGGGCCGGGACGCTCGACGCCGATGTCTACGGCGTGGATCCGAGCCTGCCGTTCAAGGGGCCGGACTTCATCGGCGACTACGTCGTCTTCCAGGTCGCCCACCGCTACGGCGACGAACTGCTGCTCTGGGACGACTGGGGCGCCCGCCCCACGCTGGACGAGCTGGACGAGCTCGCCGACCTGCTCGAGCGGGCCGACGCCGGCGACGCCAGCGCTGAACTCTCGCTGTACGAGCGCTACACCTCTGACGTGTCGCTGCGTCCGGGCAGCACGATCACCCGGCACTCGCCGTACGGGGAGCCGGACGCGACCGACTCGCTGGTCCACTGAGCACAGACACCGGGGAGCGTCACCCATCGTGTTCGGTGCGAAACCGCGCACGGTGCTGGGCCTACGCTGGCCGCGTGGACCTGAGGAACCTGCGCAAGAACTACGGCCGTGACATCCTGGACGAGGCGGACGCCGGCAGCGCGCCGATGGCGCTGTTCCAGCGCTGGTTCGACGAGGCCGTCGCCGGTGACATCCCCGAGCCCACTGCGATGACCCTGGCCACCGTCGGCCCGGACGGGCGTCCGTCCACCCGGGTCGTGCTGCTGAAGTCCGCTGACGAACAGGGGCTGGTCTTCTTCACCAACTACGACAGCCGCAAGGGCCGCGAACTGGCCGCGAACCCGCAGGCCGCCATCCAGTTCCACTGGGTCGAGCAGGAGCGCGTCATCCGGGTCGAGGGACGCGTCGAGCAGACCTCCGCCGAGGAGTCGGACGACTACTTCGTGACCCGTCCGCTCGATTCGCGGATCGGCGCCTGGGCGTCCCCGCAGAGCGAGGTGATCGGCAACCGCGGCGTGCTGCTCGCCAACGCGGCGAAGGCCTCGGCCACCTACGGGCTGAACCCGCCCCGTCCACCGCACTGGGGCGGCTACCGGCTCGTCCCCGACACCTGGGAGTTCTGGCAGGGCCGGCGTTCGCGCCTGCACGACCGGGTCCGGTTCCGCCTCGACGGCGGACGCTGGGTGAGGGAGCGGCTCGCGCCCTGAGCCGGGCACGGGAGCGGGCAGCGGTTCTGGCCCGGGTCTGTGACGGCCCGTCGGGTCGGAGCGCGGACGCGGGGCGTGGCGGCAGCGCCGCGTGGGACGATCATCGCCATGCCCGTCGCGACCGCCTTCCGCCTCACCGACCGTTTCGCCGACCTGAAGAGTTCCCCGGTACGCGACATCCAGTCCGTGCTGGGACGGCCGGGAATGATCTCGTTCGCCGGCGGCATCCCGGACGCGACGCTGTTCGCGAAGGCCGACTTCGCCGCCTGCTTCGACCACGTCCTGACCCACCAGGCGCAGCGGGCGTTGCAGTACTCCAACTCCCGGGGCGAGCCGGAACTGCTCGCGGCACTCGCCGCGCGGATGGGTCGCCAGCTGCCCACGACCCCCGAGGACCTGCTGGTCACCACCGGCTCGCAGGAGGGCATCTACCTGGTCGCGCTGACCACGCTCGACCCCGGCGACGTAGTGCTGGTCGAGCGGCCCACCTACCTGGCCGCCATCCAGGCGTTCGGCGCGGTGGGCGCGCGCATGGTCGAGGTCGAGACGGACGGGCACGGCATGCTGCCGGACGCACTCGACGCGGCGATCGCCGCCCACCGTCCCCGGCTGGTCTACCTGGTGCCCACGTTCCAGAACCCCACCGGACGCAGCATGCCGGCGTCCCGCCGTGAGGAGGTCGCCGCCGTGCTGCGGAGGACCGGCACTCCGCTGCTGGAGGACGACCCGTACGGGGAACTGCGCTACGAGGGCGCCGCGGCCGCGCCGATCGCGTCCCTGGACGGCATGGCCGCCCAGACCGTCCTGCTGAACACGGCGTCGAAGACGATGGCCCCCGGGGTGCGGATCGGCTGGATGCGGGCCGAGGGCCCGTTGCTGCGGGCGGTGGAGATCGCGAAGGGGGCGATCGCCCTGCACAGCCCGGTGACCGACCAGCTGGCGATCGCGCACTACCTGACCCACTTCGACCTGGACGCGCACGTGGCCGGCGTGATCAGGGTGTACCGGGAGCGGCGCGATGCGATGGCGGACGGGCTGGCGCGGGTGCTGCCGGCCGGGGCCCGGGCGAACCGTCCCGAGGGCGGCATGTTCTTCTGGGTCGACCTGGGCGACGGCTCGGACACCGCGACCCGGTTGGGACCTGCGGTGGACGCCGGTGTCGCCTTCGTTCCCGGCGGGGCGTTCTACGCCTCCGACCCGAATCGTTCCGCGATGCGGTTGTCGTTCGTGACGAACTCCCCTGCCGTGATCGAGGAGGGACTCGACCGGCTGGCCGGCGTCCTGGGTTGGTGACACTGGATCGGCAACGTCCCCTGAACCGGAACGGGGACGGTTCCGTTTCGGTTCGCGGGGACGGTTCTGTTTCGGTTCACGAGAACCGTCCCCATTCCGGTTCATCGAGCATCCTGCCTTGTCGGAGGCTGAACCGGAAAGGAACCGTCCCCGTGAACCGGAATGGGGACACACCATCCGAACCGGAAAGGAACCGTCCCCGGGGTCTCAGGGCAGGTGGCGGTGGAGCTCGGCGACGAGCTCGGTGACCCCGGTTCCCGCGCGGCGCGGGATCACGTGGGCCGCATCGGGGCCGGTGTGGACGAACACGTGGTCGTCGGTCTCGGTGAGGCGGGTGATGGCCGCCCAGCCGACGTGGGCGGTGCGCTCGCCGGCCGCCACGTTCAGGCCGTCCTCGTCGAGCCAGATCCGCCGCGCCGTCCCGGACTTCTCCAGCGCGACCCGGGCCCGGGTGAGGTTGCCCCGGCGCAGCAGCCAGGCGGCCACGCGTCCGTTGCGCCACTCCCACCAGCCGACCGCCAGGCCTGCGGCCACGTCGACGAACTCCACCAACCCGGCCAGCAGCAGTTCGAGGTTCAGCAGCAGCGGCAGCGCCGAGGCGGCGAAGACCACCACGTAGGCGGTCGAGCCGGCCAGCCACGCACCCGTCACCCGCATCCTGCGCCGCCGCGGGTCAGCGTCCCCTGCCTCGGCCGAGCGCCGGGCGGCGAACGCGGCCAGGTCGGCGGGCGTGAGGGTGTACTCGAGCACGGGGGTGAGGCTACTGGACGGGCGTCGCCACCCCGGGGACGCCGAGCGCCCGGAGCCGGCAGCGCAGGTGACCGTACGTGTCGGTGTCGGCGAAGTGGACGGTACGCAGCCCGGCTCGCCGGGCACCACGCACGTTGACCTCCAGGTCGTCGACGAACACCGCCTCCTCCGGGGCGACCCCCAGGGTTTCGACGATGTGGGTGAAGTAGGCCGGATCCGGCTTGGCCAGGCCCACCCGGAACGAGTGGAACTGGTGGTCGAAGTGCTCGTCGTAGGGGAGGTTGGCGAGCATGAAGCCGCCGCGGTAGCTCTGCTGGTTGGTGGCCAGGGCGGTGACCACGCCGGCGGCGCGCACCCGGTCCACCAGGCCCAGCATGAGCTCGTCGACCTCGATCCGGCACCACACCTCGATGATGTCCTCGGGCGTGCAGTCCCGGCCATCGCGGGTGAGAAGTTCGGTGAGCAGCGGGTACAGGTCGACCTTCCCGGTCATCGTCGCCCGCTCCCAGCGGAACACGTCGGTGAGGAAGCGTGGCCCGCCGAGGCGCAGCATCTCCTTCAGCCAGCCCGTGCGGGGGTACTGCATCACCCCGTCCGCGTCCATCAGGAGGGCGCGGACGGGCGGTTGGGAGGAGGAGGTCACGCCTCCATCCTCACCACAGGGGCCTGCGAGGTCCAGTCGGCCGCGACAGGGTGGACCGAATCAGGAACCGTCCCCAATCCGGTCCACCGGCCGGTAAAGCCTGTCGAGACCGCCGACGGCCCCGACACGGCCCCTTCCCGGTCCGGTCAGCCGATCGGGTGCGGCTCGGGACGCGGCGCGGGCCGGGTGATCTGCTCCAGCGAGCGGGCGGCGCCCTTGTCGGCGCTCAGCGCCATCGTCGCGTAGATCTGCAGGGCCTTCGACACCACCCGGTCACGGTGCTTCGGCTGCCAGCCGAGCTCGTCCTGGCGGGCACGGCGCTCCGCCAGCGTGGTGTCGTCCACCAGCAGGGTCATGCTGCGGTTCGGGATGGAGATCTCGATCAGGTCGCCGTCCTCGATCAGCCCGATCGCTCCGCCCGCCGCCGCCTCGGGCGAGACGTGGCCGATCGACAGCCCGGACGAGCCGCCGGAGAACCGCCCGTCCGTGATCAGCGCACACTGCGGGCCGAGCCCCAGCCCCTTGATGTAGGACGTCGGGTACAGCATCTCCTGCATGCCCGGGCCGCCCTTCGGGCCCTCGTAGCGGACGATCACGACGTGGCCGGGCTGCACCCGCTTGGACAGGATCGCCTCGACCGCCTCCTCCTGGCTCTCGGTCACGATCGCCGTGCCGCGGAACACCCACTGGTCCTCCGGCACGCCCGCGGTCTTCACGATGGCGCCGTCGACGGCGATGTTGCCCTTCAGGATCGCCAGGCCGCCCTCGGCGGTGTACGGCGTCGCCACCGACCGGACGCAGCCGTGCTCGGTGTCCAGGTCGAGCTCGTCCCAGCGCACGGTGGACGAGAACGGCTCGGTCGTGCGGACGCCTCCGGGCGCGGCGTGGAACAGCTCAACGGCCTCGGGCAGCGCGCTGTCGCGCCGCACGTCCCAGTTGTCCAGCCAGGTGGCCAGGTCGGGGGAGTGGACGGCGTGCACGCCGGTGTCCATCAACCCGCCCCGGTCGAGTTCGCCCATGATCGCGGCGATACCGCCGGCACGGTGCACGTCCTCCATGTAGTAGTTCGTGGACGACGGCGCCACCTTGCAGATGCACGGCGTGGTGCGGGACAGCGCGTCGATGTCGTCGGAGTCGAAGTCGACGCCCGCCTCGTGCGCCGCGGCCAGCAGGTGCAGGACGGTGTTCGTCGAGCCGCCCATCGCGATGTCGACCCGCATGGCGTTCTCGAACGCCGGCTTGGACGCGATCGACAGCGGCAGCACGGACGCGTCGTCGTTCTCGTACCAGCGCTTCGCGAGGTCGACGACCAGCTTGCCGGCGTTCACGAACAGGTCCTTGCGGGCGGCGGACGTGGCCAGCGTCGAGCCGTTGCCGGGCAGCGCCAGCCCGATCACCTCGAGCAGGCAGTTCATCGAGTTGGCCGTGAACATGCCCGAGCACGAGCCGCAGGTGGGGCAGGCGTTCTGCTCGATGGAGAGCAGTTGCTGGTCGCTGACCGCATCGTCCACGGCCATGTACATCGCGTCGATCAGGTCCAGGCGCGGGTGGGCGAGCGCGACCCCGTCCACGACCTGCGCCTTGCCGGCCTCCATCGCCCCACCGCTGACGAACACCGTCGGGATGTTCAGCCGCAGCGCGGCCAGCAGCATGCCGGGGGTGATCTTGTCGCAGTTGGAGATGCACACCAGCGCGTCGGCGCAGTGCGCGTTCACCATGTACTCCACCGAGTCGGCGATCAGCTCGCGGCTCGGCAGCGAGTAGAGCATGCCCTCGTGCCCCATCGCGATGCCGTCGTCGATCGCGATCGTGTTGAACTCCCGGCCCACGCCGCCGGCCTCGGCCACGGCCTCGGCCACGAGCGCGCCCATCTCCTTGAGGTGGACGTGGCCGGGCACGAACTGGGTGAAGGAGTTGGCGATCGCCACGATCGGCTTGCCGAAGTCCGAGTCGACCAGGCCGGTCGCGCGCCACAGGGCGCGGGCGCCGGCCATGTTTCGGCCGTGGGTGACGGTACGGGAACGCAGTGCGGGCATGAGCTACCTCGATTCGACTACAACCCAACCAGCGTAGTCCGCGGGCTAATCCTGGTGAACCGGGCCGACCGGGGGGCGAGACCGGGCGCACCCCCGCGGGTCACGCCCACCCCGGATGCCTCCGGGCGGAACGACGGGGCGGTCCCACCCCGGAAGTCACTCCGTGGGGGTATTCCGGACGTGCGCGGCCGGGACTAGTCTCGTGGGATCGTTTCCGCGAGCAATGAGGGGGCTGCGGTGGCGCGCGAAATCCGGGGCGGAGCCGTCCGCCCCGTCCTGGTCGGTGGCCTGCTGGTCACCGCCCTGGTGTTCGCCGGAGCCACCCCCGCGTCCGCCGACTGGCTGGACGGCGAGCGTGCCGTCACCACCGGCCCGGGCACCCAGCAGTGGCCCCGGCTGTCCGGCCCGCGGCTGGTGTACACCGAGGAGAGCGACGACGGCGGCTTCGACATCCGGGTGCACAACCTGGACACCGGCACCGACCAGGAGGTCACGTCCGGCCACTCGGCCAGCGGGCGGGCCGCGATCTCCGGCACCCGCGTGGTCTGGGCCGACTCCGGCACGGAGGCGGGCATCTGGTTCGCCAACCTGGCCACGGGGCAGCGTCGCCGGTTGTCGGACGGGATCGGCGACGGGCCGTCGATCTCGGGGTCCCGGGTCTGCTACACCGCGCTCGGCGACGTCCACGTCCACAACCTCCGCACCGGGACCGACCGGGTCGTCTCCCGGGCCGGGTCGGACGCCAGCAACTGCGACATCTCCGGCGACACGGTGGTGTGGCAGGACGACCGGACCGGCGACGCCGACATCTTCAGCTACGACCTGCGCACCCGCACCGGGACCCGCCTCACCAGTGACCCGGCGGATCAGACCATGCCCCGCGTGGACGGCGACCTCGTGGTGTGGCAGGACGACAGCAGCGGCGTGGACGACTCCGACATCGTCGCCCTCGACCTGGACACGGGCGCCAGGACCCTGGTCTGCGGTGCGACCGGCGAGCAGTCGTTCCCCGAGGTCTCGCGCGGCCGGATCGTCTGGTCGGACGCCCGCTTCGGCCACGGTGACGTCGCCGTCTTCCTGTACGACACCCGCAGCGGCGTCGAGACCCGGGTCAGCCCCGACGACGGCTGGAGCGCCGACCCGGCGATCTCGGGCGACCGGATCGTCTACGAGCACATGCACAGCAGCGGGCACCACCTGTTCGTGCGCACGATCACCCCGCCCGTGCTGACCGAGGAACTCAGCCCGTTCGAGGCGGGCGACCTGCCCGGCCTCGGTGGCCGGCTCACCCGGGCGGGCGGGCTGCCGGTGGTCGGCGTGAGCGTGGAACTCGAGGTGTCGACGAACGGTCACGACTGGGTCGACGTCGGGTCCGGCACCACGGCCGGCGACGGCGGCTACGACTTCACGCTGCCGGTCTCGCCGCTGCCGACGTGGTTCCGCGTCCGCTTCGACGGGTCGCAGGACGTGGCGCCGGTGGTCGGCGAGCCCGTCCGGTTCGAGGGCCTCCGCTGAGCTACAGCCGCACCTCGCCGCTGATCACGGTGAGGGTGCGTCCGCCGATCCAGATCTCCTTGCCGTCGTCGTGCACGAAGACCTCGCCGTGCCGGCCGACCTGCGAGCCCTGGGTGACGACGTAGTCGGCGGGCACCGCGCGCCGGGCGCGCAGCCACTGCGCGACGGCGGCGTTGAGGCTGCCGGTCACCGGGTCCTCCATGTCGGCGAGGACGCCGCGCACCTCGTAGGCGTAGCCGTCCCGGCTGCGTCCGACCAGCCCGAGGTGGTCGTGGCGGCCGAGCTGGGTGCGGTCCACCCAGGCGCGGCGAACGGCGTCCGCGTCCTGGAGCTCGACCATCATCCACGGCGGACCGTTGTCGCCCCACTCGTGGTCGACCCAGTCGGTGCGGGGCATCGCGAGGGCCGCCTCCGCGATCGCCAGGTGCGCCTCGTCCAGCGGGCCCGAGCGTTGCCGTGGCGGTGCGGCGAAGGCGAGCCGTTGCCCGTCCCAGCGCAGCCGGACGAGGCCCACGCCGCACTCCTGCACCACCTCGCCGGGAGTCCTCGGGACGCCGCCCGCCTCGAGCCAGGCGTGCGCGCTGCCCAACGTGGGGTGCCCGGCGAACGGGAGTTCGGTGCTGCCGGTGAAGATCCGCACGCGGTAGTCCGCCTCGGGCCGGCCGGGCGGCAGCAGGAACGTCGTCTCGGACAGGTTCGTCCACGAGGCGAACGCCTGCATCCCGGTGTCGTCGAGCCCCTCCCCGTCCAGCACGACGGCCAGCGGGTTGCCGGTGATGCCACCGTCACCGAAGACGTCGACCTGGGCGAAAGGCCGGATCATGGCCGGGCTCCTGTCCGCCCTCAGTCGCCCAGACCGGTACCGAGCTTGCGCGCGGTGAGGATCCACTCGTGGTCGGTCGGCACCAGCTTGAGGTGCCCGGCCACCTCTTCGAGCGGGACGAGTTCGGTGTCCTCGCCGCGGGCGGCGACCATCACGCCGAACTGCCCCTTCCCGACCGCGTGCGCCGCGGCCGTCCCGAGCCGGGAGGCCAGCAGCCGGTCGGCCGCGCACGGGGTGCCGCCGCGCTGCACGTAGCCGAGGATCGAGACCCGTGACTCCAGCCCGGTGGCCGCCTCCAGCTCGCGGGCCAGCTTGAAGGTGTGCTCACGCTGCTCGTCCTCGACGTTGGCCAGGTGGGTCCGGGCCGCACGGACGGACTCGGGCGTCTTCGCGGCCCTGACCAGGAGCTGGGCCGCCTCGTAGTCGGCGGCGTCCTGCACGTCACGGGCGCCCTCGGCGACGGCCACCACGCTGAACGTGCTG
>JAXGTK010000026.1:0-22486 GCA_040774965.1 Propionicimonas sp. | reverse complement strand
CCTCGCCGTCACCGAGTCCCGACGGGCGTCCAACGCCATCCTCGTCGCCCGATCACGCAACTCCTGGCTGTACTTCTTCGGTGCTGCCACAACTCTCATCCTCCCTGCAATGAGAGCCTCCACAGAACCCGGGGCGATTCAAAGAACGTGGTCCTGTCGGTGACCGGTGGGGGCATCCACCCGGTGGCCGCGCGGATCGCCGAACTCAGTGGTGCCGAGGCCGTCGACGGCTTCGTCAACAACGTCCCGGACGCCAAGGTCCTGTGCGCAGTGATCAACTGTGGCGGCACTGCCCGGATCGGGGTCTACCCGAAGAAGCGGATCCCCACGGTCGACATCGACCCGGGTGAGCCGGGCGGCCCGCTGGCCCAGTTCATCACCGACGACATCTTCGTGTCCGCGGTGACCCCGAACGAGGTCAGCCTGGCCGAGGAGGGCGCCGTCGCGATCGGTGCGGCGACGACCACGGACGCCGCGGTGGCGGCGGTCGAGTCGGGCCAGGCGCCGAGGGCGGCCGCCACGCAGGCGACCGGCTTCATGGGCTTCGTGATCAAGTTCGGCAACGGCATCGGCTACTTCATCAACACGCTGCTGTCCTCGGGTCGGCAGGCGCTGAAGCTGACGCTGAACACGATCATCCCGTTCATGGCGTACGTGTCCCTGCTGATCGGCATCGTCACCTACACCGGCCTGTCGAACTGGATCGCCCAGGTGGTCACGCCGCTCGCGGCGAGCCCGCTCGGCCTGATCCTGCTCGGCGTCATCGTCGGCCTGCCGTTCCTGTCGCCGATCCTCGGCCCGGGTGCGGCGATCGCCCAGGTGATCGGCGTGCTGATGGGCACCCAGATCGCGGCCGGCGCACTGCCTGTGCAGTACGCCCTGCCGACGCTGTTCGCGATCGACGGCCAGGTCGGCTGTGACTTCGTCCCGGTCGGCCTGTCGCTCGGTGAGGCTGAGCCCGAGACGGTTGCGGTGGGCGTGCCCGCCGTACTGTTCTCCCGTCAGATCACCTCGCCGGTGTCGGTCGTCATCGCCTACCTGGCGTCGTTCCTCCTCATCTAGCAGTAACTCGGGAGGCCCCGGCGGATCGTCGCGATCCGCCGGGGCACCCAGGAAAGGACCTGTCCCGTGTCCCAGGCAGTTTGGGAGTCATCCGTCGCCCGCATCGGCAAGGACGCCGTCGAGCTCTTCGAGGGCGGGATCTTCATCCTGTTCGCCGAGCCCGTGCCGGAAGCCCTGGCCGAGGTGAGCCTCGTGCACCACGGTCCCCGTGACGAGTTCGCCCCGATCGAGGTCGGCGACGAGCTGTGCATCGGCGACACGTGCCTGGCCATCGAGGAGGTCGGCTCGCGCGCGAACGAGAACTTCCGCGTGCTCGGCCACATCGTCGTCTACCTGAACGTCGGCGACAGCGAGATCCTGCCCGGCGCCGTGAAGGCGTCCGGCGCCGTCCCGGTCCCCGCGGTGGGCGACCGGATCGTCGTCCAACGCAAGGAGTCCTGACATGGACTGGAGGTTCCCCGCTCTCCTGATCGGTGCCATGGTCCTCAGCATCGTGCTCTCGCTGTGGCAGCACCGGCGCTACATCACCGTCCTCAACGCGATGGCGAAGGCCAACGCGGGCAAGTCGCTCAAGCTGGTCAGCGGACGGTCCAAGGGGCGCCTGCGCGGTGCCGTCGTCGTGCTCCTGATCGACCCGCAGCGACGCGAGGTGGTCGATGCGCGCGCCATGGTCGGCTCCACCATCTTCAGCCGGCTCCAGCCGGCCCCCGAACTCCTCGGCCCGCTCGCCACCGTCGGTGAGCGCGCCAATGACAAGCACGTGCACCGCGCGGTCGACGCGGCCCTGGAGATGCTCCCCGGCAAGAACGGGACAGCCGTCGCGCCCGTGGACGCTCCGGCCCGGCCCTCCCGGATCCGGATCCCCCGCGCACAGGGCAGCCCCAGCTGACGCCCGACCAGGGCGACACCCCCCACACAGAGAAGAGAGTGAAGAAATGAGTTACACCCAGCGGCTTCTCGAGCGCCAGCGCGAATTGGGCCACCCGGTACGCGTCGGCGTCGTCGGCGCGGGCCAGATGGGCAGCGGCCTGATCGCCCAGATCGAGCGGGCCAGGGGCATGGAGGTGGCCGCGGTCGCCGACATCTCCACCCAGCGTGGCGTGGACGCCTACACCAAGGCGGGACGGACCGGCGTGGTGGTGGAGTCCGACGTCGCGAAGGCGGCCGAACTGGTCGAGGCCGGCACGCCGGTCGTGATCGATGACGGCCTGCAGATGCCGAAGCTGCCGGTGGACATCGTGCTCGAGGTCTCCGGCGTCCCCGAGATCGCGGCCCAGATCGCCTACGCGTCCCTGGTCGGCAAGAAGGACGTGGCGCTGATGACCGTCGAGGCCGACGTCACGGTCGGCCTGCTGCTCGCCAGCGTCGCCAACTCCGGCAATCAGGTGTACACGATCTGTCGTGGCGACGAGCCGGTGGAGTGCGTGAAGCTGGTGGAGTACGCCGAGGACCTCGGGCTCACCGTGGTGGCCGCCGGCAAGGGCAAGAACAACCCGAACCGGCCCACCGACGTGTCCGAGGACGTCGCGGAGGAGGCCGCCCGCAAGAACATGAACCCGCGCATGCTGTGCGAGTTCACCGACGGCACGAAGACCCAGCTCGAGATGTGCGCCCTGTCGAACGCCACCGGCATCCCGGTGGACGTGTCCGGCATGCACGGCCCGTCCTGCACGGTCGACGAGCTGGCCACCAAGCTGATCCCGGTCGCCGACGGCGGCATCCTGGTCAACACCCCCGCGGTGGAGTACACCGTCGAGGGCGACGTGGCCCCGGGCATCTTCGTCGTGGTCCGCTCCGAGGACCCGGTCGTCACCCACGAGCTCGACTACCTGAAGTTCGGTACGGGTCCGTACTACGCGGTCTACCGTCCGCACCACCTCGCCTCGATCGAGGCCCACCTGTCGATCAGCGAGGCCGTGCTGAATCGTGCGGCCGACTTCCAGACCAGGACCTGGCGTTCGGAGGTGACCGCGAAGGCGAAGTTCCCGCTCAAGGCGGGGACGGTGCTGGAGGGCATGGGTGGCCACCACGTGCACGGCTGGACGCTGGACGCCGAAGACGCACGCGCGCTGAACGCCATCCCGATCGGGCTCGTCCAGGGCTGCGTGCTCACCCGCGACATCGAGCCGGGTGAGACCCTCACCTACGACGACGTCGAGGTCGACGAGACCAGGCCCCTGGTGGCGATGCGGCGTTTGCAGGACGCCCTCCTGCGTACCGGGGTGATCGGCTGATCCTCGTCCAGCGCGCGCACCGGACTCCCCGGGACTCCGCCCGCCTCCCGCTGACGAGGCCGGAGCGGTGTCCCGGACCCCCAACCGGCAGCGGGGCGTACCCCTCCGCCCCGCTGCCGATGTTGAGCTGTGACACCATCTGCACTTCTGTGCAACTACGCTGTGCGTCAGATGCCCCGCCCGAACCGAAGTGAGGTCAGATGCCGGCTCCCCGAAGCCAGGAGGTCCTGGTCCGCGCGGCGCGCCTCTACTACCTCGAAGATCGCTCGCAGGGTGACGTCGCCAAGGCGCTGGGCGTCTCTCGCTCGAGCGTGTCCCGGATCCTGGCCGCGGCGCGTGAGCAGGGGCTGGTCGAGGTGCGGATCCACGACCCCGGCGTGATCGGCCACGTGGTCGACCTCGAGCAGAACCTGTGCGCGGCATTCGGGGTCAAGACCGCGTTCGTCGTCCCGCGGCCCCGGGGACGGTCCCCGATCGACGTGGTGGCCCAGGCCGCCGCCCACATCTTCGAGGAGCGCTACACCCGGATCACGTCCTTCGGGATCAGCTGGGGGGCGATGATCGAGCGGTTCGCGAGCCTGGTCAACGTGGAGCCGATCAACGTGGGCCTGCGCATCTGTCCGCTGGTCGGTGGCCTTCCCTCCGACGCGGGTCCCGCGGGCAACACGTCGCTGGAGGTGCTGGCCGCCAAGCTGCGGGCGCTGGCCTTCCGGTTCGAGTCGCCCGCCGTCGTGGAGTCGCCGGAGACCTGGCAGGCGCTGGTGAAGGAGTCGGTGATCCGCAGCGCGATCGATCGCGCCTCGGACGTGGACCTCGCCTTCGTCGGGATCGGCTCGTTCGGCGTCCACAACTCGCGCCGGGTGGTGTCCGCGATGCACCTGAACGAGAGCGAGGCCGCACTGCTCTCCCGGCAGTCGCCCGCGGGCGACCTGTGTGGCCGGTTCTACGACTCGAGCGGCCGGTCACTGGGCCTGCCCACGTCCAAGCGGGTGATCGGGATCAACCTCGAGCAACTCGCCGCGATCCCGTCCGTGGTGGGCCTCGCGGCGGGCGTGGAGAAGGCCCTCGGGGTCGTGGGCGCCCTGCGTTCGGGGACGCTGGACGAGATCGTGGTCGACGAGGACCTCGCCCGGGCCGCCCTGAACCTGGCCGGCGCCGAGTAGCAGCACCACACCCTTCCGCGCCGGGTCCGGTTCCCGACGGCGCGAAACCTGCACATCTCGCCAATATGCATGAAAATGCGTTAAGATCGGGCGAAGATGACAGAACTTGCGCAATCAGGCTAGTGTTGTGCACATGACAGCGGAGTTGGACAAGACTCGGGCGACCCAGGTCCTGCGGGACATGTGGCGCATCCGCCTCTTCGAGGAGGCGGTCGAAGACCTCTACGGCCGGGGCATGATGCACGGCACCATGCACCTGTCGATCGGCCAGGAAGCCGTTCCGGTGGGAGCCAACCGGCACCTCGTCGACGGGGACGTGATCACGTGCACCCACCGGGGGCACGGACACACGATCGCCCGCGGCGCCGACCTCGGCCGGATGATGGCCGAACTGCTCGGTCGCGAGAACGGGTACTGCAAGGGCCGCGGCGGCTCGATGCACATCGCCGACGTGGCCACCGGCAACCTCGGCGCGAACGGCATCGTGGCCGGCGGGCTGCCGATCGCCTCCGGCGCGGGCCTGTCCCAGAAGCTGCGCGGCACCGACAACGTGACCATCTGCGTGCACGGCGACGGCGCCGTCGGTGAGGGTGCCTGGCACGAGGCGATGACCCTGGCGTCGATGTGGGACCTGCCGGTGGTCTTCCTCTGCGAGAACAACCAGTACGGCATGTCGCTGCCCAGCCTCGCCGCCTACAAGGTGGAGAAGATCAGCGACAAGGCAGCCGGTTACGGCATGCCCGGCGAGACCGTGGACGGCAACGACGTGGAGGCGGTCGCCGAGGCCGTCGGACGCGCGGTCGCCCGCGCCCGGGCCGGCGAGGGCCCCAGCTTCGTCGACGCGGTCACCTACCGCTGGCGCGGCCACTCGAAGTCGGACAAGAACCTGTACCGCAGCAAGCAGGAGATCGCGGAGTGGCGGGACAAGGACCCGATCCAGCGCTACTCGGCGGTCGTCCTCGAGGCGAAGCTGCTCACCCAGGACGAGCTCGACGCCGTCCAGGCCGACGTCCGCCAGGAGATCCGCGACGCGGTGGTCTTCGGCACGAAGGGCGAGGAGCCCACGGTCGAGGCGATGCTCGCGGGCGTGTACGCCCCCGACGACTTCTACGCAGGGCAGGAGGCCCAGGCATGAGCGGCATGCGGACGATGACCTACGCGGAGGCGATCCGCGAGGCCATGGCGGTCGCCATGGAGACCGACGAGCGTGTCTTCCTGATGGGCGAGGACGTCGGCATCTACGGCGGCGCCTTCGGCGTGGAGAACGACCTCTACGAGCGCTTCGGCACCGAGCGGGTGCGCGACACCACGATCTCGGAGCTGGGCATCGTGGGCATGGGCGTGGGCGCGGCCCTCACCGGGATGCGCCCGATCGTCGAGATCCAGTTCTCCGACTTCAGCGCCCAGGCGATGGACCAGATCGTGAACCAGGCGGCCAAGATCTACTTCATGGTGGGTGGCCAGGCCAGCGTCCCGCTCGTGATCCGGGCCCCCGGCGGCTCCGGCACCGGAGCGGCGGCCCAGCACAGCCAGTCGCTGGAGGCGTGGTTCGCGCACATCCCCGGACTGAAGGTCGTGATGCCGTCGAACGCCACGGACGCGGGCTCGCTGCTGCTGGCCGCGCTGAAGGACCCGAACCCGGTGATCGTCCTGGAGCACAAGCTGCTCTACAAGCAGAGCTTCCAGGTGCCGGAGGTCTTCCCGGAGGTGCGCCTCGGCGAGGGCCACATCGAGCGTGAGGGTACCGACCTGACCATCGTGGCGACCTCGGTGGAGGTGCAGCGCGCCATCGAGGCCGCCCAGCACCTGGCCGAGCAGGGGATCAGCGCCGAGGTGATCGACCCGCGCACGATCCGTCCGCTCGACACCGAGCTGATCCTGTCCTCGGTCGAGAAGACCGGACGCGTCCTGCTGGTGCAGGAGGCCGTGAAGTTCGGCGGGTTCATGTCGGAGGTCTCGGCCACCATCACCGAGTCGCGGGCCTTCGGCTCGCTGCTCGCCCCGGTACGCCGCCTCGGCGGGCTGGACACGCCGATCCCGTACAACCCCAGGCTGGAGAAGGCGAGCGTGCCGCAGGTCGAAGACATCGTCCGCGAGGCGACCGCCCTCGTGCGGGAGTGGTGAGCGCTCATGCCCCGAGTCCCGCTGAACATGCCGAAGATGTCGATGACGATGGAGTTCGGCACCATCGTGGAATGGCTGGTCGGCCCCGGCGACAAGATCTCCAACGGCGACGCCGTCGTCGTGGTGACCACCGACAAGGTCGACATGGAGGTCGAGGCCACCTTCGACGGCGTGATGGAGGAGATCGTCGCCGGTGAGGGCGCGCAGCTGCCCGTCGGTGAGCCGATGGCGTACCTGCAGACCGAGACCGCCGACCTGCTGGGCGACCTGTTCGCCCCGCCGCCCGAGCCGGAGGCGAAGGCCGCGCCCGAGCCGGCCGAGCCTGCGCCGCGCCGGGTGGAGCCGGCGACCCCGGCGTCCGACGTCTCGCCGCACGTGACCTCGGCAGAGCCGATCCGGGCCGTCCCCCTCGCCCGGAGGATCGCGGCGGAGGCGGGCATCGACCTGCGCACAGTCACCGGTACCGGGCCGTCCCGGACGATCCGGGCCAGGGACGTGCGCGAGGCGATCACCCGCCGCGACCGGGTGCAGGCCGCTCCCGCGGCGTCCGCTCCCGCTCCGGCCGCTGCGGCCGCGCCGATGCCGGCCGCCCCGGTGCCGGCCCAGACCGGAGAGCTGCTCGGCGACGACAAGATCCGCCGGATGCGGGTCGCCACGGCCAACGTGATGAACGCCAGCGCCGCGATCCCGCAGTTCACGGTGTTCCGGGTGCTCGACCTCGGTCGGCTCGCCCGGGCCCGCGAGACCTCCCTGAAGGGGGTCAGCTGGACGTCCATCCTGGTCCGGGCCTACGCCCTGGTCCTGAGGGAGATGCCGCACCTCAACGGCTACTGGGTCGGCAACGGCGTGCAGCGCAACGACCGGATCGGCGTCTCGTTGGCCGTGGACACCCCGCAGGGCCTGCTCGCGCCGGTGGTCAGCGACCCTGACCAGATCACGCTGCGCCAGCTCGATCGCACCGTGCGTGAGCTGGCCGAGAAGATCAAGGCGGGCCAGATCGACCCGAACCTGTTCGCCGGAGGCACGGGCACCGTGTCCAACCTCGGCGGCATGGGGGTCGACCGGTTCAATGCGCTGCTCACCCCGCCGCAGGCCACGGCGTTGTCGCTGGGTGCCGTCGGACGTCGTCCGGTGGTGGACCCGGACGGCGAGCTGGGCGTGCAGGTCGCCTGCGAGGCCGGGCTGACGGTGGACCACCGGGCTGCCGACGGGGCCGACGCCGCTCGTGCGCTGGACCTGATGCAGACCTTCCTGAAGGATCCCGTGCTGCTGCTCGCCTAGTAGGCTGCGGCAGGTCCGGCCGGACGAAAGGGGCGTGAGGCATGCCGTCCACTCGGTCTCTCGACGTGCTCGTCGCCGCTGCGCGGATGTACTACGAGGAGGGACGTTCGCAACGCAGCGTCGCGCACGCCCTCGGAATCTCGGAGTCGGCCGTGTCCCGCACGCTGGCCGCGGCGAGGGACGCGGGCGTGGTCCGGATCCTCATCCACGACCCGAGGCTCGAGGTCGACCGGGTGCCGCACCTCGAGGCGCGCCTGGAGCGCACCTTCGGGCTCAGTTCGGCGTGGGTGGGCACCGGTGCCAGCGACCTCGGTCCCACCGAGGTGGTGGCGAAGCTCGGCGCCCAGCTGTTCGCCGACCGGCTCTGGTCGATGCGGCGGGTGGGCCTGAGCTGGGGGTCGACCATCGCGCGGCTCGTCGAGGTCGTCGAGGGGGCCTCGGCCCCGCCGGACCTCGAGCTGTTGCCGCTCGTCGGAGGGTCGTCCGCGCTCGACACGGCGCCGTCCGGCACCACCTCGTTGTACACGCTCGCCCAGAAGCTCGGCGTCCGGGCCCGCCGGATCGACGCGCCCGCGATCACCGAGTCGCCGGAGACGTGCGCGGCCATCCTGCGCGAGTCCAGCGTCCGTGGCGCCCTCGAACTGGCCACCACGGTCGACACCGCCTGGGCCGGCATCGGCTCGGTGGGGGTTTCCGGTGGGAGCAGCGAGCGACTGCTGGCCGCGATGCGCCTCACCCCGGAGGAGCGCGAGGCGGTGCGCGAGGGCAACCCGGCCGGAGACTTCTGCGGACGGTTCTTCGACGACGCGGGCGTGCCGCTCGCCGGACCCACGTCGACCCGCGTGATCGGGGTCGACTTCGACGACCTGCGCCGGATCCCTACCGTGATCGGCCTGGCCGGCGGCACCGCGAAGGCCCGCGGCGTGCTGGCCGCGCTCCGTGCGGGCGTGATCGACGTGGCCGTCCTCGACGCCGAACTGGCCACGGAGGTGCTGCGCAGGGCGACCCAGGCGGAGCAGCGACGCCCGGCACGATCGGTCGGGTGAGGGCGCCGGAACCCGGTTCCGGACCCACGGCGACGGTCCGGCGGACTCCACGGTCGGCCTATACTGCAAGGCGTGTCTGAACCAGTGGTGGCGGTCGTCGTTGCCGCGGGGTTGGGCCGGCGCTTCGGCGGTACGAAGCCGAAGCCGACGTTGCGGATCCTCGGACGGGCCGTCGTCGCGGTGGCCGTCGAGGGACTGGCCGCGGGCGGCTGCACCGACGCCGTCGTCGTGATCAACGGCAACGTCTCCCACCTGTTCAAGGCCGCGCTGATGGGCTCGCCGATCCCGGTGATCACCACCCCGGGCGGCGACACCCGGCAGCAGTCCGTGCAGCGCGGGCTCGACGTGATCCGCAAGCACCCGAGGCTGTCGAAGGCGAAGGTCGTGCTCGTGCACGACGCGGTCCGCCCGATGATGCCCGCCTACGTGATCGAGAACGTGATCGGCGCCGTCCGGAAGGGGGCGCCGGCGGTGGCACCGGTCGTCCCGGTGACCGACAGCATCAGGGTGGTGCCCAACGGCGACGAGGACGAGAACTCGCCGTTCGACCGGGCCACGCTGCGCGCCGTCCAGACCCCCCAGGGGTTCGACCTGGACGTGCTGCTCGACAGCCACGAGAAGATGGCCGCGCAGGGGCTGGAGTTCACCGACGACGTGTCCTGCTGCGAGAGCAACGGCCATCCGGTGACCCTCGTCCAGGGCTCGCCGATGGGCATGAAGATCACCGAGCCCGCCGACCTCACCGTGGCCCGCGCGCTCTGGCGCGTCCGGGCCAGCCTCGGCCACCACTCCGGCAAGCGGTTCTGGCGCCAGTGGCACCGCAAGGAGCCGTCGAAGTGATCCGGGTGGGCATCGGCACGGACGTGCACGCCTACGAGCCCGGTGTCCCGATGTGGGTCGCGGGTCTCGCGTTCCCCGGCGAACCCGCCGGGCTGGCCGGGCACTCGGACGGCGATGTCGCCGCCCACGCGGCCTGCGACGCCCTGCTCTCGGCCGCCGGGCTCGGCGACATGGGGTCGAACTTCGGCACCGACCGTCCCGAGTGGGCCGGGGCCAGCGGCGTCGCCTTCCTCACCGAGACGGCGCTGCGGGTGCGGGCGGCCGGCTACCGGGTCGAGAACGTGGCGGTGCAGGTGATCGGCGACCGGCCCCGGCTGGCGGCGCGGCGCGCCGAGGCCGAGGCCGTGCTGTCCGAGGCCGTGGGGGCGCCGGTGAGCGTCTCGGGCACCACCACCGACGGCCTCGGGCTGATCGGACGCGGCGAGGGGCTGGCCGCGATCGCGACCGCCCTGCTCAGCGCGGACTGAACCGGCGCGGGCCGGTCAGCGGACCGACGAGGCCGGGGCCGAGTACGTGTTGCACTTGCCCATCAGCGTGTTGGTCTGGCCGGTGGTGAACCACGCCTTGCGCGACTGGCCCAGCCCGTGGTCCCCCTGGATGTTGCTCTGGCCGCTGAGCACGTCGTCGCCGAGGTTGTAGAACACGTCGCGCAGGTCCGCCAGGTTGGCCTGGCTCAGCCCCGAGGACGGCCCGGCGGCCTCGGTGAACATGCCGGAGAAGCAGTCGGCCTGCACCTCGAGGCGGCGGGAGTAGATCTTCCCCTCGGCCTCGGTGCCCTTCTGCTCGAACGCCATGGACGAGACCAGGATGCCGGTGCGCGCCTGGATCGTGTGGCCGAACTCGTGCGCGATCACCGCCTCCACCACGAACGGCA
Source organism: Propionicimonas sp. (assembly GCA_040774965.1). GTDB lineage: Bacteria > Actinomycetota > Actinomycetes > Propionibacteriales > Propionibacteriaceae > Propionicimonas. The sequence goes on along the minus strand of JAXGTK010000026.1, from coordinate 11,862 downwards.
GTTGCTGCTGGTTCTTCGGGAAGATCTTCCACAGCGGCTTGGCGTAGTAGATCCGCTGGTCGGCGGCGCAGTAGACGGCGTTCACCTCGTCGAGCTGGCCGCAACCGGTGGTGATCGGCTCGGTGTACACGGTCACCGGCGGACGCGGCAGCTCGTAGCCGGCGGCCTCCAGCGGACCCGACCAGACCCGCCACAGGCAGGCGGTCAGGTCGTTCAGGTGGCTGGTCAGCTCGCCCACGGTGGCCGTGGTCATGTCGATCCGGGGCACGGCGCAGTCCGTCGGCACGGGCGCCGACTGCTCGTAGACCGGGTTGGCGGTCAGCCACTGCTCGGCCTCGGAGTAGGTCTCGGGCTGGGGGATCTCCGGCGGGTTCGTGTCGGGGTCCGGCACGGGACCGGTGTTCTGCGGCACCGGGCTGGTCGTCTGTGCGCCGCTGGCGCCGGCCACGTCCGTGCTGCCGAGGTAGTGCATCAGCGAGATCCCGAAGAAGGCGATGCCGACCACGAGGACCAGGCCGAGGATCACTCCGCGCAGGGGGCTCTTCCGCTGCGGGCCGCGGTTGCCGGGCTGGAATCCGCCCGGCGAGCCGTAGGCGGGCTGCCCGAACCGGGCCTGCGGCGCCCCGTACTGCTGCGGTTGCGCGGCGGAAGGGTACTGCTGCGGGGAGCCGTACTGCGGCGTCCCCCAGGCCTGTGCCGGACGGTTCCAGTTCTGCTGCGCGGGCCACTGCCCGGCCTGGCCCGGCTGTTGTCCCGGAGTCCCCCACTGCTGAGTCACGCGGTCAGCCTAGGGGTGGTCGGGCGATTACGGGAGGTGGCAACGCTACCGGTGGCGCGGTGGCCGTGCGCCGCTAGTCTGTAGCCACCTTTGAGCGAGGGGGAGCGGGGATGGCGAAGAGGGCTACCGGATTCCGGCGGCTGGCGGCGGTGCTGGTCGTGGCCGTGGGGCTGCTGGCGTGCCTGGCTCCGTCCGCACGGGCGGCGGACGCGGTCGCGACCTATGTGGTGAAGGCGACGATCAACGCCGACGGAACGCTGGCCGTGAAGGCCACCCTGACGTTCAGCGGCGCCGCCCCCGACCAGATCCAGCAGGTGTTCGACACCGTGACGCCGACGGCCGACCGGATGGAGTACCACTACAGCCTCACCGACGTCTCGGCCTCCACCGGCGGCACCGACCTCGGTGCGACGGTGAGCGCGGGGCCGTCGAGCACCACGGTGACCATTCCCACCGGTGGCGCGAGCACCGCGATCGAGCTCGACTACACGGTGCACGGGGCGGCCATGGCGACCGCGAACGACACCACCACGGTCACGTGGGCGTTCCTGCAGGGGCTGGACCTGCCGGTGACGACCTTCGACGCGGAGGTCGCGGTACCCGGGCTGCCCACCCTGATCGACTGCGCGGCCGGCGATGCCGCCTCGCCGGGGGCCTGCACCTTCTACAGCGGTGCGACGCACGACAACTTCAACCCGACTTTCCACCACGAGGCGGCCGGCGCCGGCCAGGTCGTGATCGGCACCGTGCGCTTCCCGACCAGCGTCGTCGCGGTCGACCAGGACCTGCGCGAGGTGTGGTCGCTCGACCGGGCCTTCTCCGCCGCCCCGCTGCCGCTGGGCGTCGCGCTCGGCCTGCTGGTGCTCGGCGGCCTGGCCCTGTGGGCCGCGCACCGCCGGATCGGGCGGGACGCGACGGTCGGCGGCGAGCCCGTCCTGGTCGCGGAGTTCGCCCCGGTCGGGCCGGGGCAGGCCGAGTTCCGGGTGCTGGACGGCATCCGCCCGGGCGAGGTGGGCACCCTGGCGGACGAGCGGGTGGACCCGATCGACGTGACCGCCACGCTGCTCGACCTGGCCGTCCGCGGGCACGTGCGGATCACGGAGTTGCCGCGGGAGTCCGGGCACGCCACGAGCGACTGGACCTTCGCCCGGCTGCCCGGCGCGGACACCCTCCTCGACTACGAGCACACGCTGCTCGACGCGGTCGCTCCCGTGCAGGGTGATCCCGTGCAGGTCTCGAACCTGGCGGGCAGCGTCGGCGCGGTGATCGACGACGTGCAGTCCCAGTTGTACGACGAGGTCGTGGCCCGCGGCTGGTTCGCCCGGCGCCCGGACTCGACCCGCAACCAGTGGGCGCTGGTCGGCTGGATCGGCCTCGGCGTCGCCGTGCTCGCCACCATCGTGCTGGCCGCGTTTACCACGTTCGGCCTGACCGGGCTGGCTCTGGTGGCCCTGGCCCTCGGGGTGGTGCTGGTGGGCCAGGAGATGCCCGCGCGGACCGCCACGGGCACCGGGGTGCTGACCGGCCTCGACGTCCTGCGCGGCAACCTGCTCACCCAGCCGGTCGACACGCTGCCGACCGGGCAGGGCTACCAGCAGATGTCGGCCCTGCTGCCGTACGCCGTCGTCCTGGGCGGCAAGGAGCGCTGGCTGCAGGCGATGGCCGACTCCGACGACGACGACCTGCCCGACTCCACCGACCTGGACTGGTACCACGGCCCCGAGACCTGGCACCTCGCCGACCTGCCGGCGTCGTTGGCGAACTTCGTCACCACGGTCCAGGGCACGCTGTTCAGCCGCTGAGCCATGCTTCGCCTCGCCACGATCGGCACCAGCTGGATCACCACACAGTTCGCGGACGCGGTTGCCCGTGTGCCCGGGGTGGACCTCGCGCTCGTGTACTCCCGCGACGCGGACCGGGCGGCCGCCTTCGCCGCACAGATCGGTGCGGCGGACTCGAGTTCCGACCTGCCGGGGCTGCTCGCGTCCGACGAGGTGGACGCGGTGTACGTCGCCTCGCCGAACAGCGCGCACCTCGACCAGGCACTGGCCGCGATCCGGGCGGGCAAGCATGTGCTGGTCGAGAAGCCGGCCACGCCGACCTCCGCCGGGTTCGCCACTCTCGTCGCGGAGGCCCGCACCGCCGGGGTGGTGTTGCTGGAGGCGATGCGCAGCGCCTACGACCCGGGTACCGAACGCGTCCGTGAGCTGCTCGGGGAGGTGGGGCCGGTACGCCGGGTCTCCCTGCGCTTCAGCCAGCGCTCGTCGCGCTACGACCTCGTGCTGGCCGGGGAGCGGGTGAACATCTTCGACCCGGCGTTCGCCGGCGGGGCGTTGAACGACCTCGGCGTGTACTGCGTGAGCGCACTGGTGGGCCTGTTCGGCGAGCCGGACCGGGTCGTGTCCGCGATGGTGCCGATCGCCGGTGGCACGGACGGCGCGGGCGCGGCGCTGGCGTCCTATCCCGGGTTCGTGGCGGACGTCGGCTGGTCGAAGATCAACGCGTCCGACGTGCCCAGCGAGGTGCAGGGTGAACTCGGCACGCTGCTGATCGACCAGATCGCGGCCCCGCGGCGGCTCGAACTGCGCCGTCTCGACGGCAGCGAGGTCGAGTCCGTGGTGGACGCGCCCGCGTTCGACCTCAGCCCCGAACTGCGCCACTTCGCGTCCCTGTGCGCGGGCGACGGCGACCCCGCCGCCGACCACGAACGCACCCTGGCCACGTTGCGCACGATCGAGGCCATCCGCGCCGCCGGCGGCGCCACCCGCCGGTGACCGCCCCGGAGGCCTCCCGCCGGTTGGGGGTGAGCCCTGCGGACGTCGTCGACCTGTTCGTCTACGTGGTCGTGCTCAACCTCGCCGCCGAGTACCTGCCGCTGGTGATCACCGAGACCTTCACGCTGTCCCTGCTCACCGCGCTGCTGCTCAAGCTCACCCTCGAGGTGGTCGTGCTGCTGAAGAACCGCGCCAAGCGCCGGTTCACGGCGGCCACGACAGTGCCCGCCAAGGTGTTCGCCGGCCTCCTGCTCTGGCTCATCCTGGTCGGCAGCAAGTTCGTCGTCCTGGAGTTGGTCGCCCTGGTCTTCGCGGGCTCGGTGACACTCGGCGGCTTCTTCTCGGTCACCGGACTGATCGTCGTCCTGCTGCTCGCGCGCGCCGGCGTCCGCCGCCTGCTCGCCGCGTCCGCGGACGGCGGACCGGGTTAGGAACCGTCCCCGATCCGGTCCGGGTCACGGACGGCGGACCGGGTTAGGAACCGTCCCCGATCCGGGTCAGGGTCAGACCTCCAGGCCGGGGTAGAGCGGGTGCGCGCCCAGCAGTTCGGCGGACGCGGCGCGCGTCCGTTCGGCGACGCCGTTGGCGAGGGTGTACTTCGCCTTGCCCGGGGCGCCGGCCGCGGTGGTCATCGGCGTGGTGGCCTTCAGCACGTTGGTGATCAGCTCGGCGACGGTGTCGAACTCGGCGGCACCGAAACCGCGGCTGGTCAGCGCCGGCGTGCCGATCCGGACGCCGGTGGTGTACCACGCGCCGTTCGGGTCGTTCGGGACGGAGTTGCGGTTGGTCACGATGCCGGCGTCGAGCAGTGCCGACTCGGCCTGGCGTCCGGTCAGGCCGAACGAGCCCACGTCGAGCAGCACGATGTGGTTGTCGGTGCCGCCGGTGACCAGGTTCACCCCGCGGCGGAGCAGGCCGTCGGCCAGGGTCTTCGCGTTGTCCGCCACCGCCTGCGCGTAGGTCTGGAACGACGGCTGCCGGGCTTCCGCGAACGCCACGGCCTTCGCCGCCATGATGTGGCTGAGCGGGCCGCCCAGCACCATCGGGCAGCCGCGGTCGACGGCCGGTTGGTACTCGGCGGTGGCCAGGACGAACCCGCCACGCGGTCCGCGCAGGGACTTGTGGGTGGTGGAGGCGATCACGTCCGCGTACGGGACCGGGTTCTCCTCGCCGGTGAACACCTTTCCGGCCACCAGGCCCGCGAAGTGCGCCATGTCGACGAAGAGCGTGGCGCCGACCTCGTCGGCGATGTCGCGCATCTTCGCGAAGTTCACCCGTCGCGGGTACGCCGAGTAGCCGGCGACGAGGATCAGCGGCTTGAACTCGCGGGCGTCCGCGAGCAGCTTGTCGTAGTCGATCAGGCCGGTCTCGGGGTGCGTGCCGTAGGAGTGCTGGCGGAACATCTTGCCCGAGATGTTGTGGCGGAAGCCGTGGGTGAGGTGGCCGCCCGCGTCCAGCGCCATGCCCATGACCCGCTGGGCGTTGAACGTGGCGCGCAGCGACTCCCAGTCGTCCTCGGTCAGGTCGTTCACCGTCTTCGCGCCGAACTTCTCCAGGGCCGGGCTCTCCACCCGGTGGGCGAGGATCGACCAGTACGCGACGAGGTTCGCGTCGATGCCCGAGTGCGGCTGGACGTAGGCGTACTCCGCGCCGAACAGCTCCCGCGCGTGCTCGGCCGCGACCGTCTCGACGGTGTCGACGTTCGCGCAGCCGGCGTAGAACCGGTGCCCGATCGTGCCCTCGGCGTACTTGTCGCTCAGCCAGGTGCCCATCGTCATCAGCACGGGCAGGGACGCGTAGTTCTCGCTCGCGATCAGCTTCAGGGACGCCCGCTGGTCGCGCAGTTCGGCGCGGGCCGCCTCTGCGATCCGGGGCTCGACGCCCTCGACGACTCCGAGGATCTGGCTGTAGATGGACGACGCGGTGCTGGCGAGATCGGTCACGTGTTCTCCTCGGATCGGGCGACGCCCAACTCTATCGGCAGGCGCGGCGGCCGGCCGTACGGAGCAGGGGTACCGGACGCGGTCGCGCGGGCCTAACCTGCGGGGAGGAGCCGAGCCAGGAGGACGTCCCATGCGAGCGATCGGGTACACCGACCCCGGACCGGCAGCGGTCCTCACCGACATCGAACTGCCCGACCCGGTCGCAGGAGGCCACGACCTGCTCGTGGAGGTGCAGGCGATCTCGGTGAACCCGGTCGACACCAAGGTGCGGGTGCGCGGTGGCGCGGCGCCGGGGGAGCGGTACAAGGTGCTCGGCTGGGACGTGGCCGGCGTCGTGCTCGCGGTCGGCGCGGACGTGGAGTGGTTCGCGCCCGGCGACGAGGTGTACTACGCCGGCGCCCTCAACCGGCCCGGCGGGAACAGCGAACTGCACCTGGTCGACGAGCGGATCGCCGCCCACCGGCCCGCCACGCTCGACGTCGCCGCGGCCGCAGCGCTGCCGCTGACCGCGATCACCGCCTGGGAGCTGCTCTTCGACCGGCTCGGGGTGGCCCGCGACGGGGGAGAGGGGCAGTCGCTGCTGATCGTCGGCGCGGCCGGCGGGGTCGGTTCGATCCTCACCCAGCTCGCCGCCCGGCTGACGGGGCTGAGGGTGGTGGGCACCGCCTCGCGTCCGGAGACGGCCGAGTGGGTGCGCGCGCTCGGTGCGCACGACGTGGTCGACCACAGCCGGCCGCTGGCGGGGCAGCTGGCCGGCCTCGGCATCGACCGGGTGGAGTACATCGCGTCCCTCACCCACACCGACGACCACGTCCCCGACCTGGTCAAGGTGCTGGCGCCGCAGGGACGGATCGGCCTGATCGACGACCCGGCGGAGCTCGACGCCAGGCTGCTGAAGCAGAAGGCGGCCTCCCTGCACTGGGAGTACATGTTCGCGCGGTCGCTGTTCGACACCCCGGACGTGGCCGCCCAGCACCGGCTGCTGGAGGAGGTGGCCCGGCTCGTCGAGGCGGGAGTCCTGCGCACGACGCTGGACGCGACCTACGGCGAGATCTGCGCGGCGAACCTGCGCCGCGCGCACGAGTTCATCGAGTCCGGACGGGCGCGGGGGAAGGTGGTCCTGGCCGGCTGGCCGGAGTGATCGCCGGCCGCACCGGTCGCCTGTGGCGCAGATCCTGACTGATACGGTTCAATGAATCGGTTTTTGTGATCTAATCGTGACCAACGACTGCCAGATCGGACGACATGGGCCCCAGGAACTCAGTGAGCATGCGTGACGTGGCGACGCTCGCGCAGGTCTCGGTGGGCACGGTCTCCAACGTGCTGAATTCCCCTGAGCGGGTCTCGGAGGGCACCAGGCAACGCGTGCAGGCCGCGATCGACAAGCTCGGCTGGGTGCCGAACGAATCGGCCCGGCAGCTGCGCGCCGGCCGCAGCAGGTCGATCGGGATGGTCGTGATGGACATCGCCAACCCGTTCTTCACCGACGTGGCCCGCGGCGCGGAGGAACTCCTCTACCGCAAGCAGTACTCGGTGCAGATCGGGAACAGCGACCAGGACCCGGGCCGGGAGATCACCCTGCTGGACCGCTTCGAGCAGCAGCGGGTGGGCGGGGTGCTCTTCGCCCCGATCGACAACAGCGCGGAGCGGCTGCTCGGCCTGCGCCGGCGCGGGATCCCCGTGGTGATCGTCGACCGGGTCGGTTCCGGCGCGGACTACTGCTCGGTCGGTGCGGACGACCTCGCCGGCGGCAGGCTGGCGGGCCAGCACCTGCTCGACCAGGGCCACAGCCGGCTCGCGTTCGTCGGGGGCCCGTCCTCACTGGCGCAGGTGCGCGACCGTCGCAGGGGCATCGAGCTCGCCGTGGAACAGGCCGGCGAGGGCATCTCGCTGCTCGCCGTCAGCACCCCGACGCTCAGCCTCGAGGCCGGGGTGAGCAGCGCCGGCGAGATCGCTGCGCTGCCGGCGGGCGAGCGGCCGACCGCGGTGTTCGCCGCCAACGACCTGGTCGCGATCGGCCTGCTGCAGGGCTTCGTCACCGCAGGCCTCCGGGTTCCCGACGATGTCGCCCTGATCGGCTACGACGACATCGCCTTCGCCGCGGCCGCGGCCGTCCCGCTGTCCTCGGTACGGCAACCCCGCGAGGACATCGGGCGCAAATCCGCTGAATTACTGGTGCGCGAGATCGAGGCCGCCGACTCCGGCGCGCCCCACCGGCACGAGGCTGTCCGCTTCACGCCACAGCTCGTCGCGAGGCGCTCGACGCAACCCCGCAAGCGAGCAAAGGGTTGACACGAACCGCGTCGTTCCGTAGTGTCTTGAATCGTTCGTATGGAACGTTTCAACAGCCAATGGAGGCAGGCCGGTGGACAGTAACGCAGCAACACCGGTGCTCGAGCTCAAGGGAGTCTCCAAGAGCTTCGGGGCTGTGGTGGCACTGCGTGACGCGGACCTGACGCTGCACGCCGGCTCGATCCACGCGGTCGTCGGCGAGAACGGTGCGGGCAAGTCCACGCTGGTCAAGATCATGGCCGGCCTCTACCAGCGCGACACCGGAACCTTCGAGATGGACGGCAGGCCGGTCCACTTCCGCACCACCGCCGAGGCCAAGGCCGCCGGGATCGCGGTGATCTACCAGGAACCGACGCTGTTCCCCGACCTGTCGGTGACCGAGAACGTCTTCATGGGCCGCCAGCCGGTCGGCCGGTTCGGCCGGATCGACAAGGCCGCCATGCGTGCCGAGGTCGCGGGCCTGATGGAGCGCCTCGGCGTGCGGATCGACCCCGACCGTCCGGCCGAGGGCCTCTCGATCGCCGACCAGCAGATCATCGAGATCGCCAAGGCCATCTCGCTGGACGCCCGGGTGCTGATCATGGACGAGCCGACGGCCGCGCTGTCCGGCGTCGAGGTCGAACGGCTGTTCGCCGTCGCCCGCAGCCTGCGGGACGAGGGCAGGGCGTTGATGTTCATCTCGCACCGGTTCGACGAGGTGTTCGCGCTGTGCGACACCGTCACCGTGATGCGCGACGGCTCCTACATCTCCACCGACGCGATCGCCGAGGTCACCGAGGCCGAGATCGTGCGGCTGATGGTCGGTCGAGAGGTCACCGACCTGTTCCCCAAGCAGGCCGCCGAGATCGGGGAGCCGTTGCTCGAGGTGGACGGGCTGAGCATGCCGGGGGTGTTCCACGACATCAGCTTCGCCGTCCGCGCCGGGGAGATCGTCGCGCTGGCCGGTCTGGTCGGCGCCGGACGCAGCGAGGTCGCCCGCGCGGTCTTCGGGGTCGATCCCTACGAGCAGGGCCGGGTGAGGGTGGCCGGGGAACTCCTGGCGGCGCACAACCCGGCCGCGGCGATGCGCGCCGGCCTGGCACTGGTGCCCGAGGACCGGCGCAAGCAGGGCCTGGTCATCGACGCCACGGTCGCCTCGAACATCACCGACGCGATCCGCGAGACGCTGACGAGGTTCGGCCTGGTCACGACCGGCAGGGAGAACGCCGCCGCCCAGGTGTGGGCCCGCCGGCTCGAGGTGAAGACGGCGGCGCTGGACGCGGTGGCCGGCACCCTGAGCGGTGGCAACCAGCAGAAGGTGGTGCTGGCCAAGTGGCTGGCCACCGACCCGAAGGTGCTGATCATCGACGAGCCGACCCGCGGGATCGACGTGGGCACCAAGTCCGAGGTGCACCGGATGATGTCCGAGCTGGCCGGCCGGGGGCTGGCCATCCTGATGATCTCCTCCGAACTGCCCGAGGTGCTCGGCATGGCCGACCGCGTCCTGGTCATGCACGAGGGCCGGATCACGGCAGACATCCCACGCTCCGAGGCGACTCCCGAGACCGTCATGTTCGCCGCCACCCACTCGCCCCAGGAGGTCGCATGACCACGTCGGCCGTGGCCGCTCCCACCCGGGGCTTCGGCGCCCGACTGCTCGGTCTGGTGCGTTCGCGCGAGACCGGTATCGCGCTGGCCCTGGTGCTGGTCATCGCGGCCACCACGCTGAAGAATCCGGACTTCCTGTTCAGCTCGGACGGGTGGCGCAACCTGTTGCTGAACCCGTCCATCGTCGCGGTGGTCGCGATCGGCCAGGCCGTGGTGATCATCAGCCGCAACGTCGACCTGTCCGTCGGTTCGATCGTCGGCCTGACCGCCTACCTGGTCGGTTCACTGTTCGTGGCCGTTCCCGGGCTGCCGGTACCGCTGGTCTTCGTCATCGGCATCGTCTTCGGCGGCCTGCTCGGGGCGGTCAACGGGGCCCTGATCGCCTTCGGCCGGGTTCCCGCGATGGTGATCACCCTCGGCACGCTCTACGCCTTCCGCGGCATCAACGTGGCCTGGACCGGCTCGCGTCGGATCAACGCCTCGGACATGCCCGACTCCTTCCTGAACCTGGGCACCCAGCAGATCCTGACCATCCCGGTGCTGACGATCCTGGCCGTCGCGATCCTGGTGGTGGTCGCCTGGTACATGGACAACACCCGTGGTGGCCGCGAGTTCTACGCCATCGGCTCGGATCCGGACGCCGCCGAGCTCTACGGTCTGGCCAAGACCCGGCGGGTCCTGGCCGCCTTCATCGCCAGCGGTGCCGCGTCCGGGCTGGCCGGGGTGCTGTACACGGCCCGCTACGGCACGGTGAACTCCCAGGTCGGCGACGGTTTCGAGTTGCAGGCCATCGGTGCGGCGGTGATCGGTGGCGTGGCGATCGTCGGCGGCAGCGGCACGGTGCTCGGCGCGGTCTTCGGCGCCTACCTGCTGCTCACCATCAACAGCGCCCTGCCGGTGCTCGGCATCCCCGACTTCTGGCAGCGCGCCGTGGTCGGTGCGCTGATCCTGGGCGCGATCGTGCTCGACCGGGTGCTGGCCCAACGGCAGTCCCGGCGACTGAAGGAAGACGGGAGCGCAGCATGAGCACCGCCGCGTCCACATCGGTGAGCGAACGCAGCTACGCCGACTACGGGCGGCCGCTCTGGCGCCGCGTCCTGTTCACCCGCGAGATGGCGATCATCGCCCTGCTGCTCGTCGTCGTCGTCTTCGCGTCGGTCCAGGTGCCGAAGTTCGCCACCCCGGTCACGCTCGGTTACCTGCTCTTCGACATCACGCCGCTGCTGTTCATCTCCCTGGCCATGGCGCCGGTGATGATCACCGGCGACATCGACCTGTCGGTCGGTTCGATGGTCGGCCTGACCAGTGTCGTGGTCGGGCTGAGTTCGCAGGCGTCCCTGCCGATCCCGGTCGCGATCGTGCTGGCACTGCTCGTCGGCGCGCTCGGCGGGGTGGTCAACGGCCTGCTGGTCACCCGGGTCGGCCTGCCCGCGCTGGCCGTCACCATCGGCACCCTGGCCCTGTACCGCGGCATCGCGGTCGGCCTGCTCGGCACCACCGCCGTCACCCAGTTCGACAAGTGGTGGACGACGCTGGTCAAGGCGCGGATCGGCAGCACCGGCATCCCGGTGGTGATGATCCTGTTCGTGGTCCTGCTGGCCGCGTTCGTGGTCATGCTGCACTTCACGACCTTCGGCCGAGGCATCTTCGCGATCGGCCTGAGCAAGGACGCCGCCAGCTTCTCCGGCGTCCACGTGGACCGCACCCGCGTGGTGCTGTTCGTCCTGTCCGGCCTGATGTCGGCCCTGGCGGGCATCTACTACGCGCTGTACTACAACTCCGCCCGCGGCGACAACGCGACCGGCCTGGAACTCCAGGTCATCGCCGCCGTCGTCCTGGGCGGGGTGTCGGTGTGGGGCGGACGGGGGGCCCTGCACGGGGTCGTCGCGGGCGTCCTGCTGATCGGCGTGCTCTCCAAGGCCCTCCAGCTGGTGAACATCACCTCCGATGTGGTCAGCATCATCACCGGCGTCCTGCTCGTGCTGTCGGTGATCGCCGGCAGCGTCGCGGCCTGGGCGCAGTCCAAACGGGTGCGTCCGGCCGGCGCAGCCGCCAAGTCCTCCTGAGAACAATCGGGGCTCGCCCCACCAACCAGTCGGTCCCAAGGAAGGGTCCGACCAAACGAAAGGATCACCCACAATGCTCGGAAAGTCCCCACTGGGTCTCCGTGCCCTGGCGGGCATCGCTGCGGCGAGCCTGCTGCTGGCGGCCGGTTGTTCCTCCGGCACGACCGCGACGTCGGCAGCTGGTGATGCATCCTCGGCAGCCGCTGATGCGAACCTGACCATGACCTTCCTGCCGAAGAACCTCGGCAACGCCTACTTCGACACCTCCTACAAGGGCGTCCAGTCGGCGATCTCGGCCCTGGGCGGCACGGTCACCCAGGTCGGCCCGGCCAAGGGCGACGACCCGGCCGGCCAGGTCTCCTACATCAACACCGCGACCCAGCAGCAGGTCGGGGCGCTGCTGGTCTCGGCCAACGACAAGT
>JAXGTK010000025.1:0-22567 GCA_040774965.1 Propionicimonas sp. | reverse complement strand
TACCAGGTGAGGAAGCTGCCCGCCCAGAAGACGCCGGCGACGGCGCCGAGGATGAGGAACGGGCCGAACGCCAGCGAGCCCTTCCGCTCCCGGCGCCGGGTGGCCAGCAGCACGATGCCAGTGATCGCGAAGACCGCCCAGCCGACGCCGAAGCCCAGCAGCACCGCCCCCCAGCCGAACCAGCCGCCGAACGCTCCGGCGACCGCGGCGAGCTTGACGTCGCCGAAGCCGAGGTCGGGGGAGAAGATCGCCATCACGAAGTAGAGGACGAACAGGGCGGCCGAGCCGATGACCGCCCGCAGCAGCGAGCGCCAGTCGCCGGTGGTCCAGGCCGCCACCGTGAGCAGGACGAGCGTCGCCCCGAGCAGCGGCAGCACGATCACGTCCGGCAACCGCTCCTCGGCGAGGTCGATCACGGTGAGCAGGCCGGACGCGACGGCGAGCACGACGAAGGTGAGCATCTCGGCCCAGCTGGACGCGAGCCCGGCGAGCCCGCCGAGCACGGCCGCCACCCCGACGTGCAGCCAGCCACGCAGGATCGGCGCGTCCGAGGTGGCGTTGCGCCGCATGAACCCGCTCAGGGCCCACGCGGCGACACCGGCCAGCAGTGCACAGGCGAGAACGGTCATCCGCTCAGCCCATGCCGCCGAACGCCTTCATGATGCCGATCACGCCCGGCCCCATCACGACGATGAACATGGCCGGCATGATGAACAGGATCAGCGGGAAGACGACCTTGACGGGGATCTCCATGGCCTTCCGCTCGGCGTACTGCCGCCGCTCCATCCGCAGCTCGTCGGCCTGGGTCTGCAGCACGTCCGACAGGGCGATGCCGTAGGCCTCCGCCTGGATGATCGAGCGGACGAACCGGTGCAGCGTCTCGACGCCGGTGCGCTCGGCCAGGTCCTCGTACGCCGCGCGGCGGGTCTGGCCCACCTGGATGTCCTGCAGCGTCCGGACCAGCTCCCCGGCCAGTTCGCCCTTGCCGTTCTTGGCCACGCGCATCATCGCGGCGTCGAAGCCGAGGCCTGCGTTGACGGCGATGCTCATCTGGTCGAGCGTATCGGGCAACTGCCGCTTGATGGCCTCCTTGCGGGCCGCCCCGGCACTGTGCAGCCGGACCATCGGGAAGAAGAAGGCGAGCGCGGTCACGCCGATGCCCATCAACAGCCCGAGGGGCGGCTGGACCTGCTTGGCGATCAGGACGCCGAACAGCGCGCCGACGAGGCCGAACAGGGCCATGGTCGCGACGATCCGCTCCGGCGGGTTGGCCTCGGGCCGCCCGGCGCCGGCCCAGAGCTTGGAGATCGTGCGCATCAGGGGTGCGGGCGCGGCCCTGCGTACGGCGGCGATCATGCCACCGTGCTTGGTCTCGCCGCCGGCAGCCACCTGGGGAGCCGTGGCCGGCTTCTTCACCAGTTGTCGCTGCAGGTTGGAGAGGGCCTGCTTGCGGTTGACCGAAGCACCTCCGAAGAGGAACCAGAGCAGGACGCCGAAGCCCACGGTGAACAGCGTCAGGGCGAGGACAGGACTTGTCAGCACAGCTTCCTCCTTTCAGTACTTGAGGTTGATGACCTTGGTCAGCCAGAAGCCGCCGATGCCGAGCATGATCACGCCCGCGGCCAGCATGGCCCAGCCGAGCGGGTCGGTGAACAGCCGCATGATGTACTCCGGGTTCGTCACGAACAGGAACAGCGTGACGACGAACGGCAGCAGCATCAGGATGATCGCGGACAGCTTTCCGTCCGCGGCCAGCGCGGCGACCTGTCGTTTCATCGCGGTGCGCTCCCGGATGGTCTTGCTGACCGTGTCGAGCACGTCGGCCAGGTTGCCGCCGACCTCCCGGTTGATCCCGATGGCCTGGGTGATCCAGTAGAAGTCCTCGTTGCGCATCCGGGTGGCGACGTCGTTGAGCGAGTCCATCATCGAACGGCCCACCCGCGTCTCGTTGGTCACCCGCGCGAACTCCTGGGACATCGGCTTGCCGGCCTCCTGGGCGATGGTGCCGACCGCCTGGGGCAGGCTGTAGCCGGCCCGCAGGCTCCCGGCCATCATCTGCAGGGTCTCGTCGAGTTGCTTGCCGAACGCCTTGCGGCGCTGGTCGGCGAGCATCGAGAGGTACATCCGGCCGAGGACGGGGCAGAGCAGCGCGAGCAGCACGCCGATCACGCCCTGGCCGAGGACGAGCCCGAGCGCGAAGCTCGCCAGCGCCGCGGCGCCGACGATCACGATCAGGTCCTTCGCCGGCGTCTCCACGCCGGCCTCCTCCAGGATCGCGTCGAGCGAACCGCTGCGTCCACGCATGAACCGCTCGACGGTGTCCGTGGCCGCGTTCGCCACCCGCTGGATGCCCGAGCCGCGCGGCGCGATGCCGGGCCGGCGGCGGTCGATCGGCAGCCGGTTGCTCGGCAGCGTCACAAGCACGGTCATGGTCAGGCCCGCGACTCCGAGCAGGACCCAGCCGAGGGTGAGCGCCGCGCTCGAGGCGAAGAAGGCGCCCATCAGTGCCTCCCGCCCGACCACAGCTGGCCCGTGCCGAACACGCTCGGCGACAGCTTGATGCCGAGGTCGTCGAACTTCTGGGTGAAGCCGGGACGCACGCCGGTGGGCCGGATCGAGCCGAGGAACCGGCCGTCCGGTCCGACGCCCGCCGAGTAGTCGAACTCGAAGACGTCCTGCATCGTGATGGTCTGGCCCTCCATGCCGTGCACCTCGGTCACCGAGGTCACCCGACGGGTGCCGTCACGCAGTCGGGTGAGCTGGACGATCACGTCGATGGCGCTGCTCACCTGCTCACGGATCGCCTTCAGTGGCAGGTCCATGCCCGCCATCAGCACCAGGGTCTCGAGGCGGGCCAGGGCGTCGCGCGAGGTGTTGGCGTGGATGGTGGACAGCGAGCCGTCGTGGCCGGTGTTCATGGCCTGCAGCATGTCCAGGGCCTCGCCGCTTCGACACTCGCCGACGATGATCCGGTCGGGTCGCATACGCAGGGAGTTCTTGACCAGGTCACGGATGGTGACCTCGCCCTTGCCCTCCACGTTCGGCGGACGCGACTCCAGGCGCACCACGTGGTCCTGCTGCAGCTGGAGCTCCACCGCGTCCTCGATCGAGACGATGCGCTCGTCGTTCGGGATGAAGCCGGACAGCACGTTCAGCAGGGTCGTCTTGCCCGTGCCGGTACCGCCGGAGACGATGATGTTCAGCCGGGCGACCACGCAGGCGTTGAGGAGCTCCGCGATCTCCGGGGTGAGCGACTGCTTCTCGATCAGGTCGGGCACCGTCAGGGCGTCCTTGGAGAACTTGCGGATGGTGAGTGTCGAGCCGCTCACCGCCAGGGGCGGGATGATCGCGTTGACACGGGAGCCGTCCTCGAGGCGGGCGTCCACCAGGGGCGACGACTCGTCGATGCGACGGCCGACCTTGGTCACGATCCGTTCGATGATCCGCCGCAGGTGGGGCTCGTCCTTGAAGCGGACCTGGCTGAGCGTCAACTTGCCGGCGCGCTCGACGTAGACCTTGAACGGGCCGTTGACCATCACCTCGGTGACGGCCTTGTCGTCGATCAGCGGCTGCAGCGGGCCGAGTCCGAGGACGTCGTCGTGCACCTCGCGGATCAGGCGCTGCCGCTCGCGGGCGGTCAGCGGGAGCTTGCCGCCCTCGATGATCGCGTTGAGCTCGGCGTGGACCAGGCCCTGCAGGGCGGACTCGTCGAGGTTCGGGTCGTTCAGGCGTGCGCCCATCCGCTCGAACAGCTGCTCGACGGCGTCCTCCTTGATCCGCGCGAGTGCGTCGTGGGTCTCCACGACGACCGGTTGGGCCGGGGCACGGTTCGCCAGGCGGTGGTCGGTCGACGCCGGGGTCGGCGCCGTGGGCGGTGCCCAGGTCACCGTCGGGCTCTGGGAGGTGGTCGCCGGTGACTCCGGGACGGGCAGCCAGGGCGCCGGCGGCGCGTTGTCGTGCACCGGGGCGGCAGCAGGGGTGGGCACGGCGGCACCGTTCAGGGCGCGGGCCGGGCCCGCGGACTGCGCCGGTGCGCCGGACGACTCCCGGGGAATCCCGCGCTCGCCCTTCTGGGCGGCCAGGACGCGTTCGGCAAGGTTCATTGCGGCTGAACCTCCTTCTTGTGTGCGAAGTCGAGGAACCGCAGCCCCTTCGGGCTGGCCTTCTCGGTGTTGTCCACGGAGTCCACGAGGGCCCTGAGCTGCTTGGCGACCGGGTCACGGCTGCCGTTCTGCAGCAGCGGGATGCCCTGGTTCACCGTGATCGGCACGGAGTTGGACTGGGGGACCTGGAAGTCGACCTTGCGGCCGATGGACGCCTCGACGTCGGCGACGGAGATGCCGCGGCTGGGGTGCATGAAGTTGAGCACGACCGAGCGCGACTCCAGCATCAGTCCGATGTCCCGCAGGGTGTCCAGTTCCTTCCGCAGGCCGCGCACGCCGGGGACGTCCAGGCTGGTCACCAGCACGAGGATGTCGGTCTGGTCCAGCGCGGCGAGCGTGTGCTCGCCGAGGCCCGGAGCGGTGTCCACGACGACGTACTTGAACTGCTGGGCGAGCGTGTCGAGCAACTGCGAGATGTCCTTGCTCGTCACCGCGTCCGCGGCGGCCGGCGATTCGGAGCCGGGCACCACGTACAGGCCGGTCTGGTGAAGGTGCAGGTACGACTTCAGCGCCAGCGGATCGTGGGACGCCGGCCCGTGCGCCATGTCCGGGAGTGTGAACTCCGGCGTGACGTTGAGTGCGCTGGCCACATCGCCGAAGTGGACGTCGAGGTCCACGAGCACGGTCGACTGGGGCAGGCGCTGGGCGAGTCCCACAGCGAGGTTGGTGGACACGGTGGTCTTGCCCACGCCACCTTTGGGCGAAGCCACCGTGACCACCTTCCCCCGCTGGGTCGCAGCACCGGGCACACCTGGTGCCGGTTGTTGCTGCACCCGCGGCCCGGAGTGGGTGGCGGCCCTCTCCAAGGCCTTCTTCATCTCCTCGACGGGGCTGTCCGGGGCGACGATGTCGCGCACCCCCGCCCGCATGGCGTCGAGGCTCACCTCCGCAGCGCGGTCCGTGACCAGCACGGAGGTGATGGTGACGTTCTGGTCCAGCTCCACCGCGAGTGCCAGTGCCGCCGGGAGCTGGTCTCCCGGGTCGAGCACGGCGACGGCGGGGAGCGGCGCCCCCTGCAAGTGGTTCAGCAGCACCTGGACGGTGCCGGGGAACTGATCGGGCGCGATCGCGTAGCCGTCCGGACCCCAGGCCTGTTGCACCAGGCCCACCACTTGGGGACTACGGCTGATGACGAGGACGGGACTCATCCGAAGAGGTCCTTCACCCGGATGATGTTCGTGGTCGAGTGGTCACCGTCCTTGGGCTCGACCGCGAGGTAGAGCTTGCCGAACTCGTGGCCCCACACGATCGCCGTGGCCTGCTTCGGGGTGATCGCGAGGGTGACGAGGACGTCGGACGACGGCGCGGTGTCACCGTTGCTGTCGGACACGCTCGGGGCACCCTGGATCCGGCTGACCAGGACGTCGCGGAAGGCGAGCTTGGTGAGCGCGACCTGGTTCTCCTCGACGGAGATGAACAGGCCCACCTTGTCGCCGGCCTCGAGCTTGGTGCCGATCACCCGCTTCGGTTCGAGCTGGACGGTGAGCTGCTGCAGGTCCGAGGGGACGTCGACCTCACCGGTGGAGGTGACGTTCGGCTCCGAGAACCGGCCCAGCAGGATCTGCTCGCCGGCCTGGATGTCGGTGGAGGTGACGAGCTGGGTCACCGACGACGTGTCGGAGAGGGCGTTCGGACCCACCGCCACCTGGGGCAGCTTCTTCGTCTCGACGAACGGGGTCAGGTCGGCACCGCTGGTGCCGGCGGGGATGGCCTTGGTGGCGACCAGGACGTCGGTCGTCTCCATGCTGGCCATGGCGCGGGCATCGGCGTTGTTGACGTAGGTGTAGAGCAGGACCGCGCCGAGACCGGCGAGGACGACCGCGGCGACCGCGGCGAGGATACGGCGTTGCATTCGGAACCGCCTCAGACTCGAGTGTGGAAACAATGGTCGACAGCCGAGGCTGCCGGGTGGCGCTCGTCCCTGCCGCCAGCAGGAGGACGAGTATTGAATTACTAGAGCCGGGTTCCGTCGCGGGCCCCGGTTGCCGCTGTCTTTGTCATCCGTGCGGGTGACAAAATAACATCGGTGTCATTAAATTGGTCGAGATGCGAGAGCGGTCACTTCCCGGTGACTATTAGTCCTCCGTTCGGGGGACAAATGTCATCCGTTCGGGTGACCGCGCCTGGTATTCAGGAATTGGTTGGGGCAGCAAGTCCGAGGCGCCCCGGGCGCAGCCCGGGGCGCCTCGATCTCAGGCTTCGTCCGTGCGGATCAGAGCTTGGCGGAGACGCCCTGGAACATGGTGTTCAGCTGGGTGCCGAGGGTGGCCACGATGGTGATGATGACGGCCGCGATGAGGGCGACCATGATGCCGTACTCAACGGCGGTCGCGCCGCGCTCCTTGGTGGAGATGACGGTGCCGACGATCTTGGCGGGCAGGTTCTTCATTGTGTAACTCCTTGTAGATGGCTTGTTCAGGTTTCGGGATGTGGTTGGTGATCAGAGCTGGCCGGACACGAAGGTGAACATGGTGTTCAGCTGGGTGCCGAGGGTGGCCACGATGGTGATGATGACGGCCGCGATGAGGGCGACCATGATGCCGTACTCGACCGCGGTCGCGCCGCGCTCCTTGGTGGAGATGACGGTGCCGACGATCTTGGCGGGCAGGTTCTTCACGTGAGACCCCTTTCAGATGTTGGGATAGGTCCGCCGGTGACCCCGGACTTTCCATCCCCCAGAGCCACTTCGTGAAGAATCATCGCATTGCCGTCGAGCCAGTGTCAAAGGGTTCTTCCGAAAAAGTCCCGAAATCGGTTAAAGTGGTTCCGACGGCCCGGTTTGAGTCCCCCGAAAGAGGACATGAATGTGTTCTATCCGGGTCGCGATAGTCACCCGAAAGGGGACATCTAATCGTTGGGGCTGGTCATTTGTCACCCGGAATGGGGACATGGAAGGAGCAGGCGTGCGACGCTGGGCGAGGTGGACGGCGGTAGCGCTGGGCGTACTCGGCGCTGCACTCTGCGTCCCGACGACCGCGCAGGCCGACATCGGCGTGGACGGTGTGGTCGAGGCACTCGGTCTGGCCGCGGAGCCGGCCGACTATGTGGTCCTGGTCGACACCTCGGGTTCGATGAACGACCACAAGCGTTATGTGAAGGTCCGTTCCGAGCTCGGCAAACTGGTGGCCGGCCTGGCTGCGGACGACCGGGTCTCCCTGCTCACCTTCGACACGAAGGTGAGTTCGCGATTCCGGGGTGCCGTCGGAAACGATCCGGGCACGATCCTGAAGAAGCTGCCGAAGAAGGCGGCGGGGAAGCACACGGACATCGGTGCCGCGATCGCGGCGGGACTCAGCGCGCTCGAAAAGCCGGACACCCATCGCCTGGCCGCACTGATCCTGATCACGGACGGCAAGGTCGACGCTCCGGGCTCGACCTACAAGAACCCGAACTCAGCGGCCTGGAAGGACCTGCAGGCCCGGGCGTCCGCGCTGGAGGCCGACCACCAGGTCGCCGCCTACGCCGTGGCCCTGCAGGCCTCGACCGACGCCGGCCTGCTGAAGAAGGCGTTCCCGCAGGCGACCGAGGTGAGTGCCGGCCAGGTCGGCGCACGTTTCGCGCAGGTGGGCGGCGACCTCGTCCGGCTGCAGGCCGCCGAGGCGCTGAAGCAGGAGGTGTCCCAACCGATCACCGTGGCCTGGACCGGCGACCTGGGCCAGGCGCTGGCCGACGCCGAGCCGGTCGACGCCGAGTTGTCCTTCACCTCTCCCTATTCCCACGTCCCGGTCGAGTTGAGCGATGTCCGGGCCGTGGCGTCGGACGGGCTGACCGTGGACATCGCCGGGCTCCCGGACAAGATCGCGATCGAGGCCGGCCAGACCGTCACGGTGCCGGTGCACGTCACGGTGTCCGGTTCGGCGGGCTGGAGTTCGACCGTCGGCCTGGCCGCGACGGTGGCCTCGCCCTGGCAGGAGGTGCTCACCGACCAGCTGGGCGTGGAGTTCGCCCCGGCGATCGAGGGCACCGCCCCGGTTCCCGCGGCACCGATCAAGCTGCCGCCGTCCCTGCTGCCGATCGTCGGCACGATCGCCGGGACCGTGGCGGGCCTGGCCGTGGTGCTCTGGCTGGTGCGGTTCCTCACCACCCCGCCGATGAGCGGCCTGCTCTCGATCCGGGCCGGCGATCGCAACCTGGCGGACATCCCCCTGCACGGGCGGCGGATGAAGGTCTCGGTGCCGGACGCCGCGACGGAGCTCCAGGGCCTGACCGGGTCCGCCGCCGGCAAGCGGATCGACGGGGGTGGGAGCGCTGTCGCGGTCGACCTGCGTTTCGGGGTCGCGCGCGCGCACGGTTCGATCGCCGACGGATCCTCTCTCGCCCTCGGGGAGATGACGGTCCGCTTCACCAGCAAGCGCCGGCGGATCCTCGACAAGATCGGCTTCCCCGACCAGCCGCACCCGGAGGAAATCGCGAATGCCTCCGAAGATGTCACCCTGAAGGGTGACTACGTGTCGCATTGAAGGTCCCCCTTTAGGGGGACAAAAAAGATCAAACCGGCTTGGAGCCGGGTGGATCCCGATAATTCACAGGTAATTCGGACGGTCGCCCATTAGGGGGACAAAGAACCCGGCTGCAAGCCGTGCCGGTCCCCGATGGATCTTGGCACTATGCTGCTGACTAGGAGGAACGATGGCTAGCCTGGACCGACACGCCGACCTCGGTAACGTTGCTCCGGTCCGGTCCGGCGCTATTGTGGGCGATTCCGCCACCGTTGACAGTCCGCTCGACCGGACCATAGACTCGACTCAATTCTGGAGGGGTCCGGAACAATCCAAACGGCAGAATCATGGAGCGCGAGTGTCTCGTAAGGGTTCGCGCAAGTTGCAGCGTGGGGCGGCTGCACTTGAGTTCGCGATAGTACTTCCCGTCCTGGTACTGCTGCTGCTCGGGATCGTCGACTTCGGCGTCGTCATGGGCGCGCAGACCCAGATCTCGAACGCCGCCCGCGAGGGCGCGCGGGCGGGTGCCCTGACCGGTGTCTACACGCAGGCGGAGAACGCGGCCAAGAACGCGATCGCCAGCATGCCCGGCGCCACGGACAGCGGCACGTCCGTGACCATCACCTGCACCCAGACGAGCGGAGCGACCTGCTCCCTGATCGACTCGACCTCCGACACCGGAAGCACGATCAAGGTCAGCATCGCGTACGTCCACACCTGGATCTCGCCGGTGCTGCTGGGGATGTCTCCGACGATCACCCTCCACGCAGACAGCCAGATGAGGATCGAGGCATGATGAACAGGCTCAGTGTGCGCAGGGGGGAACGCGGCGCGGTCGCGGTCGTCGTCGCCATCTCACTGGTCATGCTGATGGCCGCCGCGGCCATCGGGGTGGACATCGCGAAGCTCTCCTACGAGCGACAGACCCTGCAGAACGCCCTCGACGCCGCAGCCGCGGCCGGCGTGATGAAGCTGCCGGACGATCCGGCGGCCGCCGTCCTGGAGGCGCAGAAGTTCGCCAGCGACAACATGGTGGGGGCGCAACTCGGCAGCATCACGCCCTCGGTGGCCCTGCGCTGCGTGACCAGCTACAACACCACGACCAACTCGCCGGACTGGGCGACGGTCCTGGCGGTGTGCGGGATCTCCGACCACAGCTTCGACCCGCTCGACTGCAACGAGGACGCCGGGATCTGCTCGGTGAAGTGCACGACGTCCAACCACTGCAACACCATCGTGGTGAAGTACAACAAGACGGTCGACTACTCCTTCGGGCCCGCGATCGGGATTCCCACCGGCCAGACCGGTGCCGTCGTCTCGGCCGCCTGCCGCGGCTACTGCGGCACCGTGGCCCCGAACCCGCTGGACGTCGTCGTGATGGCCGACCGGACGCCGTCGATGGCCGACGGCTTCACCACGACCGACACGTGGACCGGCGTCAAGTACTCCACTCCCACCGGCTCCCTGGCCAACATGAAGGCCGGCATCCAGGACATGCTCGGGGCGATGAACCAGGACCTCCAGTACGTGGCGTTCGGAACGATCGCGCTCAGTTGGCCCACCCTGAGCAACAAGGTGGCCGAGCCATCCGGCGGCCAGGCGTTCACCGACGCCGACTACCAGAGCTGCACGTTCTTCAGCTGCACCTGGAACCCCTACAACAAGAAGTGGCACTTCGACGGGTCGTGGGTGCCGATCGGGTACACGAACCACTACACCAAGACCGATTCCAACGGCGTGGTCAGCGTGGACACCTCCACCACCCTGGGCAAGTCGGTCGGCCAGCTGGACATCTCCGACTCCACGGTCAGCTACCCCAGCGCCAGCACCGGCAAGTCGGTGAGCAGCAACGAGGGCACCCACCTGGCCTCCGCGCTGAAGGGCGCGGTGCGCTATATGCTGAACACCGACCCGGTGACCGACGCCGGCCTGCCGGAGCGTCCTGAGGAGTACGGGACGCCGCAGAAGGTGATCATCTTCGAGACCGATGGTTCGCCGTCGGAGATCTTCAACAGCGATTCGAGCGCACTGGACCTGAGCAACGACCTGGCCGTCGGCTCCGCGGGCAACGGGAAGCTGCAGTCCTGCGACAACTTCACCTCGATCGCGGACGAGGCCAAGGCGAAGGGCATCCGGCTGATCATGATCGGGGTGGGCGCGGTGAACAAGGCGACCTGCGGCACGTCGACGCACGACTACAAGTACGTTCGCGACGTGCTCGCGGATGCCGCGTCGCCCACCAAGTCGGGCACGGCCAGCACGGCACGGGACTGCACGGTGTCCGGCAACACCGAGCTGGAGAACTCCGATGGTGACAACTACTTCTGCGCGGCGAGTTCGGACGACCTGAAGAGCGTCTTCATCTCGGCCTTCGGCACCCTGAACGAGAAGTCGAAGCTGATGTCGCTGCCGAACGCGGCGAGCTTCAGCTAGCCGGTCCGGACCACCCCGGAGCGGGTCCGGCGGTGCCGGGCCCGCTCCGGCGTGCTCAGTCCAGGTAGGCCTCGACGGCGTCGGCCAGCGCCCTCGCCACCTTCGTGCGGAAGGAGGTGGAGCCGAGCAGTGCGGCGTCCGTGGCGTTGCGCATGTTGCCCATCTCGATCAGCACGGCGGGACGCTCGGAGAGGTTCAGGGTGCCCAGGTCGTCGCGGGAGTCCAGCGCCGTGCCTGCGCCGATGTAGGTGGAACGTGGCATCGGGGTCTCGGTCTCCAGCGCGTGCCGCACCTGTTTCGCCAGGGCCAGCGACTTCTGCTCGACCTTCGACCCGCCGGTCATGGTGGGGCTGTGGATGACGTGGAAGCCCCGGGCGCCGCGGGTGAGGTTGCCGTCGGCGTGGATCGAGATCAGGGCGTCGGCCTTCAGGTCTTTGGCGAGCTTCGAGCGCAGGTTCACGCACGGGCCCTCGCCGTGGTCGTTCGGGCGGGTGAGCTCCACCGTGGCTCCGCGCGATCGCAGCACTTTCGCCAGCGCGTTGGCCTGGGCCCAGTTGTAGGCGTGCTCGGGGTAGCCGGCGTTCGTCGCCGTGCCCGAGGAGTTGCACTCCTTGGTGCGGCCGTTCCCGCTCGGCACCTTGCGCAGTTCTCGCCGCGTCCACACCCCGTTGTGGCCGGGGTCGATCACGATGGTCCGTCCCGCCAGGGGCTCCACCGTCGGGGTGGGCGTCGGGGCCTGCGAGGACGTCGCGGTCGCGCTGGACGTCACGGACGGGCTCGGCGTCGCGGTGGTCGCAGCGGGTGCGGCGGAGGACGCCGTCGCCACCCGAACCGGCGCGGCCGCCTCCGAAGCGGCACCGGGTGCCTGGCACCCGGCGAACAGGCCGGCGGCCAGCAGCACCACGGTCAACGGGACCGTCCTCGGCAGACGCACCCCACGACGATACCTGCCCGGTGCGGGGCCGGGGTCTCACCAGGGGATCGTGCCGCCGAAGCGGTCGAGGTACTGCAGGCCGCCGTGGCCGTGCTGCGCGTCGACGGTGGTGACGAGCCGGGGGATGCTCTCCTCGACCGAGAGCGGCGCGGCCTGGCCGCCGAGGCCCGTCCGCACCCAGCCGGGCGCGAGCAGCAGCAGCGTCCGGGGGCCGTCGCGATGGCGCGCCGCGTAGCTGCGGACCAGCTGGTTCAGTGCCGACTTGCTCGCCCGGTAGACGTCGAACCCGCCCCGGTCGTTGTTCGCGATGCTGCCCTGCCCCGACGACATCACCGCGATCGTGCCGTCCGCGGCGACCAGGCCGCCGAGCACCTCGACCGCCCGGAGCGGGCCGAGGGCGTTGGTGAGCATCACCCGGCCGAACTCCTCGTCGGTGATGTCCGCCGGTCCGGCATCGGTCGTGATCCCGGCGTTCACGAACAGCAGGTCGAAACGGCGCCCGTCCAGCCGGTCGCGGAGCGCCTGCACCTGGTCGGGCACCGTGACGTCGACCCCCTCCTCGACCTCCAGCAGGCCGCCGGCGGACGCCTGTGCCTCGTGCAGGGCGGTAGGTCCGCAACCCCGGACGGTGGCCACGACCCGCGCGCCGCGCGACGTGTACTCCCCGGCGATCGCCAGGCCCAACCCGCGCGAGGCCCCGATCAGCAGGATCGAGCGGTGCACTGCCCCGGCCGCCATGTTCCTCCTCCGTCCCCGCGCGTCGAGCCTAGCCACGGCTCGGCGGGGAGCGGCAACGGCGCAGGGGGCAATTGATGGCCCTTGTCCATCGCGGAGGGTCGACGAACAATCGGTGCCCGGCGCGGGCGGCGCCCGGCCGACCGGCGCCCGCCCGTCCGCACCAGGACCGGGGTCCGACCGGCGGCCGTCACCCCTCCCGGCCTGCCTGTTCCGGACCTCCTCCGGAGCCGGCAGGCCGGTGAGCCTGGTCCGGTACCCCTGGCCCGGTCCGCAATTCGGGCCATTGCCCACCCCACCGGGCCGGTCGATATTGGTGGCCGGGGGCAGGACATGGTGGGGGAGCTGACCGCCGGCCCGGCCGACATCGGACGGCTGCGACGGCGTGCTGAAGCCGGCATCGCCGAGGGCTCCTTCGGTGTGGCCGCGGACGCCTACACCGAACTGCACCGCAGGGGCGCGCTGGGCCGTACGGACGCCGCGAACTGGTTGCGTGCCCAGCGTGAACTCGGCACCCGGCCCAGCGCCCCAGTCTGGCCGAACTGGTCGAGAGCTTCCCCGACGACCAGGACATCCTCGAGTTCGTCGCCGCAGAGCTGTGGCAGCGGGCCGAGACCAGAGCCGGTGAGACTGGCGTCGACGATGACGACACGCTGGCCCGGCAGGCGTGGGCCGCCGCGCTGAGGATCGCCGGACCGGTTCCCGCCAGCGACGCCGACGGGGTGCGCCTGATCAGCCTGCTGGACCGCTTCTTCCAGGCCGGACGCCGGCAGCGTACGCCGATCGGCAGCTACCCCGAGTTCGAGCAGGCGCTGGTCCGGTTCGCGGCGGCGGGACCCGCCTCGACGCTGCGCGCGGCGGACCTGCTCGCCGCCGAGAGGCCCGTCCTCGCCCTCGAACTGGTCGCAGGCCTCGAGCTGAGCGCCGGAGCGGTGCTGGTGCGCGCGGTCGCGTCCGCCGAACTGGAGGACTACGCCACCTCCGTGCAGCTGTTCGACGAACTCGCCGTCCGGTGGGGCGTGCCGGTGGGGGACCTCGACGTGGAGGACCGGTGCCGCTGGATCCAGGCCATGACCGACGTGGGCCGGTTCAGCGAGGCCGAGGAGGCGTGCCTGCGCACGATCGCCGTGATCGAGGGAGGTCCGGATGCGGCGGACGGCTGGTCGGCCGCAGGCATGGCGAGCGACTCCTACGAGCACTGGCGGCACGTCTACCGGCTGCTGGCCTACCGGCTGGCCGCCCAGCAGGGCGATTTCCGCACGGCCTGGGACCACCTGCGCACGTCCGTGGAGGTGGACGAGACCGGGTTGTCGGCCGAGTTGCAGCGTTCCATCCTGCGGGTGCGGCTCCTGCTGGCCGACCAGCCGACGGCGCTGTCCATCCTGGCGGACCTCCGCAGGCTCGACACCCCGGACCCCTACGACACCGTCTACGCCGAGGCGTGCCTGTGGGTCGGCCTGGCGTGGGGGACGCCGGAGTCCGAGGGACGCCTGCTCGATCCCGAGAACCCGTTCGCCGGGGCGAGGTACGCGGGGCAGGCCGCGGCCCGGGTGCTGTTCACGCGGGCCGGTCCCGGGGTGGACAGCCGCCAGCTCGTCCGGCTGGCCCTGCTCGCCGGGGACGACGACCGGGCCGCCGCGATCCTCGCGGTGGAGCCGCTCACGGCGGCCGATCCCTGGTCGGTGAAGATCCTCGGTGCGATGCTCGCGCTGCGCCAGGGTGACGACGCCACTGCGGACGCGCTGCTCGTCCAGGTGCTGCCGCAACGCCGCCACGACCTCGACCTGCGGGTGCTGGACGCGCAGGCGTCCCTGATCGCGGGCCGCTACAAGGAGGCGCTGCGCGAGGCGATGGCGATCACCGAGAGCGTCGGGGAGCACATCCTGGCCCGCACGATCCAGGCCGAGAGCGAGTTCGAGGCGTCGCTGGCGATGGCGGAGGAGGGCGAGGGCGGGAGCACCGGATCGGTGGAGAACGCCCAGCAGCTGATGATCGCGGTCGCCGACTACCGGATGGCCGCCGACCTGCACCGCGACACCACCCGGTACCTGGCGACCGGTCGGACCCGTCCCGGCGCCCGGATCGGCTCGGAGCCGCTGGCGCCCCGCCTGTTCAGCGAGGTGTGCCGGCGCGGGCTGCACGCGGCGATCCTCGCGCAGGAGGCGCTCGACCGGCTCGGGCTGAAGGGCGACGCGCAACTGGTCGACGACGCGCAGGACCTGATCCAGCACCTGCGCTCGCTGACCCGGCCGTGCTGCCGGCGGTGGGGTCCCCGCTGGGTGCGCCTGCTGCACCAGGTGCGACACCTGCCCGACCGGGACGAGGCGTCCCGGCTGGCGCTGTTGATGATCGCCTACCGCTGGGCGAACTGGCGCAAGCGCCTGCAGAACGGCGCCTTCCTCGCGTTCGGCGCGTTCGTCACCTGGCTGGGGCTGACCAACCGGCTGCCCGCCCCCGACTCGGACACGATGCGGGTGATGGTGGTCGGGGTGGGCGTCCTGCTGCTGCTGATGCCGTTCGCCCGCAGCCTGAAGGTCGGCGTGGTCGAGCTCAGCCGGGACGCCGACAGCGTGCCGTTGTCGGGACGGTCGAAGTCGCTGCGCACCAGCCGGCTGCTGCTGCGCGCCAACCACCTGGGCACGTTCTCGCTGCCGTCCCCGCCCGAGAAGGGGCGGCGGGCCCATTCCCGCTCGCGCGAGGAGGCGACCTGAGCGCCGGTGTCAGTCCCGCCGGAGTTCGATACCGATCTGGTCGGCATCCAGCTGGGCCAGGGCTGCGTCCAGCATCCCGGACGGGTAGGTGCCGAGGTCGCGGATGGCCATCAGCTCGTCCCGCTGGGCCGCGATCAGCTTCAGCCGGAGCGTGCGGAACTTCGCCATCGACTCGCGGTTCACCGGGCTGTCCGGACGGAAGTCCTCGCCGGCGCCGTACGTGCGGCGCACCCGCTCCCGCACCCGCTCGACCAGTTCGGAGGGGTAGCCGTCGAGCTCATCGGACAGCCGGCCCAGCGCGGCCTCGTTGAGCTCTCCCTGGAGCGCCTCCCACTGCACCGGATCGGACTCGGGGGCGTGGCCGGTCAGGTGCAACCGCTTGACCAGCCAGCCGACCGTCCCGCCCTGGACCAGCAGGGTGCCCACCGCGACCAGCGCGGCGGCGAGGACCAGCAGCGAGCGGTGGGGTGTGCCGGACGGCAGCGTCTGCGCGGCGGCGACGGTCACGGCGCCGCGCATGCCGGCCCAGACCAGCACCACGCCCTCACGCCAGCCGAAGGCCTCGGCGGCCAGGTAGTCGAGGTCGGCCAGCCGCTGGTTCACCATGCGCTGCCAGGTGGTGATCCGCGCTTCCTCGGACCGGGCGGACCCGGTTCGGGTGGACACCTCGGCCGCCCTGGTGAGGCTGCGGACGCGGCGTTCCCTGCGCCGGGTCCGTCCGGGGTTGCCGAGCTGGGGCACCTCGCCGTCCGCGAGTTTCTCCTGGATCTCGGTGAGGTGCTGGCGGACGGTGGGCGTCCGCTGGTTGCGCCGGGCCAGCCACCACACCGACAGGGCCACGAACACCGTCCGCAGCAGGAGCGCCGCGGTGGTCGCGCCCACGGCCACCACCAGCGCGAGGCCGAGGCCTCCGCCCTGTTCGACCAGGTCCTCGGCGAGGGCGGGCGCCTCCAGCCCGACCAGCAGGAAGACGGTGCTCTCCAGCAGCAGTTCGATGGTGCGCCACAGCGAGCGCTCCGTGATCCGCTCCTCCGCGCCGAGCTTGCGGGGCGACCCGTAGCCGGTGACCAGTCCGGCCGTCACCACCGCGACCAGCCCGGACGCGCCCAGCTCCTCCGCGGGGATGTAGGCGAGGAACGGCACCACCAGCGAGATGGTGACGCTGCTGGTCACGGGGACGACCCGGGCGCGGACCTCCAGGTTCAGCCGTCCGACGATGTAGCCGATCGCCGCGGCGGCCGCCACCGCCCACAGGAAGTCGAGGGCGACCTGCCAGACCGTGACGGTCACGCCGATCGCCGCCACCGCCGAGCGCAGCAGCACCAGCGCGGTCGCGTCGTTCAGCATGCTCTCGCCCTCGATCACGGTGACGATCCGTTGCGAGACGCCCGCCTGCCGGATCACGGCGGTCGCGACGGCGTCCGTCGGGCTGATGATCGCGCCCAGCGCGATCCCGATGCCCAGCGGGAGCCCCGGCACGAACGCGCACGCGAGCAGGCCGATCACGACGGCGCTCACGCCGACCAGGACGACCGAGAACAGCGAGATCAGCCGGAAGTCGCGGCGGAACTCCATCGACGGGGTGTTCACCGCGGCCGAGTACAGCAGGGGCGGCAGGATCCCGCCCAGGATCAGCTCCGGGGGGACCGCGACCGAGTCACCGATCGGCAGGAAGGCCGTGCCGAGCCCGAGCACGACCAGCACCAGCGGCGCGGCCACGCCGACGCGGGGCGCGAGCACCGACACGGCCACCACCACGATCACGGCACCGATCGCGATCAGCTCATACTCCATGCAGCACATCCTCCGTCACGCGATTCGTCGAGGACCACCCTCTCTGGTCGAATGCCAGCCCCTGGTGCTGGCTCTCGATCACTGTGGGTGGCTCTCGGTGAGGGGATCAGCCGAGGCGGGCCTCGGGGTGGTTCTCCAGGGCGATCCGGACCTGCTCCGCGTGCCGGGGGCTCATGGACGGCAGCTGCCCGACCGGGAAGAAGGCGGCCTCGGTCGCCTCCCCGTCCACGGGGTGGGGCTCGCCGGCCGTCCAGTGGCACCGGAACACGTGGTCGATGTACTGGGTCTCGTCGCCGTTGTCGTAGGTGATCACGTCGGTCACCGTCAGCCAGACCAGGCGCTCGACCTCGACGAAGACGCCCGCCTCCTCGGCCACCTCGCGGATCGCGGCGTGGTGCGGCTGCTCGCCGGGGTCGATGATGCCGGCCACCGGCGTCCACTCGCCGTTGTCGGCGCGGCGGACCAGGAGCACCTCCGTGCCGTCGCCGTTCTCCCGGACCACCACCGCGGTGGCTCCGGACAGCCACAGCCGGGTGGTCCCGACCTGTTCGCGGAGGGACAGGATGAACTCGGGTGTCGGCACCTGATGAGCCTACCGAGGAACGCCGGTGCGGCGAACGAGGCTCAATGGACGCCGGCGGCCGCGTCCGGTGCGTCCTCGGGCTTGCGCAGGACCCAGATGGCCACCACGCCGACCAGCCAGAGCGCGCCGACGCTGAGGAACGACGCCCTCGCCCCCGCGGCGAGGGCCGCTTCCGCGGACGTCCCGGCCGGCTGCCGGGACGCGACGCTCGCCATCACGGTGACGAACAGGGCCGTCCCGGCGGCGCCCGCGACCTGCTGGACGGTGCCGACCGTCGCCGAACCGTGCCCGTACAGGTGCGGGGGCAGCGAGCCCAGCGAGATCGTGAACAGCGGCGTGAACAGGCACGCCAGCCCGAGGCTCAGCAGCATGTGGGCGACCAGCAACTCCCACCACGGGGTGGTGGTGGAGACCTGCGCGAACAGCCCGAACGAGCCGAGCACGAACAGCGAGCCGGGCACCATCAGCCAGCGCGGCCCGATCCGGTCGTAGAGCCGACCCACCACCGGGCCGAGCAGGCCCATCAGCAGTGCGCCGGGCAGCGTGAGCAGGCCGACGAACAGCGGCTCGGCGTGCAGCACCTGCTGCAGGATCAGAGGCAGCGCGATGATCGTGCCGAACAGCACCGCCATCGCGATCCCCATCACCGCGATGGCGGTACTGAAGACCGGATGGGTGAAGGTGCGCAGGTCGAGCAGGGCCGCGTCCGTGCGCTGCAGCACCAACTGGCGCCAGACGAACAGGCCCAGGCCGACGACACCGCAACCGAGGGCGATCTCCATCCCGGCGGCGTTCGTGCTGCCGACCTGGCTCAGCCCGTAGACCAACCCGCCGAAGCCCAGCGCGGCCAGCGGGATACTCAGCGCGTCCAGCCTGACCGCGACCGTCTCGTTCAGGTTCGGCACCTGGCGCAGCCCCACGAACAGGATGGCCAGCGCGATCGGCAGGACGAGGGCGAACACGAACCGCCAGGGCAGGAACTGCAGGATCAGCCCGGACATGGTGGGCCCGATCGCCGGGGCGGCCGAGATGACCAGGCTGATCGTGCCCATCACCCGGCCGCGCTGGCCGGACGGGACGAGCTCCATCACCGTCGTCATCAGCAGGGGCATCATGATCGCCGTGCCGCTCGCCTGCACCAGCCGTCCGGCGAGCAGGCCGGGGAAGCCCCAGCCGAGCGCAGCGATCAGGGTGCCGAGGCTGAACAGGCTCATCGCCAGCAGGAACACGGTGCGGGTGTGCAGTCGCTCCATCAGCCAGCCGGTGACGGGGATCACCACGGCCATGGTCAGCATGAACCCGGTGGTCAGCCACTGCGCCGTCCGCTCGTCGATGCCGAGGTCGGTCATGATCCGCGAGAGCGCCACGTTCAGGGCGGTCTCGTTCAGGATGACGACGAAGGCGCCCACGAGCAGCACCGCCAGCACGCGTACGGACTCCTGCGGCAGCCGGTCGGCACGGGTGCCGGGCAGGGTCTTCTCCGCGCTGGTCATCGTTCTGTCCTCCGGCAGGTGATCCTCTGGGTGTGGTGCCGGGAACAAGCGATGGCCGGCCCGGTGTATTCCGGGCCGGCCGTCGCGCTTGTTTCCCGGGCGGCGCCTTCGAACGGACCCCCGGCGGCGCCACCACTTCTCTGTCGCCGTCCCGGAAACCCCCGTCCTCCGGTCAAGCGATGACCCACCAACTGGGTAGCCACGGACCCGAAAGGGAAAATCAGCATGTGTGCGCTGCGTGCCCGGCTACAGATGCCAGTCGATGGCCGTCACGGCTGCGCTCACTGGTTAACGAGTTCCCTTGTGTACTCTCCCCCCGGTCAGTACCGGTCCGATGGCTACCCGATGGTGTTATCCCCTCGGTCGGAATTCATCGTATTGGGTCGGCGGGTCGGCCCGGGGGAGTTGGGCGCGGATACGGCTACGCATTATTGCGGGCCTGTCCGCCAGAATGGTCCTCCGGAGGTGAGGGGATATGGACGGACTCGAACTGCGTCCGCTGGTGGCAGGTGATGTGAGCGCCGCGCTCGCCGTGCAGCGGGCGGCCTTCACCGTGGAGGCGAGGCTCTACGGAGACCCGGACCTGCCTCCGCTGAAGGAGGGCGAGGCGGAGTTCCTGGCCGACCTGGTCTCCTCGTCGGGATTCGTCGCCGTGCTGGACGGGCGCCTGGTGGGCTCGGTGCGGGTCCGTCGGGACGGTCGCAGGCTGCACATCGCCCGGCTCTCGGTCGCCCCCGACGCGCAGCGACGCGGTATCGGGGCGGCGCTGCTGGCGCGGGCCGAGGCGGCCGCGCCCGCGGACGAGGCCCTGCTGTACACCGGCCACCTCAGCACGGGCAACCTCCGGCTCTACGCCCGCGCGGGCTACGTCGAGGAGCGCAGGGAACGGGTCGACGACGCGGTCGTCCTGGTGTACCTGCGCAAGGACCTCGCCGGGGCTCCGCCGGCCTGAGGAGTTCAGCTCTCGCGGGGCAGCCAGGGGATCTCGACCGGCGGGAGGCCGGCCCGGCTCGGCACCTCGACCCGGGTGTTCCCGCCGGCCTCGCCGTCGCCGGTGCCCAGGTCGGTCATGAACGGCCGGATGTCACCGGTGCACACCGTCGTCGCCGTGCCGGACGGCACCTTGCCGTTGATCAGGTAGGAGTCCACCCGGTCGGTCACGCAGTCGGATGTGCCGTAGGCGGTGTGGCCCCACGAGTCGCTGCGCAGCAGCACGCTGTTCGGCATCAGCGTGTTCGTCTCGACCGCGCCGGTGTAGTTCGTGGCGGGGTCGTGGTAGTTGCCGACGACCAGGATCGTCGCGCCGGTGGTGCGGGAGTAGGAGCCGTGGTAGGCGTCCTCGTCCCGGGCCTTCCAGTAGTCGGTGGCGCACTGCACGTCCGCCCAGCCCCAGATCTCGCCGAAGTGCGGTGCGCGGATCGCGGACTTCGTGACGGCCGAGACCCAGTCGGCGGGGTCGGACGGCTCGTAGGCGTCGGTGCACAGCACTCCCGAGTACGCCTCGAGGCTGTTGTCGTAGCCGGGGTCCTCGAGCGCGGCGGCCTTGTGGAAGGCCCGGACGAGGCTGGACGCCCGGTCGGCGGCCGCCGTTGTGGCCGCCGACGTGTCGTCGACGCCCGTGCCGATGAGCTGTTCCAGTGCCGCGATGATCTGGGCGAGGTAGTCCATGCCCTCGGGGTAGTAGAGCAGGCTGAGGCTGTCGGCGACGAAGTCCTGGTAGCTGTACACGAACGCGTCGTCGCCGTCGCCGATCTGCAGCGTCGTCGCCTTCAGCGAGGCGGCCACCTGGTCGAACTCCGCCTGCGGGTCGTCCAGCGGGCAGTACTCCGTCCCGGCGTCCGCACAGGCCTGGAGGCCGGCGACGAGGGCGGCCCACGCGCCGTCCCCCGACTTGATCCGGGTGGTCGCAGGGATCGAGGCGGTGACCTTGGTGCCCGCCCACGAGACCGGGTTGACCACGCCGTCGATGGCGATCGTCCGGAACCGGTCCGGGAAGATGCTGGCGTACACCTCGCCGAGGTAGCTGCCGTAGGAGAAGCCGAGGTAGTTCAGCTTGCTGTCACCGACGGCCCGGCGCAGCACCTCCATGTCGCGGGCGACCTCGGCGGTCGACATCGAGGACGCGAGCGACTTGCCGTACTTCGAGCAGGCCTTCGCGAGGCTCTCCGAGGACGCGATGAAGTCCGACTGCTCGGAACTGGAGGGGAAGGCCTCGCTCAGCCCCGACAGCGCGGACGCCTGCGACGCCGAACTGGAGAAGCAGGTCACGTGGGTGGAGCCGTTGGTGCCGCGCGGGTCGAACCCGACGATGTCGAAGTGGTCGAGCACGGACTGGGAGAGGAACTCGGTCGCGGAGGCGGCCAGGTCCACTCCGGAGCCGCCGGGACCGCCGGGGTTCACGAAGAGGGTGCCGATCCTCTCCTCGGGGTCGGCCGCCGGCACCTTGAACAGGGCGAGGGTGACCTTCGCGCCCTTGGGCTTGTCGTAGTCGAGGGGCACCTGCGTGGTGCCGTCGTAGCCGCCGCGATCGGGGTCCTCGACCCAGGTGATCTTCGCCTTCACCCGGCTGACCCGCTTGGCCTCCTTCGAACTCGTCTTCGCTGTGGCGGCCTCGGCGGGGGCGGTGCTCGCGAGGCCCACGGGCAGTGCCAGGCACACTGCGAGCAGCACGGAGCCCCACAGGCGGGGCCTCGACGGGTTGGGCATGACTCTCCAGGAGGAAGCGACTGGGTCGGGCCTCAATATACCGTCCGGGGGATTTCCCCGTGGGCGTGTCACCCGTTCGGGTGACACCGACGGAGGGTTTCCGGTGTGGTGGACCGAATCAGGAACCGTCCCCGATCCGGTCCGGGCGGGGACGGTCAGACCAGGTAGTTCTCGATCCGGACCAGTTCCGCGGCGTCCAGGTCGAGGTCGACCGCGGCGGCCGAATCGGTGATCGAGGCGGGTCGCGACGCGCCGGGGATCGGGATCACGACCGGGGCGAGGGAGAGTTCCCAGGCGAGCACGACCTGGTAGGGGGAGACCTCCCGGGCGAGCGCGATCTCCGACATCACGCTCTGCGTGCTGCCCACCTGCGGGGCCCGACGGATGCCGCCGAGCGGGCTCCACGGCAGGAAGGCGATGCCCAGCTCGGCACAGTGCTCGAGCTCGGCCAGGCTGGAGGTGAACTGGGGGCTGAACTGGTTCTGCACCGAGACCAGCCGGTCGCCGAGGATGCCGCGGGCCTCGTCGATCTGGGCGACCGAGGCGTTGGAGATGCCGGCCATCTCGATCACGCCC
>JAXGTK010000024.1:0-22784 GCA_040774965.1 Propionicimonas sp. | reverse complement strand
CCCTGGTAGCCGAACTCGGAGACGAAGCGCGGCGAGTAGTCGTCGTAGCCGGTGTAGTCACGCTGGTTCCACACGTCCCAGATGTGCACGCAGCCGTAGTTCATGTCGTTGGGATGGATGTCGTTGCCCATGCCGGACGAAGGGCTGCCCGGCCAGTAGGGACGGCTCGGGTCGAGCTCGGCGACGATCCGCGGCAGCAGCTCGTAGTAGTAGCCGGCGCCCCAGGTCTTCCCGTCCAGCATCCCCGCCCAGTTCCAGTCGTGGAAGCCCCAGATGCACTCGTTGTTGCCGTTCCACAGCACCAGGGAGGGGTGCGCGGAGAGCCGGACCACGTTGTCGCGGGCCTCGGCCTCGACCTCGAAGGCGATCGCCTCGTCCTCGGGGTACGCCGCGCAGGCCAGGCAGAAGTCCTGCCAGACCATCACTCCGAGCTCGTCGCAGGCGTCGTAGAAGCCCTGCTGCTCGTAGATGCCGCCGCCCCAGATCCGCAGCAGGTCGATGCCGGCGTCCTTCGCCTGCTGGACGCGTTCGCGGTAGCGCCCGGGCGTGACCCGGCTGGGGAAGCAGTCGTCGGGGATCCAGTCCATGCCGCGCGCGAACAACTGGACGCCGTTCAGCCGGAACCCGAAGGTCGCGCCGTTGCCGTCGGCGTCCGGGGTGGTGTCGAGTTCGACGGTGCGGAAGCCGGTGCGCCGCTCGACGCGGTCGAGCACCTGCTGCTC
Source organism: Propionicimonas sp. (assembly GCA_040774965.1). Classification (GTDB taxonomy): domain Bacteria; phylum Actinomycetota; class Actinomycetes; order Propionibacteriales; family Propionibacteriaceae; genus Propionicimonas. The sequence continues at coordinate 22,062 of JAXGTK010000024.1, read as the reverse complement.
GTCGTGGAAGGTGACCTCGACGTCGTAGAGCGGCTGTTCGCCCAGGCTGTGCGGCCACCAGGGGGCGACATCGCTCATGACGAGTTCGGCCTCGGCCCAGTCCTCGACAGCCTGGACGCCGACCTCGGCGTACTCCTCACCGCGCCGGACCCGGACGGTGAGCGCGGCGAAGCGGCTGAGCCCGGCGATCTGGACGTGCACGCGCAGCCGTCCGTCCCAGCCCCCGGAGGCGTTCCGCTCCGCGGTCGCGAAGGTGGCCACGTCGGCGATCCGGGCCCGGTTCCAGCTGCGCAGGCCGATGGTCTTCCAGATGCCCGCGGTGATCAGGCGGGGACCCCAGTCCCAGCCGAAGTTGCAGGCCATCTTGCGGACCAGGTTGTAGGGGTCGCGCTCGACGTGGATGCGCTCGCCCACCTGCGCGGCCACCTGCGCGGTGTACTCCAGCACCGGGGAGAAGACGACCTCGATCGCGTTCGGGCCCGCGTGCAGCAGGCCGTCGGCGGCGAAGGCGTTGCGCCGGTGCATGTTCACCGACCCGCCGAGCGGGAAGCCGTTGCAGAAGACCTCTGCGATCGTGTCGAGCCCGTCGCAGAGCAGTTCGCAGTGCTGATTGCGGAGCTCCGGCGCGTCGGGCGCGAGGTCGAACTCGGCACGGTAGGTCCACACCTGCTCCCCCACCCAGTGCTGGTCGGCCTCGGCGGTGCCCAGGTAGGGGTCGTCGATCAGGCCGGCGGCCAGCAGGTCGGTGTGCACGACACCGGGGACCGTGGCCGGGATCCCGCCGGCGAGCTGCCCGCGCAGTGCTTCGGGAACCGCAGTCCAGCCGTTGCCCGCCACGTCCGCACGAACGGTCCAGCGCGCTGCCGACAGGTCCAGCCAGCCCTGCTCCACGAGTCCTCCTCGACCCTGCTCCCCGGAGAGCGGTCCGGACCTGCCGGACCCACGAATGACCGCGCTCTCATTCGCGCGCCGATCCGTACGTTAGCACCGACCGCAAACGCTCTCATCAGTGTTTGCAGACCCGTGGCCCATTCGTTATCAGTCCGAGACCTCGCACCGGCGCGAGGCGTGACGTTTCAATCACGCACTCCCGGCGCGCACCCGTCGCGCGCGCCCGGGGTACCCGGACCGGCTCCTCGGTAACCGGTTGAAAACTGCGTCCAGCATGCGGACCCGAGGCCCGCGCGTCGCTCAGGAGGCGCTGGGCCCCTCGTCGGTGGCCTGAGGGGAGACCTGCGGCTCGGGCTGCGGCGCAGGCGCGGCCGCGGGCGGCACGGCCGCCGGCGGCTCGACCGCGGAGGGGCTCTTCGTCTCCTCCTTGAACTCGCGGATCGCCTGGCCCGCGCTCTTGCCGAAGCCGGCGAGCTTGGTCCCGCCGAACAGCACCAGCGCAACCACCGCGAGGATGACCCATTCCCAACCGCCCAGACTTGGCATGAAAGCACTCCTTAGCTCTTCAGGGCTCGTTCAATTCGTACCCCGCGCCCGCAAGCCGGGCTCCTCACGGAGTATCTTCCACCCCTCGTGCCGATCCGGCACACCGGGCTCGCCATCCACACCCGTTTGTGAGATCGCTCTCAATAGACTGCCACACGAGACCAACCAGGAGGAACCATGAAGCAGGGGGCCCGCACGCTGCGTCCCGGGCAGCGCGCCCAGCTGTTCACCTACGACTTCGCCGACGGCACCAGCACGCTGGTCGCCGAGTCCACCGCGCTGCTGTTCGAGGCGCCGAACTGGACCCCGGACGGGCGCTGGCTGGTCGTGAACGCGGACGGGCTGCTGCACCGCGTCCCGGCGTCCGGCGGGGAACCGGAGCCGATCGAGGTGCCCGGCCTGCCCCTGCTGAACAACGACCACGTGCTCTCCCCGGACGGGAGCACGGCGTACGTCTCCGGCTTCGACGGCCACCTGCACGCGGTCGACCTGGTCGCGCGCACCCACCGCCGGGTCTCGAACGACCACCCCGACTTCGTGCACTTCCTGCACGGGATCTCGCCGGACGGGGCTTTGCTCGCGTACATCGGCATGGACCTGCTGCCCGACGGCGTACGCACGAACGTCTTCACGGTGCCCGCGGCGGGCGGTGCGGACGTCCCGCTCACCGACGACGCCTTCCCCGACGACGGCGCGGAGTTCAGCCCGGACGGCGAGTGGGTGTGGTTCAACTCCGAACGGGGGTCGGCCACGCCCGGCCACGCCCAGTTGTTCCGGATGCGTCCGGACGGGTCGGGGGTCGAGCAGCTCACGTTCGACGAGCGGGTGAACTGGTTCCCGCACGTCTCCCCCGACGGCACGCGGGTCGTCTACCTCAGCTTCGCACCGGGAACCCTCGGCCACCCCGCCGACCGGGACGTGGTGATCCGCCTGCTCGGCACCGACGGGTCGTCCACCGACCTCGTCCACCTCTTCGGCGGCCAGGGCACGATCAACGTCCCCAGCTGGGCCCCCGACAGCTCCCGGTTCGCCTACGTCGCCTACCCGCCGGCCTGAACGACCGCCGGAGCCACGGACGTAGGCTTCAGGGCATGACGCAACCGCGGACCATCGGCCGGTGACCGTCCGCACCCGCCTCGCCGCGGCGCTCGCGTTCGTGCTGCTCGTGGCCGGCTGCAGCCCCGCGACCCGGGAGCAGGAACTGATCGTGTACGCGGCCCCGTCGCTGGACGCGGCGTTCACCCAGCTCGGTTCGGACTTCGAGGCCGCCCACCCCGGTGTGGCCGTGAAGCTCTCCTTCGACGGTTCCGCCACCCTGGTCGGCCAGCTCGTCGCCGGAGCACCCGCCGACGTGCTGGCGACCGCCGACCGGTCCAGCATGCAACGGGCGGTCACGGACCACCTGATCAGCGGCACCCCCCGGGTCCTCACCACGGACGTGCTCACCCTGATCGTGCCGGCCGGCAACCCGGCCGGCATCACCGGGCTCGACCACTCGCTGGACGGGAAGAAGCTGGCCACCTGCGCGGACGCCGTGCCGTGCGGCTCGGCCACCAGCAGGCTGGCACGCCTCGTCGGCGTCACGCTGCACCCGGTCTTCGAGGAGTCCAGGGTGAGCGACGTGCGCGCCAGGGTCGAGACCGGGCAGGCGGACGCCGGCATCGTCTACACCACGGACGCGACGGCCGCGGGCAGCACCGTCGAGACGATCCGGATCGCCCACGCCGACGAGGTCCGCGACGACTACCTGATCGGCGTGCCCACCTCGGCGGACGAACCCGACCTGGCGGAGGAGTTCGTCGCCTACGCCGACGGCGCCCAGGGCCGGGAGGTGCTCGCCGCAGCCGGGTTCGGAGGGTGACGCCGCGCCGGCGCCGACCGGATGGCCGGCGACGACGCCGGCCCCCGCAGGAGGATTCGGGCTGACGCTCTAGGGTGAGCACATGCTGAGCCGCGTGATCACCGTGTCCGACCGCTGCGCGGCCGGCCTCCGGGACGACGTGTCCGGGCCCGTGCTGGCAGGCGCACTCGAGGCCGCCGGGTACGAGGTCTCGCGGGTCGTGGTGCCGGACGGCGAGGAATCCGTCCGCACGGCGCTGCTCGAGGCGCTGGACGCGGGGGCGCGGATCATCCTCACCACCGGCGGCACGGGAGTCGGGCCGCGCGACCGGACACCCGAGGGCACCCGGCCCGTCCTGGACCGGCTGCTGCCCGGCGTGGCCGAGTTGCTCCGGGCGAAGGGCGTGGAGCACTCCGCGCACGCGGCGCTGGGCCGCGGCCTGGTCGGCGTGGTCGACGCGACCGACGGCGTGGCCGGTGCGCTGGTGGCGAACCTGCCCGGCAGCCCCAATGCCGTCCGCGAGGGCGCCGCGGTGCTCCTCCCGCTGGTGCGCCACGTGCTGGACCAGCTCGCCGGGGGTGACCACTGATGGCCGTCGTGCTGGCCGAGGTGCGGGACGCACCGGTCGCCGCGTCCGAGTTGCTCGACCTCGTCACCCGACCCGACGCGGGCGCGGTGGCGCAGTTCGTGGGTGTGGTGCGCGACCACGACCCGCAGGCCTCCGGCGAGGTCGTCTCCCTCGACTACACGTGCCACCCGTCCGCCCGGGAGCGGATCGGCGAGATCGTCGCCGGTGTGCTCTCGTCCGCGGACCCCGGGGACGACTGCTCCGTCGCGGCCGTGCACCGGATCGGGCACCTCGAGGTGGGTGACGTCGCGTTCGTGGTGGCCGTGTCGTCCCCGCACCGCCGGCTCGCCTTCGCCGTCTGCGAGCAGGTCGTGGAGGCGGTGAAGTCCGACCTGCCGGTCTGGAAGCAGCAGTTCGAGGCGGACGGCAGCTACCGCTGGTCGGGGCTGTAGGAGGACCCCGGGCCGAACGACGGGCCGCGCCCGGCCCCGCGGGTCCTGCGGGGCTCAGTCGCGGCGCCATTCCCCCGAGCGCCCGCCCGACTTCGCGACCACGCGGACGTGTTCGATCTCCACCCGCCGGTCGACGCCCTTCACCATGTCGACCACGGCGAGGGCCGCCACGGACACGGCGGTGAGCGCCTCCATCTCGACACCGGTGCGGTCGGCGGCCCGCACGGTGGCCCGCAGGGCCACGCCGGAATCGACCACCTCGGCGTCCACCTCGACCCCGTGGACGCCGATCACGTGCGCCAGCGGCAGCAGTTCCGGGGTCCGCTTCGCCCCGGCGATGCCCGCGATCCGCGCCACCGCGAGCACGTCGCCCTTCGGCACCCCGCCGGAGCGGAGCAGGGCGACCACCCCTTCGGGGCACCGCACGAAGCCCTCCGCGCTCGCCGTCCGCACGGTCACGTCCTTGCCGGACACGTCGACCATCCGGGCCTGGCCGGCCTCGTCGAGATGGGTGAAATCGTTCATCGGTTCCTCCTCGGCGCCAGCGGCACCTCGACCGCGCCGGCGGTCATCACGTCCAGATAGAGCAGGCGCCCGAACAGCGACTCCCCCGCTCCGGTGATCAGCTTGATCGACTCGGTGGCCAGCAGGGCGCCGACCTGGCCGCACATCGCACCGAGGACGCCGACCTCGGCGGCGCTCACCCAGGTCGCCGGGTCGGGCGGCTCGGGGTAGGGGTCGCGCAGGGTGATGCCGGGCAGCGGTCCGTCCGGGCCGACCGGGCGGCTCCAGAAGACACTCGCCTGGGCCCGGGTGACCTGCACCGCGCCCCACACCACCGGGACGCCGAGTTCCGCGCACACGTCGGAGACCAGGTAGCGGGTCGGATAGTTGTCGACCGCATCGACCACGAGGTCGTAGCCGCCCAGGACCTCCGCCGCGTTGCCGGGCTCCAGCCGGAGGTGGTGCTGCACCACCCGCACGGACGGGTCGAGCTCGGCCAGCCGGGCCGCCGCGCTGGCCGTCTTCGGCCTGCCGATCCCGGCGGTGGCGTGCAGCACCTGCCGCTGCAGGTTCACCAGTTCGACCGCGTCGGCGTCCACCACGCCGAGCGTGCCGACCCCCGCCGCGGCCAGGTAGAGCAACGCGGGACTGCCCAGCCCGCCGGCGCCCACCACGCAGACCCGGGCCGCGCGCAACCGCCGCTGTCCCTCCTCGCCGATCCCGGCGATCGGCAGGTGCCTCGCGAACCGTTCACGATCGGACGCGGACAGTTCGGCGACCGGTTCGACGAGCGGGCCGAGCCTCATTCGCCGGCTCCGTCCAGGCGGGCGGCCCAGGCCGCCGCGTCCGCCGGGGTGTCCAGGTCGAGGACGCTCGACGCTCCACGGTCCACCTCGAGCAGCGGCAGCGGCTCGAGCAGCTGGTGCAGGGCCGCGGAGTCCCCCCGGTCGGCGATCCGGGCGGCCAGGCTCGCGGTGCGGTAGCAGCTGAGGAGCCACTGCCTCCGTCCGGCCGCATCGACCAGGCAGGCGCCGTCGTGGCGGGGTTCCGGCTCCGCGGCCAGCAGCACCCGCACCGCGGCCTCCGCGTCCGGCAGGTCGCTGGCGAGCAGCAGGGTCCACTCCGCGTGGGACTCCAGCGCCTCGAACCCTGCCGCGACCCCGGCCACCGGGCCGCCGAAGGGCGGCTCCTCCCGGGTCAGCAGGACGCCGTCCGGCACCGGGACGTCGCCCACCACGACGACCCGCCGGGCGCCCGCACAGGCCGCCAGCGCGATGTCCAGCAGGCGTCGTCCGGCCACCGCGTACTCCGGCTTCGCCGGGCCGCCGAAGCGTCGACCACGACCTCCGGCCAGGACGATCGCGTCGAAACCGGCGATCACAGCCAGCGCACCTTCAGCACGTCCCCCGGCTGCACCTGGGTGACCTCCTCGGGCACCATCGCGAAGCCGTCGGCCGCGGCCAGCGAGGTGACCATGTGCGAGGCCGAACCACGGACGTGGGAGGGAACGGCGAGCAGCCTGCCGTCCGCGTCTCCGGTGAACCGCACCGGCACCAGCTGGCGACGGCCGGCCGGGGAACGCCAGCCCTGCGCGGCGACCGCGGTGTACCACAGCGGCGGGCGACGACCCAGGATCCGGTCGAGCATCGGCCGGACGAACAACTCGTAGCTGAGCGAGGCCGACAACGGGTTCCCCGGCAGCGAGACCACCGGGATGCCGCGCCACACGGCCCAGCCCTGCGGCTTGCCCGGCTGCATCCGGACGTGGCGGAACGTCCCGCCCGCCTCGCTGAGGACGTCCCGGACCACGTCGTAGCTGCCCACGCTGGCGCCACCGGTGAACAGCACCAGCCCCACCCCGGTCGCGGGATCCGTGGACGCGTCGAGCCAGTCCACCAACGCGTCCGGACGGTCGCCCAGCGGCTCCGCCCGCACCGGTTCGGCCCCGTCCCTGGCCAGCGCGGCGGCGAGCACCACGGAGTTGGACTCGTACAGCTGTCCCCGGCGCAGGGGGGCGGGACCGGTCACCAGTTCGTCACCGGTGACCCCCACCGCCACCACCGGACGTCGCCGCACCGGGACCACGTTCGCCCCCGTCGCGACCAGCGCACCGAGCAGGCCGGGCCCCAGCTCGTCGCCGGCCCTGGCCACCACGTCTCCCGCCGTGACGTCCTCGCCGGCACCCCGGACGTGCTGGCCGCGCGCCGACGGCACGGCGCGCACCTCGACGGTCCCGGTCCCGCCGTCGGTCTGTTCGACCGCGACCACCGTGTCGGCGAAGCCGGGCAGCGGTGCCCCCGTCATGATCCGGACGCACTCCCCGGGACGCGCCTCCGGGTCGGCGTCGGTTCCGGCCGCCAGTTCACCGACCACCCGCAGCCGCACCGGGACGGTGGCGACGTCGGCGAACCGCACCGCGTACCCGTCCATCGCGGAGTTGGCGAACCCGGGCACGTCCACCCGGCTGGTCACGTCCTGCGCCAGCACCCGGCCGGCAGCCGCGATCAGGGGCAGTTCCTCGGCGGGCCCACGGTCAGGCACCACCAGTTCGAGCAGTTCGGCGGAGTACTCCTCGGCAGTCAGCAATTCACGCATCGACGGACACGCTACCGACCGGCGCCCGTTCTGCCCACCCGGTGGGGCGGCAGCCGGGACCCGAACGCGCCGGCGACCCGGAAGGAACAGGTCGGGCAGTACTCGCCCTCGGCCGCCGGGTGCTGTGCCCCGCAGCGCGCGCACCGTGCCGTCGCGACGGCGGCCAGTTCGACCGAGCCGTGCTGGGCGACGTCGAGCAGCGTCAGCGCCCCGGCCTCGCTGATCGCCTGTTCGGGACACAGCCGCACGCAGTCCAGGTCGCCCAGGCACGCGTCCCGGCGGTGGCTGAGGGTCGACACACCCTGGTCGAGCCGGAGTTCGAGAGCGTCGTGGGGGCAGGCGCGGACGCACACGCCACAGGCGGTGCAGCCGGTGACGGTGAGCGCGACGGCCGCCGGGCTGCCGGGCTCACCGGCCGCCTCGGGCAACCGGGCCCGGCCCTGCTCGGCGAGTACCCGCAGCGCGGCCAGCGCGCGGTCGCGTTCGGGCAGCCCCGGATCGATGGGCAGGCGCAACGGGACGCCCAGGCCGAGGGCGAGCCGCCGGGGCACCGTCGGGGCGGACAGGTCGAACACCGGCCCGCGTCGCCGGATCCGCCGCTTCGGCACCGGCGGGGGGGACTCAACGCCGTCGAGCACCCGGCTCCACTCCTGCACCCGGGCCTCCGCGTCGTCGGGACGCTGCGGACAGTCGACGATGCCCAGCCGCGGAATGCCTGCAGCGAGGAGCTGCGCGGGAAGGTCGATCCCGGTCTCGGCCACACAACCGGCCAGCCGCACGCCGATCTCGCCGCCGGGTACCGGCGGCAGTTCGGCATGGGCACAGCACAGCAGGGCCGCGCCGGGCGGGTCGATGGTGTTGAGCCAGCGCAGCAGGGCGCCGACCGGGTCGATCGCCATCAGGACGCCCACGCGTCCAGCTGGTCGACGAACCCCCTGACCAGGCCCGGCAGCGCCCGCCACAGGGGCTCCACCGCCCGGGCGTCGAATTCGGCGCACACCGGCTCGTGGAACCGCCGGGGGTGGTCCCGGACGAATTCCGCGATCTCCGCGCGGAGCCCCGCGGCGGTCTCCTCGTCGGCCCTCGCCAGCTGCGCGACCTGGTGGGCGAGGAACCACAGCTCCCGGCCCAGCTGGTCCGGGGCGGACGCCTGCACGACCTGTTCCTCGCCGAGCCCGCCGGCGCGGTACGCCTCCGCCAGTTCCCGGCCCAGCTCCGCCGCGGACTCGTTGAGCCGTCCGGACTCGGTCAGGTCGACGGGGTCGGGCCCGGAGCCGAACAGCACCTCCCACTCCTCGCGGGTGCGGTCGGCGTCGATGCCGTCGGCGAGGATCGCGAGTGCGGCCACCGAGACCGGGTCGGGCAACGGCCAGGACGCCCTCATGACCGGGTCGCCGAACCGTTCCAGGACCCCGTCGTCGGGCGGCACCAGGAGCAGTCGCGCGACGGCATAGCCGCTGGCCGCGAGGCCGGCCAGCGGCACCGCCGGTGTGTTCAGATCCCCACCCTGATCATCGCCGCGTAGTGCAGGAAGCGCCCGATGATCTCGCTGGTGAAGGCGAGCACGAGGCTGGCCAGCACCGCGATCACGAGGACCTTCGCCTCGGCCAGCGCGACCCTGCCCGCCATGCGGTAGACGAAGAACCCGAGGATGATCGCCGTGGCGGCCAGCAGGACCAGCCGGACGACGAGCTCGGCACCGCTGAACACGGCCAGGGAGGCCTGCGCGGCGGCGTTCCCGCCACCCAGCTCGGCGAGGTAGAGCGGGTACATCACCAACAGCAGCACCGCGGTGGCGGCGCCGACGAAGGCGATCCCCTTCAGCAGCAGCGCGGTCAGCTCCCACTCGGCCTCGCTGGTCGGCGCGTTGATCTCCTTGACCCGGCCGCGCACCTGGACCATCAGCGCGCCCTGGCTGCCCGTCGAGTCCGCGGGTCCGGCCACAGGCTCGGTGGTCTCGTCCCCGGCAGCGTCCGTCGCGGCCTCCGGCGCGTCGTCACCGGCGGGTTCGACGGCCTTGGCTGCGGTCCGGGCGCGGACCAGCGTGGTGATCATCAGCGCGGAACCGACGGCGAGCACGCCGAGCAGGATCGTGGTGCCGAAGAACTGGAACGGCACGGCCCAGCTGTGCCAGGCGGGCACCGCGACCAGCGCGTAGTACACCGACGACTCGGCGATCACCAGGCCGATCCCGATCAGCGCGGTGACCACGGCGAGCACCTGGCGGAGCGCGGCGCTCCCCCACCGGAACCACTCCATCACGGCGAACAGGAACCCGAAGCCGGCGAACGCGACGCCGAACAGGATCTCCCGGGACAGCCAGGAGGAGTCCCAGTGCAGGATCACGTTGAAGGTGTGGGTGATGTCGTTCATGTGCAGCATCGACACGGCCAGGCCGACGACCAGGGTGGGCCCGATCGCGTACAGCGACGGTGCGACGACCCGTTCGGCGGTCGCGGCGTCCGCGCGCCGGGCGGCCACGAACTGCACGACTCCCAGGGTGATGAAGGTGCCCACCGACATCTGGGAGAAGACGGTGAAGATCACCAGCGGCAGGTCATGGACGTTCATCAGATCTCCCCGGGGTTTGCGATGTGACCGGTGGCGCTGTTCCACGGCTGGGCGTCCCGGTGCGGATGGATGACCAGGTGGGGCTTGGTGATGGACGGGTCCGGCAGCGGGGCGATGCCCGCCTCCGTCCCGTACTTCGAGCGAAGATCTTCGATCGGCCCCCAGTCGAGTGCCCGGGAGGGGCACGCGGCCACGCAGGCCGGCTCCAGGCCCTCGGTGCGGTAGTCGTAGCACAGGTCGCACTTGGTCATGTGGCCGGTGTCGGCGTCGAACTGGGGCGCGCTGTACGGGCAGGCCCATTCACAGTACCGACAGCCCACGCACTTGTTCTGGTCGACGTAGAGCGTGCCGTCGTCCCGCCGGGTCATCGCCGTGGTCGGGCACACCTCCATGCAGACCGGGTTCTCGCAGTGGTTGCAGGCCACCGAGGTGTAGTAGGTGAAGATGTTCGGTGTGGCCGTGTTGCCGCTCAGGCGCCACGTTCCTCCGGTGTACTCCGCCACCCTGCGCCACATCACTCCGAGTGGCGAGTCGTGCTTGTCGATGCAGGCCACCTGGCAGGCCTTGCAGCCGTTGCAGAGGGTCTGGTCGAAGTAGAACCCGTAGTTGGCTCCGGCCTGGGTCAGATCACCCGTCATGTCAGTACTCCCTCTAGCTCTTCACGACGTTGGCGATGGTGGTGTGCGACGGGTTGCCCTTGGCCTGGGCCGACGGGTGCAACGAGGTCAGGGTGTTGACGCTGCCGTTGGTGTCCACCAGATGGTCCTGGTTGGCCGCCGCCGGTGGCGCCACCGATGACGTGGGCTTGAACCAGGCGCCCTGCGGTACCGAGATCACCCCCGGCATGATCCGCTGGGTGACCCGCGCCGGCAGTTTGATGGTGCCGCGGTCGTTGTAGACGAACACCTGGTCGCCGTTGCTGATCCCGCGGTCCCTGGCGTCGAGGTTGTTGATCCAGACGGTCTGCGGATGCGCCTCGATCAGCCAGTCCACGTTGCCGTAGGTGGAGTGGGTCCGTCCCTTGAAGTGGTGCCCGATCACCTGCAGCGGGTACTTCTCGGAGGCCTGGGCCTCCTCCGGGCCCTCCCAGGTCTCGACGTACTCGGGCAGCGGCACGAGGCGGTCGCCCTCCAGCTTGGGCCGGAACACGCCGAACTCCCACTTCTTGGACATCTCGTGCAGCCGCTGGGAGTAGATCTCGATCTTGCCCGAGGGTGTCGGCAGCGGGTTCGCCGTCGGGTCCTTGCGGAAGTCGGCCAGGGCGACGATCGGACCGGAGTTCGTCCGGTAGATGCCCTGCGCCTTCCAGGTGTCGTAGTCGGGAAGGCTCGGGTCGGACGCCCGGGTGGCGTCGATCGAGGCCCGCAGCCAGTCCTCGCGGGTCTTGCCCTCGGTGAAGGCCTGCTCGGTGCCGAGTCGCTGGGAGAGGCCCACGCAGATGTCGTAGATGGTGCGGCACTCGTAGAGCGGTTCGATCGCCTGGGTGGAGACGATGCCGTAGGCCATCGGGCCCGCGTTCTCGCCGGGGTGGATGTCGTCCTCCTCGGCCGAGGAGGTGCCGGGCAGGATGTAGTCGGCGTAGCGGGCCGACACGGTGTACTGGATGTCGCAGGCCACGATCAGTTCGGCCTTGGTGTCGTCCTGCAGGATCGCCACCGAACCGTTGTTGTCGCCGGTCTGGTTCACGATCGAGTTGCCCGCGTACTGCCAGACCATCTTGATCGGGGTCTCCAGCTTGGTGTTGGTGGGGTTGCCCTCGGCGTCGACGGGCACCGCCATCCAGCGCACGCCCGGCGCGACCTTCTCCAGCACGCCCGCGTTGAAGGTGTCCATCTCGGCACCGTGGTCGATCGCGTCCAGCCAGGAGAACACCGAGATCATCTTGTTCGAGAAGGTGTTCGGCAGGTTGGTGTTGAACGGCGAGGTGAACGGCAGCGAGGGGGCGGCCTCACGGGCGCCGATCCCGCCACCGGGGATGCCCATGTTGCCGGTCACCGCGGCCAGCAGGAAGATCGACCGCGAGGAGTGCTCGCCGTTGGCGTGCCGCTGCGGCCCCCAGCCCTGGGTGATCGCGCACGGCTTGGCCCCGGCGATCGTCCGGGCGAGCTGGATGATCTGTTCCGCGGGCAGCCCGGTGATCGCGGCGGCCCAGTCGGGGGTCTTCTCGATCCCGTCGGAACCCTTGCCCTCGACATAGCTGCGGTAGGAGGAGTTCGCCGGCGCGCCCGCGGGCAGCGTCTTCTCGTCGAAGCCCACCGTGTACTTGTCCAGGAAGGCCTGGTCGTGCAGGTTCTCGGCGAGCATGACGTGGATCATCCCGGCCACGAGGGCCGCGTCCGTGCCCGGCCGGATCGGGATCCAGTCGTCGGCGAGCGCGACCGCCGTGTCGGAGAAGCGCGGGTCGATCAGGATCGTGCGGACGCCGCTCTCCTTCTTGATCTGCTGGGTGACGTAGGTCTGGCCGCCGCCGGACATCCGGGTCTCCAGCGGGTTGTTGCCGAACATCACCTGGAGCTGGGCGTTCTTCGCGTCGTCGAAGGAGTTGCCCGAGTACCACGTACCGAAGAAGTAGGGGTAGGCGGACGTGATCTCGGTGGTCGAGTAGTCCGAGTAGTGGTCGAGGTAGCCGCCCCAGGTGTTCATCAGCCGGGCGAACGGCGTCTCGTTGGGCGGCCACGAACGGGCCATGGTCGAGCCCAGGGTGCCGGTGCCGTAGTTGATGTAGAAGGCCTCGTTGCCGTACTTGGACTTGATGTCCTTCATCTTGGCGGCGATCTCGTCCAGCGCCTGGTCCCAGGTGATGGTCTCCCACTGCTCGTCGCCACGCTTGGTGCCGGCCTTGCGCTTCATCGGCTGCTTGAGCCGGTCGGGGTTGTAGATCCGGTGCCGGATCGACCGCCCGCGCACGCACGCCCGCACCTGCTGGCTGCCCAGGTCGTTGGTGCCGGTGTCGTCGGGCAGGACCCGGACGATGGTGCCGTCGTGCACCTGCAGCCGCAGCGGGCAGCGGGAACCGCAGTTCACGGTGCAGGCCGACCAGATGAACTGGTCGGTGCTCGCGGGCTCCTCGGCCCGTGCGGTACCGCTGAAGTCGGAGACCGAGACCAGGGCGATCGCCCCGCCAACCGCTCCGGACCATTTCAGGAACGTCCGCCGGCTGGGCCCCGACGGTGGCGCCTCCGCGCCGTCGGTCCGGATCAGGTCGACATCAGTCATCGTCGCAGCCTCCTTGCAAAACCTAGTGCCGAATGTAATCGACACCTGTCGATCATATTGGCGCCGACGTGCCGCCGTGGCCAAATCCACGAACTCGTCCGAAGTTTCGTCCCGGGCGCCGGGCGGCCAGTATCTTTCTGGGAGGCAGGTCGAAGGAGGACGCCGTGGGTGGTCGCACTCCCGCCGACGACCCGCGTTACCAGCGGGTCCGGCAGCGACTCGTCGACACGCTGCTCGAACTGGCCGGCTCCCGGCCTGCCGAGACGATCACCGTCTCCGAACTCACCGCGGCGGCCGGAGTCTCCCGGGCCGTGTTCTACAGCCACGCCAGCTCACCGGCGAGCCTGCTCGCCGAGGTGCTGATCAGCGAACTGCAGCCCGACCTCGACCTCCTCGCCGAGCAGATGGGCCGGCCCGACGCCGACTACGTCGAGCTGTGGCGGCGGATCTACCGCACCCTGCTGAAGCACGTCGGCGAGCACCGGGCCGTCTACGAGGTGCTCACCTCGCACGAGTCGGCGGTCTCGAGCGCCTTGAGCAGCTACTTCGAGCAGGCCGCGCGCCGCTACGTGCTCGCCGTCACCAGCCGGTTCGAGGGGCCGCCGGTCACCGAACTGTGGACCACGATGGCGATCAACCAGCAGGCCCACAACATGGTCGCGGTGATCCGGGCCTGGATCACCACCGGCCTGGCCGAATCGCCCGAAGCCGTGGTGGACACCTACCTCACCCTGGCCCCGCCGTGGCAACTGGCCCGCTCCGACGGGGGTTCGATCTCGCTGCGCCGGAACCGCTCGCTGCGGAAGGCCCAGCCGCACCACGACGATGCCGAAGGCATCGCCGCCGACGCCGGGTCCTAGCCTGCGGCCGCGAAATCCCGCTCCGCACTCTCCAGCGCCCCCAGCGAGAGCAGTGCGAGTCCGCTCATGAACCGGGTGCCGGCAGCCTCCGCCGTCTTGCGCAGCATGCCGGGCGCCCACTGCAGGAGGTGCGCGGCCAGGAACTGCCGGGCGGCCTCGAGTTCGGTCTCCGCAGCAGCGGCGTCCTCGCGCTCGAGGGCGTCGAGGGCCCACAGGACCAGTTGGGCCATGAAGTCGAACTCCAGGCCGAGGTGGTCGTCGGGCTCGCGGTTCAGTCGGGGAGCCTGCAGTCCGCGATCGAGGTAGGCCGCACGCACGTCGAGCGTGCTGACGTCGAAGACCAGCCCGTCATCGTCCCGGTGCACCGACTCATAGGGCGGCACCACCGCCTTGGCCGACACCCCGTAGAGGCGATTGTGGTCCCGGGAGATGACATCAGCGTCCTCTCCGGCCTCACGGGACAGCGCCCAGCGCCGCAGGCCCTCCGCCGTGTCCTCTCCGCCGGGCAGCGGCCAGTCGTCCAGCAGGCTCCACAACACGCCGAGGACGGCATCGTCCGGAGCTTCGCGGTGCAGCCTGCCCAAGGTCGCGAATCCAGCAGCGTAGGCGTCGAGACGATCGCTGTCGAGCACAGAAACCCCCAGTCAGGGCCCTTTGGGGCCACGTCCAATGCGTGGCACAATACCTTGGCACGCTCGGTTTCCGATCCAGAGGAGAGATTGTGGCCCACGAGGACAGCCCGGAGAAGATCGCCCAGATGCGCTCGTGGCTGGCGCAGGTGGCCACCGAGGCGGGCCTCGAACCGGCCGTCGTGGAGACCAACGAGGAGGCCCTGCTCGACCTCATCGCGGCGGTGGCCCACGGCCCCTCCCGTCCCGGCGCGCCCCTGACCGCGTTCCTGATCGGAGTCGCGGTCGGACGCGGCACCGACGCCGCGGACCTGATCGGACGCATCACCCGGCTCGCGACGAACAGCACGGGGGAATGAGCATCGTCCCCCGCCGACACCTCGGCGACGGCGGACGCTCGGGCACGGGACAGGTCCGATGAGCGCGGTCGCGGAGCGCACGCAGGCGCTGGTGGACACCCACGGCCGGGTGGCCCGCGACCTGCGGGTCTCGCTCACCGACCGGTGCAATCTGCGCTGCAGCTACTGCATGCCGGCCGAAGGACTGCCCTGGCTGCCCGGCGAGAACATCCTCACCGACACCGAGGTGGTCCACCTGATCCGCGTCGCGGTGGAACGGCTGGGCGTGACCAAGGTCCGCCTCACCGGCGGGGAACCGCTGTTGCGTCCGGGCCTGGTCGACATCGTGGCCGCCACGGCAGCCCTGCGGACGGCCCAGGACAACCCGCCCGAGATCGCGCTGACGACGAACGGGGTCGGGCTGGCCCGGAGGGCCGAGGCGCTGCGGCAGGCCGGACTGAGCCGGGTGAACATCTCCCTGGACTCGCTCGACCCGGAGCGCTACGCCACCCTGACCCGCCGCCGCCGACTGGACGACGTACTGGCCGGCCTGGCCGCGGCGGACGCCGCGGGCCTGAGACCGATCAAGGTGAACACGGTGGTCATGCGCGGCGCGAACGAGACCGACGTGGTGCCACTGGCCGAGTTCTGTATTCGCCACGACTACCGGCTGCGGTTCATCGAGCAGATGCCCCTGGGCCCCGAACACGGTTGGGACGCGGCCCAGATGGTGTCCGCGGCAGAGATCCTGGAGCAGCTGGAGCAACGGTTCGAACTCGCGCCGATCCCCGGCCGCGGTTCGGCGCCCGCCGAGGAGTGGAGCGCGTTGACCGCGGATCTCCCGCCCGGCAGGATCGGCGCGATCGCCTCGGTGACGAGCCCGTTCTGCGCGGACTGCGACCGCACCCGGCTCACCGCGGACGGGCAGTTGCGCACCTGCCTGTTCGCGCACACCGAGACCGACCTGCGGACGCCGCTGCGCGAGGGCGCCAGCGACCTCGAACTCGCCTCGATCTGGCAGGGCGCGCACCTCGCCAAGGCGCCCGGTCACGGCATCGGCAGCCCTGGCTTCCACCAGCCGGCGCGGCCGATGAGTTCGATCGGGGGCTGAGGTGCAGGTCAGGTTCTATGCCGGCGCGGCCGACGCCGCGGGAGCCCCGACCGCAGACCTCCCCGACCACGACCTCTCCGCAGCCGAACTGGTCGACCGCCTCGGGCTGGGCAACCACGCCCTGGCGACCGTCCTGGCCCGTTGCTCGCTGCTCGTGGACGGCGCTGCCGTCCGCGACCCGGCAGAGCTCATTCCCGGCTCGGCGCGCGTCGACGTGCTGCCGCCCTTCGCCGGGGGCTGACACTACCGAAATATACCCCTACCCGTATAAGGTCCTAATGTGCTAACATTTGGTCATGACGAATGCTGAGCACTCCGCTGACGCGACGCCGCGCCGGATCACCCACCTGATCGGCCACGAGTACTGGACCGGCACCCCCGAGCGCACCGCACCGGTGTACAACCCCGCCACCGGGCAGCAGACCGGGGCGGTCGATCTGGCCTCGAAGGCGCTGGTCGACGAGGTCGTCGCCCGCGCCGAGAAGGCCGCCGCGGCCTGGGGTTCGATGTCGATGACCCGCCGCGGCAAGGTGATGTTCGCCTTCCGCGAGCTGCTGAACGCCCACAAGGAGCGGATCGCCGAGATCATCACCTCCGAACACGGCAAGACGGTCTCCGACGCCCTCGGCGAGGTCACCCGCGGCCTCGAGGTCGTGGAATTCGCCTGCGGCATCCCGCACCTGCTCAAGGGTGGCCACTCCGAGAGCGTCTCGACCAACGTCGACTCCTACTCGCTGCTGCAGCCACTGGGCGTCGTCGGCGTGATCTCGCCGTTCAACTTCCCGGCGATGGTGCCGATGTGGTTCGTGCCGATCGCGCTCGCGGCCGGCAATGCCGTGATCATCAAGCCGTCGGAGAAGGACCCGTCCGCGGTCAACGCGATCGCCGAGCTGTGGCAGGAGGCGGGCCTGCCCGCCGGTGTGATGAACGTCGTGCACGGCGACAAGGAGGCCGTCGACGCGCTGCTCGACAACCGGGCCGTGAAGGCCGTCTCCTTCGTCGGGTCCACCCCGATCGCCCACTACGTCTACGAACGCGGCACGGCCAACGGCAAGCGGATCCAGGCCCTCGGCGGGGCGAAGAACCACATGCTCGTGCTCCCGGACGCCGACCTCGACCTCGCCGCGGACGCCGCGGTGAACGGCGGTTTCGGCTCGGCCGGCGAGCGCTGCATGGCGGTGTCGGTCATCCTGGCCACCGACTCGATCGCGGACGAACTGATCACCAGGATCACCGAGCGCGTCCGCACCCTGCGGACCGGGGACGGCACCACCGGCGTCGACATGGGCCCGATCGTCACCGGGCAGGCCCGCGACCGGATCACCGGCTACATCGCGGCCGGCGAACAGGCCGGGGCGGACCTGGTGATCGACGGCCGCGAGGGCACGTT
The DNA here is from genome assembly GCA_040774965.1 of Propionicimonas sp. GTDB lineage: Bacteria > Actinomycetota > Actinomycetes > Propionibacteriales > Propionibacteriaceae > Propionicimonas. Next base: position 4,551 of record JAXGTK010000024.1, on the reverse strand, counting down.
CGAGGGCGACCCGAACGGCTACTTCGTCGGCCCCACCCTGTTCGACCACGTCAGCACCGACATGAGCATCTACACCGACGAGATCTTCGGCCCGGTGCTGTCCGTGGTGCGGGTGTCCGGCTTCGACGAGGGCATGGAACTGATCAACGCCAATCCGTACGGCAACGGCTCGGTGATCTTCACCAACGACGGCGGGGCGGCCCGCAAGTTCGAGATCGAGGTGCAGGCGGGCATGGTCGGGATCAACGTCCCGGTGCCGGTGCCGATGGCCTACTACTCGTTCGGCGGCTGGAAGAACTCGCTGTTCGGCGACTCCCACGCCCACGGGACGGAGGGCGTGCACTTCTTCACCCGCTCGAAGACCGTGACCCGCCGCTGGCCCGACCCGAGCGCCCGCGGGCTGCAACTGGGTTTCCCGCAGAATCACTGATACGATACCCCCTGGGGTATGAGTTACCCGTCGGCCGAGCCGGCGGCCGGTCCCGGGTGCTGACTCAAACGAAGGGACCGACCGATTCGGTTCGGCCGACGGCCGTTTCACCCCCGCGTTTCCGTGCGGCGCTACGCCCGGGCCGCGGCGCTACGCGTCGCCGGGTAGCGCCGTCGACCGGAACGTAGCGTCGCGCGAGAGGAGACGGCGATGGGATCACCCGAGGAGTTCTTCGGACGCGTCCCGCGCGCGCTGGACACCGTCCGTCCCGAGAAGCTCACCGGCCTCGCCTACTGGCGCACGGCGTGGCGCACCCGACAGACCGTGGCCGCGATCGTGCTCGCCGTGGTCCTGCTCCCGGCGTACGCCGCGGTCGCCGGCTGGCCGGAGGACCCGGCGATCCTGGTCGTCCTCGGCCTGCTGTCGGCCCTCGGCGCCGTGATCGGCGCGAGCTACCTGCCGTCCCCGGGGTCGCCGACCGCGACCAGCGTCTGCGCGGCCGGACCCCTGTTCCTGGTGGTCGGCACGTTCGTCCTGCTCGGACGTGGTCCCGCGACCCTCGCCGGAGTGCTGTTCGCCGGCCTGCTCATCGTCCCCGCGCTGCTGCTGCGCGCGTTCGGGCCCAGCACCTGCCCGTCCTGACCCCGATCCCGCCGCGGCGCTACGCCAGTGCCGCGACGCTACGCGGCGACGCGTAGCGTCCTCGCCCGGAACGTAGCGTCGCCCGTCAGATCGGACGGGTCGTCCCGTCGGCGTCGGTGGCGGTGATCGTGAACGACTCGGACGCCAGGTCGGCGTCGAGCCTCGCGGCGAGGCCGTCCCTGCGCCACGTGACCACCAGCTGCTCCGGACCGGTCGCGGCCACCTCGCAGGCGGCGTCGAAGCCGAAGGCGCCGAAGGTGTTGCGGAACCTCAGCAGCTCGAGCTGGCGCTGCACGACGGACTGTCGCAGCCCGGCCGTCACATCGTCGGCACCCAGATTGGTCCGGTTGATCTCCTTGTGACCACCCGATCCGGCCTTCTCGACCGCGGTGTGGTCGTTCCTTCCGGCGAACAGGTCGAGGTACCAGACCTGCGGCTTGCCCGGCATGAACAGCTGGACCGCCCGGGCCAGCAGCAGCCGGGCCTCGCTCTCCCCCAGCGCGCTGTAGTAGGTGGCGTTCACCTGGTAGTACAGGTTCTTCGCACCGTGCAGGTCCTTCACGTGGCCGCCGCGACCGACGATGGTCGCGATCAGCGACTGGATCCGCTCCTCGTCCAGCAACCCCTTCAGGTCGAGCAGCGGGATGCCGTCGTGGCAGCCGAGCATGTTCACCGTGTGGATGCCCTTGTCCAGCAGCTCCCCGATCCACCGCTTCAGCGTCGTCGCGTCGCGGGAGTCGATCGCATCGATCAGGAGCCCGGGCAGGAAGAAGTCGTAGGTGAGGAACCCCTTCGCCGCGATCACCTCGTGGATGCCCTCGGCGTAGGTGGAGTGGATCTCCGGCAGCAGCAGCAGCCGGCGCCGGTCGGCGAGTTCCTTCACCCGCGCGAGCAGGTCCCAGGTGCCGGGGTCGTTGAGGAAGTTCTTCAGGCCGGGCTCCTTGGGCGCGTAGGCGAACGCGTCCAGCCGGACGATCTGCGCACCGTAGCCGGCCAGCCGGTCCAGGGTGTCGGCGTAGAACTCCCAGACCAGCGGGGAGGTGATGTTCAGGTCCATCTGGCCGAGGTAGGTGCGCTCGCCCTCGACCAGGTCGACGACCGCGTCCCGGACGTCGTCGTAGCCGGAGAAGTCCGCCTCGCCCGGACGCTTTCCGGACGCGAGCGCCGCCGCCACCCGCCCGGCGAGCACCTCGGCCCGCCCGTACTGCAGCCCGGTGGCCCGGATCAGGTCCTGGGTGCCCGGTGCGGTGTAGCGGACCTCCTGGTAGAAGGTGTTCCAGTACGGCTTCTCGGTACCGTCCGGCAGCCGCACCATCAGGATCGGCAGGCCGGGCTTGCGGAAGAACATGTCCTTGATCAGGTCGGGGTCGGGCTGGACGTAGCCCTCCGGCGTCAGTTCGCCGTGACCGGCCCAGAAGGCGTTCCAGTCGATGAAGAAGTCGGCGTAGCGGGACCGTTCGCCGTGGCGGAGGATGTCCTGGAACTGCGGCGACAGCACCGAGGCGTGGTTCAGGATGAAGTCGAAGGCGAAGTCGATGCCCTCCCCGGCGAGTGCGGCGAGGTCGTCCGGCGTGGCGAACTGCTCGGCGAGGCTGTAGTCGATCACCGAGAAGCCCCGGTCGAGGTCGGTGTTGAACACGCTCGGCAGCAGGTACGCCGAACTGAACACGTCCGCCAGTTCGGGACGCCGCACGAACTCGACCAGGCCGGCGAGCGTGCCGCCGATGCTGTCGGGGTAGGCGTTCAGCATCACGCCCGCGCCGGGCAGGTCGGCACCCATCGCCCTCAGGTAGCCGTCGTAGTCGAGCAGTTCGCCGGACTTGGCGACGATGATCCGCGCCTTCGGCGCCTGCGCGGCCAGCTTCTCCTGCTCGAGTTCGAGCACCATGGTGGTGAACGGGCTGTCCACCGCGCCGTCCCGGCTGCGGGTGCGGCGGTGGGCGAGGGTCTCCGCGGGCGTGCTGTTCAGCAGGACGGGGATGTCCACGCCGCGCAGGAACTCGGAGTTGCCGTGCGTCCACTCCACGACGACCACTCGCACGTCCCGGACGTCCACGGACTCGTACCAGAGCGCGTCGGGCGTGCGTCCCATCCGCTTCAGCATCAGCTCCGGCGCGCCGTCGTGGAAGGCGGCCAGGATGCCGCTGACCTCGTCGAAGTCGGTCTCGGACGGCGTGCCGAGGTAGCCGGCGAGCGCCCGGCGTCCGGCCTTCTGGTAGGTGGCCAGCCACGGACGCGCGGCGACCTGCGCCGGGTCCGCGTCGCGGTCGGACGTCACCAGCGCGGCCAGTTCTTCCCGGACGGTGTCGTCGTAGGCACCACGGGCGACCAGGCCCCGCACGCCGCCCACCCGGAACGTGCGCAACCGCTCGGCGTCGTTCGCGGAGGGGATGCGCCGCGGGTAATTGTCGCCGGAGAGCACATACGCGCCCACGCCGAGGGCGTTCAGCCCGTACGCCAGCAGCGAGCCGGTCTCGGACTTGCCCACGCCCGAACCGCCGCAGACGGCGACGACCGCACGTCCGCCGTCGGCCAGCAGGGGTTCGAGGAGCCGCCACAGTTCGGGGAAGACCACCCGCGCCAGGCCCTGGTGGGTCTCCTCGATCCGGACCTTGTCGCCGGGCATGTCCCCGGTCGGAACGGTGGTCAGGTCGGTCACGTCAGGGAAGCGCACGTCCATGTGGACTCCTCGCGGTTGTCACCACCAGCAGGTTAGCCAACCCGGGGAGGCACGTCAGCCCCCGCGGTTAAATCGATTGACCAGATCGTACAGGCGGAATCGCGGCCGGGCAATCCGTCCGCTCTTCCGGGAGACTGGACGTTCCGCGCCTAGCGACATATCGTGATGCGTAACGATGTTGTGAGAAGGAGCACCCGATGACAGCCCATCCCCACCACGGGTCCGGCGGACGCGGCAACTGGTCACGCCGTGGCCCGAACCGTGTCCGGCGCGGCGACGTCCAGGCCGCCGTGCTCGCGCTGCTCGCCGAGGCCGACATGCACGGCTACCAGATGATCCAGGAACTGGCCGAGCGCAGCGGAGGGGTGTGGCGCCCGGGTGCCGGCAGCATCTACCCCACCCTGCGCCAGTTGCAGGACCAGGGCCTCATCCGCAGCCGCAGCGAGGGCTCCCGGCGAGTCTTCAGCATCACCGACTACGGCCGGCGCACGAGCGCCGAGTCCGGCGACACCGAGCCCTGGAAGGTGTACGCCGAGCACCAGGGTGCCTCGGTGAAACTGCGCGAGGCGTCCCAGTCGTTGCTGGACGCCCTCACCCTCCTCGACCAGACCGGCAACGACGCCGACCGGGAGCGGGCCACGGCGATCGTCGCGGAAACCCGGCGCGCGGTGTACCTGGTGCTCGCCGGGGAGGACGCCTGAACAGGTCCGGGCAAGTAAATGGTTCCTGCCCGGGGGGATGGGGCAGGAACCTGAGTCGAGTATAGGTCCGAACACGGGCGCGGGGGGCCCCCCCGGGG
>JAXGTK010000023.1:0-23057 GCA_040774965.1 Propionicimonas sp. | reverse complement strand
GGCTACGACGAGGCCCTGGCGGCGTACGACCCGGTGCTGGGCCTCGAGGTCCACGTCGAGCTCAACACCGCGTCCAAGATGTTCTGCGGCTGCGTCAACGCCTTCGGGGCCGAGCCGAACACCCAGACCTGCCCGGTGTGCCTCGGGTTGCCCGGCTCGCTGCCCGTGGTGAACGCGAAGGCGATCGAGTCGGCGATCCGGATCGGGCTGGCGCTGAACTGCAGCATCGCCGAGTGGTGCCGGTTCGCCCGGAAGAACTACTTCTACCCGGACATGACGAAGGACTTCCAGACCTCGCAGTACGACGAGCCGATCGCCCACGACGGCTGGATCGACCTGGACGTGGACGGGGAGACGTACCGGATCGAGATCGAACGCGCGCACATGGAGGAGGACGCCGGGAAGCTCGTCCACGCCGGGGGCACCACCGGCCGGATCGGCGACGCGGAGTACTCGCTCGTCGACTACAACCGGGCCGGAACCCCGCTGATCGAGATCGTCACCAGGCCCATCACCGGCACGGGCGCGAAGGCTCCGCAGGTCGCGAAGGCCTACGTGTCGTTCCTGCGCGACCTGATGCTCAGCCTCGGCGTCTCCGACGTCCGCATGGAACAGGGCTCGCTGCGGTGCGACGCCAACGTGTCCCTGATGCCGAAGGGAGCGACCGAGTTCGGCCTGCGCACCGAGACCAAGAACGTGAACTCGCTGCGCAGCGTCGAGCGGGCGCTCACCTACGAGATCCAGCGCCAGGCCGCGGTGCTGTCCTCGGGCGGCGCGGTGCACCAGGAGACCCGGCACTGGCACGAGGAGGGCTACACCACTCCGGGCCGGTCCAAGGAGCAGGCCGAGGACTACCGCTACTTCCCCGAGCCCGACCTGGTGCCGGTGGCGCCGGCCCGGGAGTGGGTCGAGGAACTGCGCGGCACGTTGCCCGAGCTGCCGAACCTGCGCCGCGCCCGGCTGCAGGGCGAGTGGGGCTTCACCGACCTTGAGCTCCAGGACGTGGTGAACGCGGGCGCGCTCGACCTGGTGGACGCCACCGTGGCGGCCGGGGCGAACCCGCAGGCCGCCCGGAAGTGGTGGACGACCGAGCTCGCCCGCCGCGCGAACGAGGCCGGCGTGGAGCTGGCGGACGTGGCGATCACCCCCGCGCAGGTGGCCGAGGTCCAGGCGCTGGTGGACGCGGGCACGGTGAACGACAAGCTCGCCCGCCAGGTGATCGACGGCGTGCTGGCCGGCGAGGGATCCCCGGCCGACGTGGTCGCGTCGCGCGGGCTCGCCGTGGTCTCCGACGACGGGGCCCTCTCGGCCGCCGTGGACGCGGCGATCGCGGCCAACCCGGACGTCGCCGAACGGATCCGCGGCGGCAAGGTGCAGGCCGCCGGTGCCCTGATCGGCGCGGTGATGAAGGAGATGCGCGGCCAGGCCGACGCCGCCCGCGTCCGTGAGCTGATCCTGGAGAAGCTTGCCTGACCCCGGCTCGTCCCCGTTCGACCCCGCCGAACCCCCGCGACGCTACGTTCCGGGCGAGGACGCTACGCGGGGACGGGTAGCGTCGCGGCCCTGGCGTAGCGCCGCGCGGGGGTTGGTGGGACGGTGGCTACCGGTGCTGGCCAGCCTCGCGCTGGTCGTGCAGCTGGTCGCGGTCTACCTTCCCGGCAGCCCCGACGGCGGCCTCGAGCTGCCCTGGCTACCGGGCGCCGACAAGGTCGTTCACTTCGTGATCTTCGCGGTGCCCACGTACCTGTTCGGCCGGCTGACCCGGCGTGTCGGGTTGGTCGCAGGGCTGTTCGCCGTCCACGCTGTCGTGAGCGAGCTGGTCCAGTGGCGGTTCCTCCCGTACCGGGACGGCGACCCGTTCGACGCCCTGGCCGACCTGGCCGGGGTCGGGCTCGCGGTCCTGCTGCTCAAACGACGCCCGGGGAGGTGAGCCGTGCCGATCGACGACCTGTCGCCGGCGTACCCGGGGCGGGCCGCCTGGGGCACGGCGGCGCGGCTGCGGGCCTGGCAGGTGGAGGCGCTGGCGCGCTACCGCGAACTCGGCCGGCGCGACTTCCTCGCCGTGGCCACGCCGGGCGCCGGGAAGACCACCTTCGCGCTGCGCGTGGCCACCGACCTGCTGGAGGCCCGGACGATCGAACAGGTGATCGTGGTCACGCCGACCGAGCACCTGAAGGTGCAGTGGGCGGACGCGGCCGCGAGGGTCGGCCTGCACCTCGACCCCGGGCTCGGCGGGAGCCGGAAGGGGCGCTCGCGGCAGTTCCAGGGCCAAGCCGTGACCTATGCCGGGGTGGCTGCGGCGGTGTTCGCGTACGAGGCCCGCACGGCGAACGCGAAGACCCTGGTGATCTTCGACGAGATCCACCACGCCGGGGACGCCCTGAGCTGGGGAGAGGCGGTCGGCTAGGCGTTCGCGCTGGCCACCCGGCGGTTGTCCCTGACCGGCACCCCCTTCCGGTCCGACGCCACCCCGATCCCGTTCGTCCGCTATGCCGAGGCCGCCGACGGCATCCGGCGTTCGGTGCCCGACTACACCTACGGCTACGCGGAGGCGCTCCGCGACCACGTCGTGCGTCCGGTCGTGTTCCTCGCGTACGGCGGAGGGATGCGGTGGAGGACCCGTGCCGGGGATGAACTCGCCGTGAACCTCGGCGAGCCGCTGACCAGGGACGTCACCGCGCAGGCCTGGCGCACCGCGCTGGACCCGGCGGGGGAGTGGATGCCCGCCGTCCTGCGGGCCGCGGACCGCAGGCTCGAGGAGGTGCGCCGGCACGTGCCGGACGCCGGAGGCCTGGTGATCGCCACCGACCAAAGACAGGCCCGCGCGTATGCGCGGGCCCTCGGATCGATCACCGGCGAGCAGCCGAGCGTCGTGCTCTCCGACGATCCCGGCGCGAGCCGGCGGATCGAGGCGTTCAGCGGGTCGGACGACCGCTGGATGGTCGCGGTGCGAATGGTCTCGGAGGGCGTGGACGTGCCCCGGCTCGCGGTCGGGGTGTACGCCACCGCCACGTCGACGCCGCTGTTCTTCGCCCAGGCCGTCGGACGGTTCGTGCGCAGCCGCCGGCGTGGTGAGCTGGCCAGTGTCTTCCTGCCCACCGTCCCGATCCTGCTCGCCCACGCCGGGGCCCTGGAACGCCAGCGTGACCACGTCCTGGGGCGTCCCGCGCCTGCCGACGACCTGTGGGGCGAGGAGGATGCCCTCCTGGCCGAGGCCAACCGCACCCGCAGGACCGCCGACCTCGAGGGTGAGCAGGAGACACTCGAGGCCAGCGCCGTCTTCGACCACGTGCTGTTCGACGCGCACGCCTACGGCCTGCAGGCGGAGCCGACCAGCGCCGATGAGGCCGACTACCTCGGCCTGCCCGGGCTGCTCGAGGCCGACCAGGTGGCCACCCTTCTGGCGGATCGGCAGCGGCGCCAGCTGGCTCGGGCGAGCCGTCGGGAGAAGCGCGAGAAGCTGCCCGCGGAGGTCAGCCTGTTCCGTGCCCTCGAGGGACGCCGCAAGGAGTTGAACAGCCTGGTCTCCCAGGTGGCCCGGGTGCGGGGCGTGCCGCACAGCCACGTCCACGCCGGCCTGCGCCGGGAGGCCGGCGGCCCACCGCTGGCGAAGGCGACCACCGAACAGGTGGAAGCGCGGATCCGGCTCGCGCGCCAGTGGCTCGCCAGCGCCTGACTCCGGCTCCATCACCCGCCGAACGCCTCCGTTCCGGTCGAACGCCCCTGCCCGGGCAGAGGCGCTCGACCGGAACGGAGGCGCTCGGCGAAGGCTGTGTCAGGACCCGGTCTGCCAGAGGACGGCGACGAGAACGTTCACCAGAGTCAGCGCGAAGGCGACGTTCACCAGCATCGGCTGGTCGTTCTCCTTGTTCGACCGTGCCCGGGCGATCTCCGCGAAGGCGACCACACCCAGGGCCACGAGGAGCTTCACCGCGATCTTGGCGTTGTTGACGTCCTCGTGGTTCATCTCGTTCAGGCCGACCAGGACCAGGCCGATGAGCACCTGGGCGCGGGCGCCCCAGACCAGTGGGACGAGACCGCGCGGGGCGCCGAGCCGCACGGCGAGCCAGCCGCCGAGGATCGCGGTCATGCCGAGCAGGTGCAGGACGACGAAGACGTCGATGAGGAACTCCATGCCCAGACCTTAGCCAAGGCCCGCGAACACGTCTCCGACGGGCGGTTCAGCGTCGCACGAGCAGCACGACCAGCGAGGCCACGGCGATCAGGCCGCACACCACGGCGGCGCCGATGTAGGCGCCCTGGCTGCCGCCGGAGTTGCCCGCGAGGATCCCGAACAGGATGGCGAAGGCCGCACCGGCGACGACGGCACCGGTCCAGTAGTTCTTCTGCGTCCGGCTGACAGACATGGTCCGACTCCTTCCGGCTGGCTCCGTGCGGTCCACGCTACGGCGGTCGGACGGGTCGCCCAGAGTGCACAACTCGCACCCCGCAACTGGTGCGGGTGACGTGTCAGGCGGCGGCGTCGGTGCTCAGGCGGCGGCGTCGGTGCTCAGGCGGCGGCCACCTTCGCGGTCGCCGGGCTGGTCCGGGTGATGGTCGCGTACCCGTCGAGGGTGCCGGTGACCCGCACCGTGATTCGCTTGCCCGCGTCGGCCTCGGACGGGGTGTACCCGCTCTTGTCGGACGACTCGGCGACGACGCGGCCGTTGGCGAGCCACTCATAGGTGAAGCTCGTGCCCTCGGTCCACAGCCCGGGGTCCGCGGTGAGCGTCCCACCGACCGCCGCGGAACCGGTGGCCGTGGGCGTGCCGGCGAGGGCCACCAGGCCCACGGCCTCGCTGTCGCTGACCACCGTCGTGTAGCCCTTCCGCTTCCCGGTCAGGCGCAGGGTCACCTCGGTGCCCACGTCGTCGGCGCTGAGCCGGTAGGTCGAACGGGTGGCAGCCTCGATGGGCTCGCCGTCGCGCAGCCACTGGTAGCGGAACGAGACCTTGCGGGTCCAGCTGCCGCGGCGCACGGAGAGCTTCGACCCTGCGGCGCGGGTACCGGTGACGACTGGACGGCTGGAGCGCATGACCTTCGTGGTCCATCCGCTCGTCCTGGACAGCGTCGGGTGGCCGTCCAGCGAGCCCGTGACCCGGACGCGGATGCGCGTGTCCGCCTTGCTCGACGGCACGACGTAGTCCGCCCCGGTGGCGCCCTTGATGGTGCGCCCGTTCGCGTACCACCGGTAGGTGAAGGTCGTGCCCTCCGTCCACTCACCCGGCAGCGCGGTGAGCGTCGCGCCGGTCTGCGCGGTTCCGTCGATCGTCGGTGTACTGGCGAGGGCGACCTGCTGGGTGGGGCGGGAGAGGCTGGACTGCGACGAGCCGTCCGTCGACCGGAAGCTGGTCGCGAGCACGCTCAGTTCCGCACCGACGTCCTCGGGAACCACGCGGTAGGTGCGCCCGACCGCCTGCGGGATCTCGACGCCGTCGCGGAACCACTGGTAACTGAGCGCGAACCCCTTGAACCGCCCGGAGCCGGCCTTCGCCTTCAGGAGTCCTCCCACGACGGGGGTGCCGGACACCGACGGGTGCACGGTGGCGGTCACGCCACCCTTCCAGTTCGCCCAGATCAGGCCGGCGCTGGCATTGCCCTGGGCCTCGATCGTGGCGCAGCACTGGTCGAGCGACAGGGCGTAGTCGCCGGGGAACAGGCCGGTGATCTCGAACCAGCCGTCCTCCTCGATCAGGGACGACGTGGCCCACTGCCAGCCGTTGTGTCGCAGGTACGCGGTCACGCGCAGGCCCTCGGGCATCGCCTGTCCGGCAAAGGTCACGTAGCCGGTGATCCCGCCGGTCTCGTCCAGCTGGGCGTTGCGGCCCGTGACGGTCTGGCCGGGCCACACCCTGACCGCGTTGGTGCTCTTGAGGAGCGCGGAGACGTCCCACAGGAACGGTTCGTTCTTCCAGCACTCGGTCGCCAGGCCGCTGTCGGAGGGCCCCTGGAAGCACAGTGTGTAGGAGTCGCTCGGGAGGCCGGCGAGGGAGTAGTTCCCCTCGGCGTCCGTGCTGACGAACTGGGTCCACTCCTTCGCCGATCGCGAGAACGCGCCGATCCAGGCGTCCGCGAGCGGCTCTCCTGTCGGCCCGGTGACCTGGCCCGTGACGGTGCCGGTGGTGGGCGTGGAGTCACTCGCGACGCTCGACAGGCCCGGCCGCGCGGTGGTGCGCGGTTGGGTCTGTCCCCGGGATGCGGCCAGCGCGGCGAAGTCGGGCGCCGGCGCAGTGGCCTGCGACCCGGCGGGTGCTTCGACGCTGTCCAGCGCGCCGGCGCCGAACGCGTCGGAGCCCTCGGCCTGTGCAGTGGCGGGTGCGAACCCCATTACTCCGGCCGCCAGCACCGCCGCCAGCAGTGCGTGTCCGAGCGCGCGTCGAACCGTTCGTTCCTGATCCATCCTGGGCCCCTCCCATGGATCTCGGTGACAAAACATCAAAGACCGTAGTGGCAGGGATGCGGGTTGCATCAGACCCCGTCCGGGCGACGCCCGGACGGGTGACAGGCGGCCGCGCGCCTAGGGGATCAGGCGGGCGGAGAGCACCCCGTCGATCGCGTGGATCTGGTCCATGACCGAGTCGGGGACGGAGCCGTCCACGTCGACGAGGGTGTAAGCGAGCTCGCCGCGGGACTTGTTCAGCAGGTCCGCGATGTTCAGGCCGGCCCCCGCGAGGAGGGTGGAGATCTGGCCCACCATGTTGGGGACGTTGCTGTTGGCGATCGCGATCCGGCTGGTGCCCTCCGAGCGGGCCAGCGAGGCGGCCGGGAAGTTCACGGAGTTCACGATCGTGCCCTCGGTGAGGAAGTCCCGCAGCTCGTCGGCGGCCATCCGGGCGCAGTTCTCCTCGGCCTCGTTGGTGGACGCACCCAGGTGCGGGAGGGTGACCACCTTGTCGCGCTTGTTCAGGGCGGGGGACGGGAAGTCGCAGATGTAGGCGCGCAGCTGGCCGCTCTCCAGCGCACTCACCACGGCGGGCTCGTCGACGATCGGGCCGCGCGCGAAGTTGATCAGCACCGCCGACGTGCGCATCTTCTTCAGCTCGTCGGCCCCGAGGAAGCCACGCGTGCCATCGACCAGCGGGACGTGCAGGGTGATGATGTCGGCCCGCTTGAGCAGCTGGTCGAGGTTCGTCACGTGCTCGACGAACGAGCTGAGCTTCCACGCGTGCTCGACCGTGATGCCCGGGTCGTAGCCGAGCACCCGCATGCCGAGGCCGGTGGCCGCGTTGGCCACCTCGACGCCGATCGCGCCGAGGCCGATCACGCCGAGGGTGCGTCCGGGCAGTTCGAAGCCGACGTAGCTCTTCTTGCCCGCCTCGACCGCCTTGTCCATGGACGCTGCGTCGCCCTCGAGCCGGTGCGCGAAGGCGGCGGCCGGGACGATGTTGCGGGCGGCGAGGAACAGGGCCGCCACCACGAGCTCCTTGACCGCGTTGGCGTTGGCGCCCGGGGTGTTGAACACCGGGACGCCCTTCGCGGAGTAGTCCGCGATCGGGATGTTGTTGGTGCCGGCGCCGGCGCGGGCCACGGCGAGCACCGAGGCCGGGATCTCCACCCCGTGCAGGTTGGCCGAACGCAGCATGATCGCGTCCGGGGACTCGGCGTCCGGGGCCACCTCGAACTCGTCCTTGGGCAACCGGTCGAGCCCGGTGCGGCTGATGGCGTTGAGGGTCTTGATCGTGAAGGTCATCTGGTACTCACCCGTTGCGTCGTTCGAAATCGGTCATGAAGTCAGTCAGCGCCTGCACGCCCTCCAGCGGCATGGCGTTGTAGATACTGGCCCGCATCCCGCCCACCGAGCGGTGTCCGGCCAGGCTGGTCAGGCCCGCGGCGGTGGCCTCGGCCACGAAGGTCTTGTCGAGGTCGGGGTTGGCCTGCAGGAACGGGACGTTCATCCACGAGCGCGCCTCCGGTGCCACCGGGTTCGAGTAGTACCCGCTGGCGTCGATGTAGCCGTAGAGGGCGTCCGCCTTGGCGCGGTTCCGCTCAGCCATGCCGACCAGCCCGCCGGACTCCTTCACCCAGGCGAGGATCTTGCCGAGGAGGTAGATGCCGAAGGTCGGCGGGGTGTTCAGCATGGAGTCCGCGGCGGCCATGGCGCGGTAGTCCCAGATCGCCGGGGTGGTCGGACGCGCCCGGCCGAGCAGGTCGTCGCGGACGATCACCACGCACAGGCCGGACGGGCCCATGTTCTTCTGCGCGCCGGCGTAGATCAGGCCGTACTTCGACACGTCGATCGGCCGGGACAGGATGGTCGAGCTCATGTCCGCCACGAGCGGCACGTCGCCGGCGTCCGGGACGTAACCGAACTCCACGCCGCCGATGGTCTCGTTCGGCGTGTAGTGCAGGTAGGCGGCGGCGGGGTCCACGGAGTAGCTGCCGGCGACCGGCGTGGTGGTGTAGTTCGACGCGGCCTCGTCGGCGAGGACCTCGACGGCCAGGCCCTGCTTCGTGGCGGCCTTGATCGCCTTCGCCGACCACTGGCCGGTGTTCAGGAAGGCCACCGGGTCGCCCTCGGCGGTCAGGTTCATCGGGACGGCGTCGAACTGGCCCGAGGCCCCACCCTGCAGGAACAGGACGCGGTAGTCGTCCGGCACGCCCATCAGCTCGCGCAGCAGCGCCTCGGTCTCGGCTGCGCACTCGACGAAGGCCTTGCCACGGTGCGATACCTCCATCACCGACATCCCCGAACCCTGCCAGTCCGTGAGTTCCGAGCGGGCTGCCTCGAGGGCGGCGAGCGGGAGCATGGCGGGGCCTGCGGAGAAGTTGTAGACGCGCATGGGCGTCATTGTGTCAGCTTCGTTACGGCAGCCCTGCACGCGCCCACGAGGAGGACACGAGGGGGTGCCGCGGCGTCATCGATGGAGATGACGCCGCGACCCCGTCACGACGGAGAGGCGGTTCTACGGAACCTGCGCCCGTGCCACCCGCGTCTCTCGGTGGCGGCCGGGAGGAAATCGGGTTCGGGGGTGTCCGTGGGGGTGCGGTTCACGGTGGAACTCGTGGCGGACCTCTCCGTCCCGGTCGGTGAGCTGCCTTCAGAGGGGAGGAAGACAGTTCGCCTGGCACCGGTTCGTGGACTCGCGGCGGTGACCGGAGGGGTTCGGGTCACGCAGGCCGTTGCGTCCATGGCACTGATTGTGCGGTGGGGTACTTAGTTCAGTGGTCCCGGCAAGCGGTTATCCTCACGTTCGGGCGTGGCGCTCGGGCACGGATCCGTCCGGAATGGGATGATCGGGGCCGAGTCGGTCCCGCCATGACCGGCGCAGGGGGTGGTGATGGCGGTGGCCTCGGGCTGGTCGCGTCGCGTGCTGGTCGTCGAGGACGAGCCGCTGACCCGATCGCTCGTGATCTCGGTACTGACCAACGCGGGCTTCGAGGCCCGCGGCGCCGACTCGGCGGCGCTCGCGATCGCCGCCCTTCGGGACTTCGATCCGGACGCGCTCGTGGTCGACCTCGACCTCGGGGACGGCCCCGGCGGGGAGGAGATCCTCGCCTATGCGGAGCGCGCAACGCCCTGGGCCGCACTGGTGGTGCTGACCAACGCCTCGTCGCCCGCCGTCGTGGGCATCGACCGGACCCGGATCCCGGACCGGGCGGCCTACCTGCACAAGCGTGCCCTGAAGGACGCGAGCATCCTGCTCGAGACCCTGCAGGGGGTGCTGCTCGACCAGCCGCCCCGCCGGGACGACGCGAACGCGGAGGATCCCCTCAGTGACCTGAGCCGGGACCAGCTGGAGGTGCTCCGGCTGGTCGCCTCCGGCCTGACCAACCTGGAGATCGGTGCCCGCCGCGGAACCTCCGCCCACGGGGTGGAGCAGATCGTGCAGCGACTGATCACCCGGCTCGGAGTGGTGAAGGGCGGTGCCACGAACCCGCGTGTCCAGCTGGCCAGGATCTACTTCCGGCACGGGCCCAGCCCGACCTGACCATGCCCGCTGACGATGGTTTCGGTGTCGACCGGCTGGCGCCGACGATCCGCACCGCGTTGCAGGGCAAGCCGCCATCCGCAATCGGTCTGGTCGTCGCCCTCGGCGGGATGGCCGTCTCGGACCTCGCGTTCAACCTGCGCCACAGCCTCGACGTGGTCGGTGCGGTCACGGTCGCGCTGGCGACCCAGGTGGTGGTGGGGGTTCTCCTGGTGGCGGCGACGCGCAGCCTTCGGCGGGTCCGGGTCGGGCCGGGAGTGCGCCCCGTCCTGGTCGCGGCGGTGTTCATCGCGCTCGGGGTGGTGCGCACGAGCATGCTGGTGCTCGGCAACCCGCACCCGAGCTGGGCGTTGTGGCTGCAGCAGCTCCTGCCCCGCGCCGTGGGAGCCGGAGTGTGGTTCGCCGTCTCCGCCGTCCTGGTCGAGTCGATGCAGCGCGCGGGCGAGCAGCGGATGCGGCTCGAGACGGCGTACCGCCAGTTGCTGGTCACACGCACGGACACCGCGGCGGCGCTGGCCCGGACCGAGGCGGAGCTCGCCGAGGTCACCGCAGCGACGCGGGCAGCGATCTCGGAGATCCGCCGCCGGCTGCATGCGGGGATCACCGTGGCCGAACTCGATGAGTGCATCGAGCGGGTGGAGCGCCTCGTCGATCGCGAGGTGCGTCCTTCGAGCCACCAGCTGGCGCAGGCCCCGATTGAGGTCCCCTCGGCGCCGGTGCCCTCGCTGTGGCCGACCACCGCGGTGCGGATCGGTGCGATGGTGCGGAGGTGGCCGACCGCGCGTCCCTTCCAGCCCGTCGCCGCAGCGCTGGCGGCCCTCCCGACGATCCTCGCCCAGATCGCGGTGACCCCGCCGGACCTGCGCGGCCCGCTCGCCGGCCACTCGTTCGTCGGGTTGGCCGTGCAGGTCGGGGCGCTCGCCGTCGCGGCGCTCCTGAGCCCGCTGCTCAAACGGATGCCGTGGCGCGTGGCGGTCGCGTGCACGTTCGCCACCTATGCCGGGTTGTACGCGCTCGGCATCGCCATGCTCGTCCGCGACGCGAACCTGCACATCGAGGTCCCGCTGACGGCACACATCTTCCCCTCGGTCTTCGCGCTGATCGCCGGCGGTGCGTCGGCCGCTGCGGCCCAGCACCGGGCCGAGTCGGCCGCCGCGACCCGGGTGGTCGCCCTGATCGGACGCAGCCTGAGCCGTACCCGCCAGCAGCTGTGGGCGAGGCGCCATCGCCTTGCGCTGGCGCTGCACGGACGGGTGCAGGCGAACCTCACCGCCGCCGGGCTGCTGTTGGGGCGGGTGCGCGACGAGTTCGTGCTGACCGGGAAGATGGACCTGCAACTGATCCGCCGCGTGCGGGAGGCGATGCAGCTGGCCTGGCAGGTCGACAGCCGTAACCCGGGCTCCGCGCGCGACCGCCTGCTGCGAGTGACCGGCGTCTGGTCGGGGATCATGGAGGTGAGCCTCGAGCTGAGCGATCGGGCCGAGCAGTCGCTGGACGCCGACGAGGACTCGGCGGACGCCTGCGTGGAGGTGGTCCGGGAGGTCCTGCTCAACGGGGCCCGGCACGGGGGTGCCACGTCGGCCGAGGTGTCGATCCGCTCGGCCGATCCGGACCTGGTGCGTGTCCGGGTCCGCGAGTCAGGGGGCAGGCCGGCGGACCGGCGCTCGGGCACCGGGCTGGGCGGCACCATGATTGGCGCGGTGTCGAGCCACTGGTGGGTGCACCGGGACGGGACGGACCGGGTCACCTCGCTGTTGCTGCCGACCGGCCTGGCCACCGGGACCTTCCTGCCGGAGCCGGCGGAGGCGTAGACGTCAGAACGCGGCGGCGGCCCGGGTCATCGCAGCGACGGCCGCCCGCTGGCCGAAGACCTCGACCCGCGCGGCGCTGCGCCGGCCGAAGAGGTAGAGCACCAGTTCGCTGGGCGGTCCGCTCACGGTGACGATGTCGGGGCCCCGCCCGATCCGCACGGGCTCGCCGTGCGGCTCGTCCCGCTCCAGCCACACCGCCACGGGGGAGTGCCGCAGCGACAGCCGGCCCAGTGCCGCCGCCCGTCGCCAGGCGAGGTTCTCCAGTGCGGCGTCACGGGGACGTGGCGTGAGGTCGCCCGCGCCTCGCCGGACGTCCTCGCAGTGCACGAAGAACTCCAGCGTGTTGGCCCAGGCCTCCATCCCCGGCAGCCGGAACGGGGAGAACCTGCCGGGTCCCCGGCGGATCGCGTCCACCAGGTCGGCGTAGGGCCGTTCGGCGCGGACCTCCTCGATCCGCTGGGCGGTGTGCGGCGCGAGCGGGCGAACCGCGATCCCCGCGGCACCGACCGGGTCGTTCTCGCGCACCCAGACGTGTGCGGCGAGATGGTGCGCCGTCCACCCCTCGCACAGGGTCGGCGCGGTGGGTTCCACGGCGGCGAGCGCGCCACAGAGCGCTTCGCGCTGGTTCGCCGGACGCTTGTGCTGGCTCATGCCCGGAACCCTACCCACCACCCCGTCCGCCGAGTCGTCAGGACCTGAGCCGGCCATGGGCGGCTGAGAGCAGGACAACCCGGCAAGCGGGGCCTGACAGAATGGCCCGCGTGACTGAGCTCGACCCGCAGGTGGCAGCCCTGCTGAAGCGCAACGCCGACGGCCTGGTGCCGGCGGTCGTCCAGGACGCGACGTCCGGAGCCGTGCTGATGCTGGCCTGGATGGACGACGAGGCCCTGCGCCTCACCCTCGAGACCCGCCGCGGCACCTACTGGTCCCGCAGCCGGCGGCAGTACTGGGTGAAGGGCGAGACGAGCGGGCACACCCAGGCGGTTCGCGAGGTGCGGCTCGACTGCGACGGCGACACCCTGCTGGTGCGGGTCGACCAGACCGGGCCGGCCTGTCACACCGGGATGGACACCTGCTTCGACGGCCAGGTGCTGCTGGGGGACCTCGGATGACGCTCGAGATCACGCCGGACCTGCCCGGCTTCCTCGCCGCCGGTGCCACCCGACGGGTGGTCAGCGTGCACACCCGCCTGCTCGCCGACGACTTCACCCCGGTGGGGCTCTACCACCAGCTGTGCGGGGAGCGCCCGAACACGTTCCTGTTCGAGTCCGCCGAGGGCGGGGTCTGGTCGCGCTACTCGTTCGTCGGCGTCAACGCCGTCGCCACCCTCACCGAGGCGGACGGTGCCGCGCGGTGGGAGTTCAGCGGACGCCCGATCGCGGGCCTGCCCGACGACGGCGACCCGCTGGCCGTGCTCGCCCGGACCCTGCAGATGCTGCACACCCCGCGCGAGCCCGGGCTGCCCCCGCTCGTCTCCGGAATGGTCGGCTACCTCGGCTACGACGTGGTGCGCCGGCTCGAGCACCTGCCCGACGGCAACCCGGACGACCTCGGCATCCCCGAACTGGCGATGATGCTGGTCCAGGACATGGCCGTGCTGGACCACCACTCCGGCGAGGTGTGGCTGGTCGCGAACGCGATCAACTTCGACGACACCGGCGCCCGCATCGAGGACGCCTACGCCGACGCCTGCACGCGCGTGGAGGCGATGGCCGCCGCGCTGCTGCGTCCGGCCGAGCCGCTGGTCGCGGTCCGGACCGCGGGTGCGGAGCCCGCAGCCGTCCACAGGCAGCGAACGTCGGCGGAGTACGAGGCCGCCGTCGCCGAGGCCATCGAGGAGATCAGGGCCGGCGAGGCCTTCCAGATCGTGCCCAGCCAGCGGTTCGAGGTCGAGTGCGCGGCGGACCCGCTGGACGTGTACCGGGTGCTGCGTCGCACGAACCCGAGCCCCTACCTCTACCTGCTCCGCCTGGACGGTTTCTCGATCGTGGGCTCCAGCCCCGAGGCACTCGTGCAGGTCACCGGCGGCCGGGCGACCACCCACCCGATCGCGGGCACGCGTCCCCGCGGCGCCAGCGCGGCGGAGGACGCCGGCCTCGAGGCGGAACTGCTGGCCGACGCCAAGGAGGCGGCCGAGCACCTGATGCTGGTGGACCTCGGACGCAACGACCTCGGTCGCGTCTGCATGCCCGGCACGGTGGAGGTGGTCGAATTCATGAAGGTGCGCCGGTACAGCCACGTGATGCACCTGGAGGCGGCCGTCTCCGGAACCCTGGCCGAGGGGCGCACGGCCCTGGACGCCACGCTGAGCTGCTTCCCGGCCGGCACCCTGTCGGGCGCGCCGAAGGTGCGGGCCATGGAGATCATCGACCGGCTGGAGGTGTCCCGGCGCGGGCTGTACGGCGGAGTGGTGGGCTACTTCGACTTCGCGGGCGACTCCGACACCGCGATCGCGATCCGCACGGCGCTGCTCGCCCACGGCACGGCGTACGTGCAGGCCGGGGCGGGCGTGGTGGCGGACTCGGTCCCGGCCCGCGAGGACGCCGAGAGCCGGGCCAAGGCGGCCGCGGTGCTCGGCGCGGTGGCGGAGGCGGGTGCACTGGCCCGGCTGGAACGCCCGGGTTCCTGAGAAGTCAATAAGGAATGGGGAGCATTCCTTCGTAGCGGGGGTAGCGGTGTCCACACACAGCAGCCAATATGGAGTCTCGCTTGGTTTTCCCCTTTCACCATTCCGCCGCAGTACCTGCCTGACTCGAGGAGCGATGCATGATCGAGAGCGCTGACCGGGCCACGGGCGCTGCCGCCAAGGAGTATCACCACGGCCGTACCCCCGCGGCCTGGGCCGGCAGCATCATTGCGGCCGTCGCGTTCACCTTGGGGGCTGTCGCGTTCGTGCTCGGGCCCAACTGGACCCTGATCTGGGTCGCCAGCGTGCTGCTGGTGCTGTCCCTGGTCACCGGTGGCGTGCTTCGACGGATGGGCTACGGTCAGTCCTGACATGACGGTGCTGGACGAGATCATCGCCGGGGTTGTCGAGGATCTCGAGATCCGGCGCGCCCGGCTTCCGCTGGCCGACCTCGTCTCGCGGGTGGAGTCCATGGAGCCGGCCCTCGATCCGCTGCCCGCGCTCCGTGCACCAGGCCTGGGCGTGATCGCCGAGGTGAAGCGGTCCAGCCCCAGCAAGGGCGCCCTGGCCCCGATCGACGACCCGGCCGCGCTCGCCGCCGAGTACGAGGCCGGCGGGGCCTCCGCGATCTCCGTCCTCACCGAGGCGCGCCGGTTCGGCGGCAGCCTCGACGACCTCGCCGCGGTGCGGGCGGCCGTCCGGGTCCCGTTGCTGCGCAAGGACTTCGTCGTCACCGAGTACCAGCTCTGGGAGGGCCGGGCCGCCGGCGCCGACCTCGCCCTGCTGATCGTCGCCGCGCTGAGCCAGGCCCAGCTGGCCGGGTTCCTCGAACTCGCCGGCCGACTCGGGGTGACCTGCCTGGTCGAGACGCACACGGCGGACGAGGTGCGCCGGGCCCTGGACGCGGGCGCGGAGCTGATCGGGGTGAACAACCGCAACCTCAAGACCCTCGAGGTCGACTTGAGCCATTTCCAAGAACTTGCTGAACTGGTCGGCCCCGGGCCGGTCAAGGTCGCCGAGTCGGGGATCCTCGGCACCGACGACGCCGTCCGGATGCGCGAGGCCGGCGCCGACGCCGTCCTCGTCGGCGAACTGCTGGTCCGGCACGGCGATCCGCGTACCGCGGTGGCCGCGCTGCGGTCGCTGGCATGACGGGGTGCCCCGAGTGTGAGTGAATAGGGGCGTGATGCCTTCCATGCTGCCCGATGCGGGCGGCCACTACGACATCTTCGGTGGCCGCTTCGTCCCTGAGGCCCTCGTCGCTGCGCTGAACCAGCTCGAGGCCGAGTTCGAGACCGCGATGGGAGACCCCACGTTCTGGCACGAACTGGACGACCTGCGCCGCAACTACTCCGGACGCCCCACGCCCCTCACCGACGTACCCCGGTTCAGCGGGCACTGCGGCAACGCCCGGATCCTGCTCAAGCGCGAGGACCTCAACCACACCGGCTCGCACAAGATCAACAACGTGCTCGGCCAGGCGCTGCTGACCCGGCGGATGGGCAAGACCCGGGTGATCGCCGAGACCGGCGCGGGCCAGCACGGGGTGGCCACCGCGACCGCCGCGGCGCTGCTGGGCATGGAGTGCCGCGTCTACATGGGCCGGGTCGACACCGACCGGCAGGCCCTGAACGTGGCCCGCATGCAGCTGCTCGGGGCGGAGGTGATCGCGGTCGAGTCCGGCAGCCAGACGCTCAAGGACGCCATGAACGAGGCCATGCGGGACTGGGTGGCCAGCGTCGACAACACGCACTACCTGATCGGTACCGTCGCGGGCCCGCACCCCTTCCCGAAGATGGTCAAGGAGTTCCAGCGGGTGATCAGCACCGAGATCCATGAGCAGATGCTCGGACGGTTCGGACGCCTGCCCGACGCCATCGCGGCGTGCGTCGGCGGGGGCTCGAACGCGATGGGGTCCTTCGCGGACTTCATCGACCTGCCGCAGGTGGCCCTCTACGGCTTCGAGGCCGGTGGCGACGGGGTGGAGACCGGACGCCACGCCGCCTCGATCGAGGGCGGCTCGGTCGGGGTCCTGCACGGCATGCGCACCTACATCCTCCAGGACGCCGACGGTCAGACCATGGAGTCGCACTCCATCTCGGCGGGCCTCGACTATCCCGGGGTCGGTCCGGAGCACTCCTGGCTGGCCGCCACCGGGCGGGCGACCTACGAGGCGGTCACCGACGCCGAGGCGATGACGGCCCTGGAGCTCCTGACCCGGACCGAGGGGATCCTGCCGGCGATCGAGTCGGCCCACGCCCTCGCGGGGGTGATGCGGCTCGGGCAGCGGCTGGCCGTCGAGCAGCCGGACCTGGAACCGACGATCGTCGTGTGCCTGTCCGGCCGCGGCGACAAGGACGTGGACACCGCGATCAGGTACTTCGGGCTCACCGGCAGGCCCGACTCGGCGACCGGGGGTGCGGCATGAGCGTCGGGGTCGCGCAGGTGCTGAGCTCGGCGTCGGCGTTCCAGCGGGCCTCCGGGGAGAGCCGCGGTGCGCTGGTCGGCTACCTTCCGGTGGGGTACCCGTCGGTGCCCGGTTCGCTGGCGGCGCTGAAGGCGCTGTGCGGCGAGGGCGGGGACGGCCCCGGCGTCGACCTGGTCGAGATCGGACTGCCCTACTCCGACCCGATGATGGACGGCCCGGTGATCCAGCGGGCCGGCACGAGGGCGCTGGAGCGCGGGGTGCGGACGAAGGATGTGTTCGCCGCGGTCGAGGCCGTCCGCTCGACCGGGACGCCGGCCGTCGTGATGACCTACTGGAACCTGGTCGACCGGTACGGGGTGGACGCGTTCGCCCGCGACCTGGCGAACGCCGGCGGCTCGGGCCTGATCACCCCCGACCTGATTCCCGACGAGGCGTCCGACTGGCTGGCGGCGTCCGAGGCGCACGGGCTGGACCGGGTGTTCCTGGTCTCGCCGTCCTCGACCGACGAGCGGATCGTGTCCACGACGCAGGCCTGCCGGGGGTGGGTCTACGCCACCGCCGTGATGGGCGTCACCGGCACGCGGTCGGCGAGCCCCACGGCGGCCCCGGAACTGGTCGCACGGATCCGGGAACTGTCGCCGCGGACCCTTGTCGGGGTCGGGCTGGGCGTGTCCACCGGCGACCAGGCGGCCGACGTCGCCGGCTACGCGGACGCCGTGATCGTCGGCTCCGCGTTCATCAAGCCGATGCTGGCCGCCGAGGACGCGGGGAGGCCGGACGACCTGTCCGGGCTGCGCGCGGTGCTCACCGATCTCGCGTCCGGCGTGCGCCGGGTTCGGCACGGTGCTTGACCGGCCGGTAAGGATGAGCCTGTGAGCCTGTTCATCCCGAGCCCGTCGATCAGCTACTTCCAGATCGGCCCGCTGACCATCCACATCTACGCCCTGTGCCTGATCACCGGGATCATCCTCGCCTGGATCATGGGCGTCCGCCGCTGGCGCGCGCGGGGCGGGCGCACGGAGAGCTTCGAGACCGTGCTGATGTGGGCGATCCCGATCGGGATCGTCGGCGCCCGGTTCTACCACGTCATGACCCACCTGGGCGACTACTTCGGCCCCGGCATCAACCCCTGGACGGCCTTCGCGATCTGGCAGGGCGGGATCGCGATCTACGGCGCGGTCGGGTTCGGTGCGCTCGCCGCCTGGTTCGCCGCGAAGCGGCAGAAGATCGCCTTCGCCGCTCTCGCCGACGCGCTGGCGCCCGGCATCGCGGTCGGGCAGGCCGTCGGGCGGTTCGGGAACTGGTTCAACCAGGAGTTGTACGGCTGGCCGACCACCCTGCCGTGGGGCCTCGAGATCGACCCGGCCCACCGCGTGCCCGGCTACGAGCAGTACGCGACGTTCCAGCCCACTTTCGCCTACGAGGCGATCTGGGACCTCGCCACCGCGGGCGTGCTGCTCTGGGCCGACCGCCGGTTCCGGCTGGGACGGGGCAAGGTCTTCGCGCTCTACATCGCGCTGTACGGCTTCGGCCGGACGTTCACCGAGAGCATGCGACTGGACTACTCCTACGACTTCTTCGGGCCTCTGCGGTTCAACGCGGCCGTGGCGATGCTGATCTGCCTCGTCGGCATCGTCCTGCTCCTGTGGCTGCGGAAGTACCGGCCGGGACGCGAGGAGGTCGTCGAGTTCGGGACCGCCCACGCCGATTCCGCCGCGGACCAGCCGGCCGGAGAGACGGCGGAGACCGACGCCGACGACACCGGAGCTCCCGACGACACGGGGGGCCCCGACGAGACGGGGGGCCCCGACGAGACGGGGGGCCCCGCCGACGCCGGGGACACCGGGGCGACTCCGCCGGAGCCGGCGCAGCCCACCGACAGTCCGGGGGACTGAGCGGTGCGCCACCGGTGGGCCAGGGCGGGTGGCGCCGCGGGTCTCGCGGCGCTGCTGGTGGGCTGCAGCGCCTCCGTCCTGCCGACGGTGACCGTGACGGTCACGGTGACCCCGTCCTCGGCGGCGTCCGCCACTCCCGACGACTGGACGGCGGTGGTCGAACGCGCCCGTGGCGCGCTCTACCGCATCCAGACCACCAGCTGCACCTCCGGCAAGGACGGCCTGGTGGCCACCGGTTTCGCGATCGGGGAGCACCTGGTCCTCACCGCAGCCCACGTGGTCGAGTACCAGCAGGAGTTCGAGCTCAGCTCCGAGCGGGGCAGCGGAGGAGCGCACGTGCTGGGGTTCGACGCCCAGGCAGACGTCGCGCTGCTCTGGCTGGACGCCAGCGCGGACTCGACCCTCTCGCTCACCGAATCGCCGCCGAAGCAGTCCGACCCCGTGCTCCTGCTGGGCTTCCCCGGTGGCGTGCAGGACGTGCAGCAGACCACCGGGACGGTGACCGGCGTGGACGGGACCGGCACCGTGACCGACGCGGGTGGCATCGTGCAGCGGGAAGGCATGCTCGTGACCGACATCGCCACGGACACCGGCAACAGCGGGGGGCCGTTGCTGGCCACCGACGGCCAGGTGGTCGGGGTGGCCAGCGCCCACGCGCTGGAGTACAGCACCGGTGAGGGCAGGGTGTCCCCGTCCGCAGGCAGCACGTACGCGGTCCAGCCCGGCCAGTTCGCCGACCAGCTGGAGCAGTGGCGGACGAGCACCTCGGTGGTGAACACCTGCGACCCGGACTCCGTGAACCACGTGATCAAGAACCTCGACACCTCCCCGGACGGGGCGGCGGATGCCCTGGCCGCCCTGGACAGCTTCTGGCTGTCGGTGAACGCGGGCGACTTCGCGACCGCGTGGGCGAAGCTGAACACGCGCGGCCAGCAGGTGAAGGGGAGCTACGACCGCTGGTCGACGAAGATGACCGGCGCGCAGTACAGCGACGGCTACCTGGAGTCGGCCCGGGCGTCCACCGCCTCGGCGTCGGCAACGGTGGTGGTGAACCTCACCGAGTCGACCACGGCGGGGGAGACCCGCTGCCGGGTGTGGCGCCTGACGTACGGCCTGACCAGCGAGGCGGGCCAGTGGCTGGTCGGGCCCTACGGGGGACGCAGCATCGGGCGCTGCTGAGTCGTTCGGGCCGGAACCGGAGGGGGCCGTCCACCCAGTGGTCCCGGACACACCGTCGTAACGGCGCGCGTCCATGATTCAATCGGCGCGAAGGGGGCAAAAGGCCGAGTCAGGTAGGCTCGCCCCCCAAGCGTGCACCGTCGGTGGGTTGCAGATCCGGCGGCACCTGGCCCCGCGCGCTCGCGCAGATGGGAGTGATCAGATGGCGTTGATGACCATGCCCGGCAGGCCCGGCGAGGGCCTCTACGACCCCGCTTTCGAGCATGACGCGTGTGGGGTGGCGTTCGTCGCCCAGCTGAGTGGGGAAGCCAGTCACGGCATCGTCGCCAAGGGCCTGACCGCTCTGGAGAACCTCGACCACCGTGGCGCGACCGGCGCCGACCCGGCTGCCGGCGACGGTGCGGGGATGCTGCTGCAGGTGCCCGACCGGTTCCTCCGCGAGGTGGTCGACTTCGACCTGCCCGAGCCGGGGCACTACGCGATGGGCATGGCGTTCCTGCCGAACGAACCCGTGGCGCGCGCCTCGGCCAAGCGCACCATCGAGTTCCTCGCCACCGAGGAGAAGCTGGTCGTCCACGGCTGGCGGCCGGTGCCCACCGACGACTCCACGCTGAGCCCGATCTCGGCGCGGAACATGCCGCACTTCGAGCAGTTCTTCGTCTCCACCATCGCCCTCGACGCCGGGCTCGCCCTGGATCGCGCGGTGTACCCCCTGCGCCAGCGCGCCCGCAACGAGGCGGGGGTGTATTTCGCGTCGCTCTCCGGACGCACCACGGTCTACAAGGGCATGCTCACCACCCAGCAACTGCCCGAGGTGTTCCCCGACCTGCTCGACGAGCGGGTCGAGAGTGCGCTCACGCTCGTGCACTCCCGGTTCTCGACCAACACGTTCCCGGCCTGGGAGCTCGCCCACCCGTACCGGCTGATGGCGCACAACGGCGAGATCAACACGGTCCGGGGCAACCGGAACTGGATGCGGGCCCGCGAGGCGCTGCTGTCCACCGGGACGATCGAGGGCGAACTCGACCGGATCTTCCCGATCTGCACCCCGGGCGGGTCGGACTCCGCCTCCTTCGACGAGGTACTGGAACTGCTGCACCTCGGCGGCCGCTCGCTGCCGCACGCCGTGCTGATGATGATTCCCGAGGCGTGGGAGAACCACACGGAGATGGACCCCGCGCGCCGGGCGTTCTACTCGTTCCACGCCTCGCTGATGGAGCCGTGGGACGGCCCCGCGTCCGTCACGTTCACCGACGGCAGCCTGATCGGAGCCGTCCTCGACCGCAACGGCCTGCGGCCGGGCCGCTACTGGGTCACCGATGACGGTCTGGTGGTGTTCGCGTCCGAGGCCGGCGTGCTCGACATCGAGCCAGCCAAGGTGATCGAGAAGGGCCGGATGAAGCCGGGCCGCATGCTCCTGGTCGACCTGGAACAGCACCGGCTGATCAACGACGACGAGATCAAGGCGACGCTGGCCGCGCAGCATCCCTACGCCGAGTGGCTGAAGAAGGGCAGGGTCAACCTCGACGACCTGCCCGAGCAGCAGCACGTGGTGCACAGCCACGCGTCCGTGACCCGCCGCCAGCAGGTGTTCGGGTACACCCACGAGGAACAGCGGATGATCATCGCGCCGATGGCCAACACCGGCGTGGAGCCGATCGGCTCGATGGGCTCCGACACGCCGGTCGCCGTGCTCAGCGACCGTCCCCGGCTGCTCTTCGACTACTTCGCGCAGCTGTTCGCGCAGGTGACCAATCCGCCGCTCGACGCGATCCGGGAGGAACTGGTCACCTCGCTGTCGGCGACGTTCGGTCCCGAGGGCAACCTGCTCGAGCCGACGCCCGACTCCTGCAAGCAGATCGTGATCGGCTACCCGATCCTGGACTCCGACCAGCTGGCGAAGCTCGTCCGGATCAACCGGGACGGATCGATGCCGGAGTACGACACCCACGTGGTGCGCGGGCTCTACCCGGTGGAGGGCGGCGGTGCGGCGCTGCGGGCCAAGCTGGACGAGCTGTGCCAGGCGGTCAGCGAGGCGATCGCCGACGGCTGCCGGACGATCATCCTGTCCGACCGGCACTCCAACGCCGAACTCGCGCCGATCCCGTCCCTGCTGCTCACCGCCGCGATCCACCACCACCTGGTCCGCGAGAAGACCCGCACCCAGGTCGGCCTGATCGTCGAGGCCGGCGACGTGCGCGAGGTGCACCACGTCGCGCTGCTGATCGGCTACGGCGCCGCCGCGGTGAACCCC
The DNA here is from genome assembly GCA_040774965.1 of Propionicimonas sp. Taxonomy (GTDB): domain Bacteria; phylum Actinomycetota; class Actinomycetes; order Propionibacteriales; family Propionibacteriaceae; genus Propionicimonas. Next base: position 935 of record JAXGTK010000023.1, on the reverse strand, counting down.
TACCTCGCCTTCGAGTCCGCGGAGGACCTCGCCCGGCGCGAGTGGCTCGTCCGTGTCGACCCCGACAAGGCCGTCTACAACGTGCGGAAGGCCCTCGGCAAGGGCGTGCTGAAGGTCATGTCGAAGATGGGCGTGTCCACGATCGCGTCCTACACCGGCGCGCAGATCTTCGAGGCGCTGGGCCTGTCCAGCGAGCTCGTCGACCGCTACTTCACCGGCACGACGAGCCGGGTCGAGGGCATCGGCCTGGACGAGATCGCCGCCGAGGTGCTCAAGCGCCACGAGCGCGCCTACCCGCCGGACGGCATCCCGCTGCCGCACCGGACACTGTCCGGTGGCGGGGAGTACAAGTGGCGCCGGGAGGGTCCGCCGCACCTGTTCGACCCCGAGACCGTGTTCAGGCTGCAGCACGCCACGCGGCAGAAGCGCTACGACGTGTTCAAGCAGTACACCTCACGGGTGGACGACCAGTCGAAGCGGCTGATGACGCTGCGCGGCCTGCTCGAGTTCGACTCCGACCGGGAGCCGGTGCCGATCGACGAGGTCGAGCCGGTGAGTGAGGTCGTGAAGCGGTTCTCCACCGGCGCGATGAGCTACGGCTCGATCAGCAAGGAGGCGCACGAGACGCTCGCGATCGCGATGAACCGGCTGGGCGCCAAGTCCAACACCGGTGAGGGCGGCGAGGACGCCGACCGGCTCCACGACCCGGAGCGCCGCAGCGCGATCAAGCAGGTCGCGTCCGGCCGGTTCGGTGTGACCAGCGACTACCTGACCAACGCCGCGGACATCCAGATCAAGATGGCCCAGGGCGCGAAGCCCGGCGAGGGCGGCCAGTTGCCGGGCCAGAAGGTGTACCCGTGGGTGGCGAAGACCCGGCACTCGACCCCCGGCGTGGGCCTGATCTCTCCGCCGCCGCACCATGACATCTACTCGAT
>JAXGTK010000022.1:0-23227 GCA_040774965.1 Propionicimonas sp. | reverse complement strand
GAACCCACGGGTCTCCCGCTCCTCGGCGCTGGCCTCGAAGGCGACCGGCTTCCCGATCGCGAAGATCGCGGCCAAGGTCGCCGTCGGGTACACCCTCGACGAGATCCCCAACGACATCACCGCCGAGACCCCGGCGTCCTTCGAGCCGACGCTGGACTACATCGTGGTGAAGGCGCCCCGGTTCGCGTTCGAGAAGTTCCCGACTGCGGACTCCACGCTGACCACCCACATGAAGAGCGTGGGCGAGGCGATGGCGATCGGGCGCAACTTCACCGAGGCCCTCGGCAAGGCGCTGCGCTCGCTGGAGGACGCGAAGGCGGGCTTCGACTTCACGTCCCCGGTCACGGAGGGCCTGGACGAGGTGCTGGCCGGGCTGCGGCGTCCGCACGACGGGCGGCTGAACGACGTGATGAAGGCGTTCCGGCTGGGTGCGAGCGAGAACCAGGTGCACGAGGCCACGAGGATCGACCCGTGGTTCGTCGACCAGCTGCACCTGGTCTTCGAGATCGCCGAACGGGTGCGCACGGCGCCGGAACTGACCGCCGACCTGCTCCGGCTCGCGAAGCGGCACGGGCTGGCCGACCCGCAGATCGCGAAGCTGCGCAACCTGTCGGAGGACGTCGTCCGTGGCGTGCGCTGGGCGCTCGGCGTCCGGCCCGTGTTCAAGACCGTCGACACCTGTGCGGCCGAGTTCGCCGCCCGCACCCCCTACCACTACTCGTCCTACGACGAGGAGACCGAGGTGGCGCCGCGGGAGCGTCCGGCCGTGCTGATCCTCGGCAGTGGGCCGAACCGGATCGGCCAGGGCATCGAGTTCGACTACTCCTGCGTGCACGCTGCGATGGCGCTGCGGGAGGCCGGCTACGAGGCCGTGATGGTCAACTGCAATCCCGAGACCGTCTCCACCGACTACGACACCTCCGACCGGCTCTACTTCGAGCCGCTCACGCTGGAGGACGTGCTGGAGGTCGTGCACGCGGAGACCCTCGCCGGACCGGTGGCCGGGGTGATCGTCCAGCTGGGCGGGCAGACCCCGCTCAAGCTGGCCCAGGACCTGAAGGACGCGGGCGTGCCGATCGTGGGCACCTCGCCGGAGGCGATCAACCTCGCCGAGGAGCGCGGCGCCTTCGGCAACGTGCTCGCCGACGCCGGGCTGACCGCGCCCGCGTACGGCATGGCCGAGTCCGCCGCGCAGGCCCTGGAGATCGCGCACGAGATCGGCTACCCGGTGCTGGTGCGGCCGTCCTACGTGCTGGGCGGGCGTGGCATGGAGATCGTCTACGACGACAACTCGCTGGTCTCCTACATCGACCGGGCCACGGACATCACCCCGTCCCGCCCGGTGCTGGTCGACCGGTTCCTCGACGACGCGATCGAGATCGACGTGGACGCGCTGTACGACGGCTCCGAGCTCTACCTCGGCGGCGTGATGGAGCACATCGAGGAGGCGGGTATCCACTCCGGCGACTCGGCCTGCTCCCTGCCCTCGATCACGCTCGGCAACGAGGTGATCGAGCAGATCCGGCACGCGACGGAGGCGATCGCCGCCGGCGTCGGCGTGCGCGGCCTGCTGAACATCCAGTATGCGCTGCTCGGCGACGTGCTCTACGTGCTGGAGGCGAACCCGCGGGCGTCGCGGACCGTCCCGTTCGTCTCGAAGGCAACCGACACCCAGCTCGCGAAGGCCGCGACCCGGATCTCGCTGGGCGCGACGATCCCCGAACTGCGCGCCGAGGGCCTGCTGCGGGCCGCGGGCTTCGACGGGACCACCACGCTGGTGAGCGCGCCGATCGCGGTGAAGGAGGCGGTGATGCCGTTCAACCGGTTCCGCACCGCCGACGGGTCCTGGGTGGACACGCTGCTCGGCCCGGAGATGAAGTCGACCGGAGAGGTGATGGGCCTCGACGTCGGGTTCGGCACCGCGTTCGCGAAGAGCCAGGCCGCGTCCTTCGGCGCCGTGCCGACGCGGGGAACCGTGTTCGTCTCGGTCGCCAACCGCGACAAGCGGCACGCGATCTTCCCGGTGAAACGGCTGGCCGACCTCGGGTTCACGGTGATCGCGACCGAGGGCACCGCGCAGGTGCTGCGCCGCCAGGACGTGGACGTGACCGTGATCCGGAAGGCGTCGCAGGGCCCCGGGCCCAACGGGGAGAAGACCGTCGTGCAGGCCATTCTGGACGGCGAGGTGGACCTGATCTTCAACACTCCGCAGGGCGCGTCGAAGGACGGCAACCCCCGCCGGGACGGCTGGGAGATCCGCTCCGCCGCCATCCTGGCCGACGTGCCGTGCGTGACCACCGTGCAGGGCCTGTCCGCCTGTGTGCAGGGGATCGAGGCGTTGCGCCGGGGCGCGGTGGGCGTCCGCTCGTTGCAGGAGTGGAGCGCCGAGGTCCGCGCCGAGCTGGCCTCGCTCGCCTGATGGGGCTGCCCGCCGGCCTGCTGGACGCGGGCTACGCGCACCTGGTGCGGCCGGTGCTGTTCCGTGCCCGCCACGGCGACCCGGAGGGCATCCACTCCGACCTGATCCACGCCCTGGCCGGGATCGGCTCGGTCGGGCCGGTGCGGGCCCTGACGCGCCTGCTGGCCGGGAGCACGGGGCGTCCGGCGACCGTGGCCGGGGTACGGTTCCCGTCCCGGGTGGGCCTGGCGGCAGGCCTGGACAAGGACGCGTCCGCGGTGCTCGCCTGGCAGGGCCTCGGGTTCGGGTTCGCCGAACTCGGGACGGTCACCGGGCGTGCGCAGCCGGGCAACGAGCGTCCGCGGGTGTTCCGGTTGAGGGAGTCGAAGGCCCTGATCAACCGGATGGGATTCAACAACCCGGGGGCCGCTGCGGTCGCGGCCACCCTCGCGGCACGGAACGTGTACCGCGGCAACGGTGCCGCCGGGATCCCGGTGGGCATCTCCCTCGGGAAGACGAAGGTGGTGCCCCTGGAAGAGGCGGTCGGGGACTACCTCGCGTCCTTCCGGCTGCTCGCCCCGCACGCCGACTACATCGCCGTGAACGTGTCCAGCCCGAACACCCCCGGGCTGCGCAGCCTGCAGGACGGGGGCGCCCTCGCGGGCCTGGTCGAGGCCCTGGTCGCCGAGGCGGCGCTCACGGTCCCTGAGGAGCCGCGGGGCACGAACGATTCCGCGGTTCCCGGGGAGCCTCGAGGCACGAACCACTCCACAGTCCCTGAGGAGCCGCGAGGTACGAGCGGCGTCACGAAGGGCCGACCGGTGCCGGTGTTCGTAAAGGTGGCACCCGACCTCACCTGGGCACAGCTGGACGAGGTGCTCGCCACCTGCGCCGACACCGGGGTGTCCGGGCTGGTCGCGACGAACACCACCCTGGGCCGCGACGGGCTCGCCCCGGCCGACCGGCCACGGGCCACCGAGGCCGGCGGGCTGTCCGGGGCACCCCTGACGGTGCGCGCCCGCGAGGTCGTGGAGTACGTGTGCGCGCACAGCGACCTGCCGGTGATGGGCGTCGGCGGGATCATGTCCGCGGACGATGCGAAGGCGCTGTTCGACCTCGGCGCGAGCCTGGTCCAGCTTTACACTGGCTTCATCTACGGCGGTCCGGGGCTCCCGGCGGCCATCAACACCCTCGACAGGGAAGGGACGGGATCGTGACCACCTACTGGCGCCGGCTTCGGGAGGTGGTCGCCGAGCGCGGCCCGCTGTGCGTGGGCGTCGACCCGCACCCGTCCCTGCTCACCTCCTGGGGGCTCGAGGTGTCCGCCTCCGGCGCGGAGACCTGCGCGCGCACGATCGTCGAGGCGCTCGGGGACCGGGTCGCCGCGTTCAAGCCGCAGTCGGCCTTCTTCGAGATCCACGGCTCGGCCGGCATCGCCGCCCTCGAACGCGTGCTCGGTGACATCCGCGGGACCGGCGCGGTGAGCATCCTGGACGTCAAGCGCGGCGACATCGGCTCCACGATGGAGGCCTACGCCGATGCCTACCTGGCCGACGGCTCGCCGCTGGCGGCGGACGCCATCACCCTCTCGCCCTACCTCGGCTTCGGCTCGCTCGCCCCGGCGTTCGAGCGCGCCCACCGCTACGAGCGGGGTGTCTACGTGCTGGCGCGCACCTCCAACCCGGAGGGCGGCGAGGTGCAACTGGCGCTGACCAGGGACGCCTCGGTCGCGCAGTCGATCATCGATGCGGCCACCGAGGTGAACCACGCGTCCCGGCAGCGCGCGATCGGCCTGGTCGTCGGGGGCACGCACGACAACCTCGGCTGCGACCTGAGCGGGTTCAACGGCTCGATCCTGGTGCCGGGGATCGGCTTCCAGGGCGGCCGGATGGAGGACCTTCCCGGGCTGTTCGGCGACGCGGTCGACCAGGTGCTGGCCGTGGTGGGGCGCGGCGTGATCTCCGCCGGACCGGACGTGGACGCCCTGCGTGCCAAGGTCTCGGACCTGCTGGCCGTCGCAGCACACTAGGTCCGTACAAAACTCCTAGTCCGAACCTTTCAGTTCGGATGACGCCGGGCCCGGCTGGCGCTAGGTTGAGAGCGAAGGTAAGCCACCGACCCCAGACGAAGGCACTCCTGTGACGATCCCTCAACTCACCACCGAGCAACTCGAGGCTGCCCGCGCCGCAGCCACCGAGGCACGACGCCGTCGCGCCGAACTGAAGAGCAAGGTGCGCACCGGCGCGCTCACGCTCAGCCAGGCCCTGGAGGTCGCCGCCGACGACGACGTCCTGGCCCACGTGAAGGTCGTCGACCTGTTGAAAGCGCTCCCGCGTGTCGGGGAGAAGCGCGCCGGGGTGGTGATGGCGCGGCTCGACATCGCGCCGAACCGGCGCATCCGCGGGCTCGGTCGCCATCAGGTGGCCGGCCTGAAGGCCGAGTTCAGTGATCGGTGACGTAACAGTCATCTCCGGTCCTACCGCGGTCGGCAAGGGGACGGTCGTCCGGGCCCTCCGCGAGCTTCACCCCGAGCTGTGGGTCTCGGTGTCCGCGACGACGCGGGCACCCCGTCCCGGAGAGGTCGACGGTGAGCACTACCTGTTCGTGAGCGACGCCGAGTTCGACGAACTCGTCGCGACCGACGGCCTGCTCGAGTGGGCGCTGGTGCACGGCACCGACCGCTACGGGACACCGGCCGCTCCCGTCCGGGCCGCGCTGGCCTCCGGACGCAAGGTCATCCTCGAGATCGAGGTGCAGGGCGCCCGGCAGGTGAAGCGGCGGATGCCCGAGGTGCGCACGGTGTTCATCGCGCCGCCGTCGTGGGGGACGCTGCGCGAACGGCTGGTCGGCCGGGGCACCGAGACCCCCGAGCAGATGGACCGCCGACTGCACACCGCGGAGGGCGAGATGGCGGTCGCCGACGAGTTCGACCACGTCGTCGTGAACGACGATTTGGGTACTGCGGTGGAGCAGTTGGTAGAGTTAATGGGTCTGTGACGGCTGCGTGGGCGAATCCGCGCGCCGCGTTCTCTCGAATCAGGAAGCCGAATTTGAGCACTCACACTCCCGAGGGGATCACCAACCCGCCGATCGACGACCTGCTCACCCGGGTCGACTCGAAGTACCGGCTGGTGCTGTTCGCCGCCAAGCGCGCCCGGCAGATCAACGCCTACTACTCCCAGCTCGGCGAGGGCCTGCTCGAGAACGTGGGGCCCCTGGTGGACATCGGCATCCAGGAGAAGCCGCTCTCGATCGCGCTGCGCGAGGTCAACGCCGGCGTGCTGGAATGCACCGAGATCGATCCGGAGGCGGAGGCCGCGGCCCGCGCCGAGGCCCAGGCCGATCCGGACTTCTCCCTCGACCCGTTCGGCACCGACGACCTGGGCTGAGTTCCGCCCGTGAGCCGGATCGTGCTCGGCGTGGCCGGGGGGATCGCCGCGTACAAGGCGTGCCTGCTGCTGCGCCTGTTCACCGAGGCCGGCCACGACGTCCACGTCGTCCCCACCGGGAACGCGCTGTCGTTCGTCGGCGAGACCACCTGGGCGGCCCTGTCGGGCAACCCCGTGCACACCTCGGTGTTCGCGGACGCGCACGAGGTGCCGCACGTCCGGTTGGGCCGTGAGGCCGACCTGGTCGTGGTGGCGCCCGCGACCGCGGACCTGCTCGCCCGCGCCGCCGCCGGACGCGCGGACGACCTGCTCACCAACGTCCTGCTCACCGCGAGCTGTCCGGTGGTGATGGCCCCGGCCATGCACACCGAGATGTGGCTGCACCCGGCCACTCAGGCGAACGTGGCCACCCTGCGCTCCCGCGGAGTGGTCGTCCTGCGCCCGGCGGAGGGCCGGCTCACCGGTGCCGACTCCGGCCCGGGACGCCTGCCCGAGCCCGGGGACATCGAGGCGTCCGCGCTGGCCTGCCTCACCGATCGTGGGGCCGCCGCCCGGATGGCCGCCCAGGACCTCGCCGGGGCGAAGGTGGTGGTCAGCGCCGGGGGAACGCGGGAGGCGCTCGACCCCGTCCGGTTCGTCGGGAACTCCTCCTCCGGCCTGATGGGGGTGGCGCTCGCTCGCGCCGCCGTCCAGCGGGGAGCCGAGGTCACCCTCGTCGCCGCCAACCTGGCCGTCGAGCCGCCGGGCGCCGTGAGCGTCGTCCCGGTGGTCTCCACGAGCGACCTCGCCGCGGCGATGGACGCGCACACGCCGGACGCCGACCTGGTCGTGATGGCCGCGGCACCGGCGGACTTCACGCCGGCGAACCCCAGCGGCACCAAGCTGAAGAAGTCCGGCGACGCCGGCCTCACGGTCGCGTTCACCCAGACCACGGACGTGCTGGCCGGGCTCGCGGCCCGGCGGCCGGAGGGGCAGGTCGTGGTGGGCTTCGCCGCCGAGACCGCCGCCGACGAGGCCGACCTGGTCCGGCTCGGCACCGCGAAGCTGGCCCGGAAGGGCTGCCAGCTGCTGGTGCTCAACGACGTCTCCGGGGGCGCGGTGTTCGGCGCGACGGACAACCGGGTCCTGCTGCTCGGCGCGTCCGGGTTGCTCGGACGGGCGGCCGGTGCGAAGACGTCGGTGGCGCATGCGATAGTGGACGCCGCACTGTCCCTACGCGAGAGGAGGCCTGCGTGAGCAGGCTGTTCACGTCCGAATCCGTCACCGAGGGCCATCCCGACAAGGTGGCCGACTCGATCTCCGACGTCGTCCTCGACGAGATCCTCCGCCAGGACGCGTCGTCGCGGGTCGCGGTGGAGACGCTGGTCACCACCGGCACGGTGGTCGTGGCCGGCGAGGTCACCACCACCGCGTACGCCGAGGTCGCCCAACTGGCGCGGGAGCGCATCCTCGAGATCGGCTACGACTCCTCGGAGAAGAGTTTCGACGGTCGCTCGTGCGGCGTGCTGGTCTCGATCGGCAAGCAGTCGCCGGACATCGCCCAGGGCGTCGACCACGCCGGGGAGCAGCGCGACGGGGGCTCCTTCGACGCCCTCGACGTGCAGGGCGCCGGCGACCAGGGACTGATGTTCGGCTACGCCTGTTCCGACACCGACACGCGCATGCCGCTGCCGATCGACATCGCGCACAGGCTCGCCGAACGGCTCTCCGAGGTGCGGCGCAGCGGCGAACTGGACTTCCTGCTGCCCGACGGCAAGACGCAGGTGACGATCGAGTACGACGGGGACCGGCCCGTGCGCGTCGACACGGTCGTGGTGTCGAGCCAGCACGTGGAGGCGGTCGACCACGCGACGATCAGCTCCGAGGTGCGGGCGCGGGTGATCGACCCGGTGCTGGCGCGCTACCCGATCGCGACCGACGGGCTGAAGACCTACGTGAACCCGACCGGCAAGTTCGTGATCGGCGGCCCGATGGGCGACGCCGGGGTGACCGGGCGCAAGATCATCGTCGACACCTACGGCGGCATGGCCCGCCACGGGGGCGGCGCGTTCTCGGGCAAGGACCCGTCGAAGGTGGACCGGTCGGCCTCCTACGCGATGCGGTGGGTGGCGAAGAACGTCGTGGCCGCGGGCCTGGCCGAACGGTGCGAGGTGCAGGTCGCGTACGCGATCGGGCGCGCGCACCCGGTGGGCTTCTACACGGAGTGCTTCGGCACCGAGACCGTGCCCGTCGAGCAGATCACCGATGCCGTGCTGGACGTCTTCGACCTGCGCCCGGCCGCGATCATCCGCGACCTCGACCTGATCCGGCCGATCTACTCCCAGGTGACGAACTACGGGCACTTCGGCCGGGAGCTCGACGTGATGACCTGGGAGCGCACCGACCGGGCCGAGGCCCTCATCCGCGCCGTGAAGGGCTGAGCCCTCCCGCCGCGCGGGGGCCGCGCCGTCGTGGGGCTGGCCGTGGAGATCAGGCGCTACACCGATCCGGACGCCTTCTGGGCGGTCGCCGAGCCGGTCGTGGACGCCGAGCCGGTGCCGCACTCCGTGCTCGCGTCCGTGGTCGACAGCGTCCGGCGTGATCCGGACGCCTATCCGAGCCACGCGTTCTACGCCGTGTTGCGGCCGGGCCGGCCACCGTTCCTGGCCCACCACACTCCGCCCTACCCGTTCCACCTGCCCGTGGCGGACGTGGAGGTGGCCCCGGCGCTGGCGGACTTCGTCCACGCCGAGGGCGTCCGTCCCGTCGGGGCCAACGGTGCTGTGGACGCGGTTGCCGCCTTCGTCGGCCGGTGGTGCGCCCTGACCGGCCAGACCCGGCGGGTGGCGATGCGGCTGGGGCTCTACGACCTTCCCGGCGCCGCCCGGCTGCAGCGGCCCGTCCCCGGCACGCACCGGACGGCGACCCCGCAGGACGAGCCGCTGGTGGCCGCCTGGATGGCGGCGTTCCACGCCGAACTCGGGTTGCCGGACACCGGCCCGGGGAGCCGGCTGGCGATCGCGGACGGCCGGGTGCTGCTGTGGTGCGATCCCGACCCGGTGGCGATGGCGGTGGCGTCGGCACCGGCGGGCGGTGTGACCCGGATCGGCTTCGTCTACACCCCCATCGCACAGCGGGGACGGGGCTACGCCAGTGGCGCCACGGCTGCGATCAGCGAGCTGTGGCGCGCCCGGGGGTTGCGCTGCATGCTCCACACCGACCTCGCGAACCCCACCAGCAACGGCATCTACGCAGCGATCGGGTACCGGCGGCTCGGGGAGACGGTCGAGGTCGTGTTCTCCGGCTGACCGGGGCTCAGGGTTCGACCTCCGCGTACACGCCGAGGTGGTTGCCGTCCGGGTCGACGAAGTCGAAGTACTCGATCACGTTGTCGACGTTCTCGAGTTCCCCCACGGTCACACCCATGGACTTCAGCCGTTCCCGTTCCGCCGCGGCGTCGTGCACCCCGATCCGCAGGATGGTGCCTCCGTCCTGCGGACCGCCGGTCGCCTCGACCAGCTGAACCCACACGGGCCCGAGCTTGAACTCGACGATGCCCTCGGAGGGTTCGAGGTCGGGGGTGTCGAGCTCGAACGTGGTGCGATACCACTCCACGGCCCGTCGCAGATCGGCAGCCGGCACCCCGACCGTCACGCTCTGGATCCTCATGGAGCGATTCTGGTCCGAGCGGGCACTCACCGGAAGAGGCCGGGGCAGGGTCGGCCCACCGTGCAGGAACGACGCACGGATGGTTCACATTCGTCCACAGCCGACGCCCAGCTGTCGGGCGGGACGCCTACGATGCGAGCCATGGAACGACCGGTGGCGAAGGTGGCGGTGGACCTGCCGCTGGCGAACCTCGACCGGCCGTTCGACTACGCGGTCCCCGAGGAGCTCGACGCGGACGCGCAGCCCGGGGTCCGGGTGAAGGTGCGTTTCGCGGGACGCCTCCGGGACGGCTTCGTGCTCGCCCGCGCCGGGACGGCGGAACGGACCGGGCTCGCCCCGTTGCAGAAGGTGGTCTCGCCGGAGCCGGTGCTGACCGGGGACGTCGCGGAGCTGATCCGTGCGGTGGCCGACCACTACGCGGGCAGCTTCGCCGACGTCGTGCGTACGGCGGTCCCGCCCCGGCACGCCACCACGGAGAAGGCGGTCGCCCCGGCGTACCCGTTGCCGCGCACGGAGGCCCCGGTGGCGGGTCCGCTCACGGCCTACCCCGATGGCGGCCACTTCCTCGCGGCGCTCCGGGACGGCGGACGCCCGCGGGCCGCCTGGACCGTCGTGCCGGGCACGGCGGCGACGGGCGACTGGGCGGAGGGCTTCGCCGAGGCCGCCGCAGCCGCGCTCGCCGGTGGCCGGGGCGCCCTGCTGCTGGTGCCCGACGCCCGGCACCTGGGCCGGCTCACCGCTGCGGTCACCGAGCGGTTCGGGCGCGGCAGCTTCGCCGTGCTGGCGGCGGACGCCGGCCCCGCGGCCCGCTACCGGAACTTCCTCGCGGCCTCCCGCGGTGGCGTCCGGCTGGTGCTCGGTACGCGCGCCGCGGTGTTCGCGCCCGTCCGCGACCTCGGCCTGGTCGCCGTCTGGGACGACGGGAACGACGCCTGGGCCGAACCGCACGCCCCGTACTGGCACGCCCGCGAGGTGGCCGCCCTGCGTGCCCACCTGGGCGGCTGCGCGCTCCTGCTGGCCGCGCACGCCCGCACGGCCGAGGTGCAGCACCTGGTGGCCCGGGGATGGCTCGCCGGGCTCCAGCTGACCCCCGCGGAGACCCGGAGGAACGCCGCCGCCATCCGTACGGCGGCCGCCGACAGCGCCCGCGATCCCCATGCCGGTGCGGCCCGGCTGCCCCACGATGCGTTCGCCGCCGTCCGGGCGGGCCTGGCCGCCGGGCCGGTGCTCGTGCAGGTGCCCCGGGCCGGGTACCTGCCCGTACTCGTCTGCGCCGGCTGCCGGGCGGTCGCGGGCTGTCCGTCCTGCGGCCAGGCGTTGAGCGACCCCGGTGGTACCGGCCCGCAGTGCCGCTGGTGCGGGCCGCTGCTGACCGCCTGGCGGTGCGGCGAGTGCGGTGGCACGCGGCTGCGGACGCCGGTGGTGGGGGTCGCCCGGACGGCGGAGGAGTTCGGGAAGGCGTTCCCGGGCACCCCGGTCCTGCAGGCGAGCGCGGACAAGCCGCTCGCCGGAGTGGGCGCCGAGCCGGTGCTGGTGCTGGCGACCCCGGGGGCCGCCCCGACCGCGGCGCAGGGGTACGCGGCCGCCGTCCTGCTGGACGCGGAGCTGATGCTCGGCCGGGCGGACCTGCGGGCCGGCGAGGAGGCGCTGCGTCGCTGGCTCGCGGTGACCGCGCTCGTGCGGCCCGGCGCCGAGGGCGGCACGGTGGTGGTCGTCGCGGACCCCGGTCTGCGGGAGGTCCAGGCGCTGCTCCGGCTGGACCCGGTCGGGTACGCGGAGCGCGAACTGGCCGACCGCGCGGCCGCCGGTTTCCCGCCCGCGGTGAAGCTGCTCACCATCGAAGGAGCACCGGACCAGGTGGGGACCGCGCTCGCCGCGCTCGACCTCTTCGACGGCGTGCAGGTGCTCGGCCCGTTCGACGTCCGCGCGGAGGAGCCGCTGGCGAGAGTGACGCTGCGTGCGCCGCTGGCCGCGTCCGGGGAGCTGGTCGGCCGGGTCCGGGCTGTACTGTCGGTGCGGGCGGCGCGCAAGGAGCCGCCGCTGCGGGTCCGGGTGGATCCGCAGGCGCTGGCCTGATCCCCGGCGGGCCCGGCGCCCGCCGCGCCGCTGCCTCGGCCGGGCGCCCGATCCGCGGGGCCGTAGGCTGCGCGCATGAGTTCGGTCCGCCTCGCCCTGGCGAACCTGCCGTTCCCGGCCAGTCCGGACGCCGCGGTGGAAGCCACCTGTGCCGCCATCGCCGACGCCGCGCGGGCCGGCGCCGACCTGGTCTGCTTCCCGGAGTGCTTCCTGCCGGGCTACCGGGCGCTGGGTGCCCCGGTGCCGCCCGCGGAACCGGCCTGGCTGGCTGCGGCCCACACCCGTGTGGTCGGGGCCGCCGGTGCGTCCCGGGTGGCGGTGGTGCTGGGCACCGAGCGGTTCGTGGACGACCGGCTCCGCATCACGGCCCTGGTCGCAGGACCGGACGGCCGACTGCTCGGCTGGCAGGACAAGGTGCAACTCGACCCGAGCGAGGACGCGCTCTACGAGCCCGGGTCCGGACGGCGAACCTTCACCGTCGGAGGGCTCACCTTCGGGGTCGCGATCTGCCACGAGGGCTTCCGGTACCCGGAGACCGTCCGCGACGTGGTCCTGCAGGGCGCCCGGCTGGTGCTCCACCCGCACTACTCCGAGCCGGAGCCGGGGTCGTTCCGCCCGCAGTCGTACGCCGACCCGCGCAACACCTTCCACGAGGCGGCGTCCCTGTGTCGCGCCGCGGAGAACACCTGCTGGTTCGCGAGCGTCAACTGCGCGGTGGACGGCTCGCCGACGACCTCGGCGGTGATCCGTCCCGACGGCTCGGTGCTGGCCTGGCAGCCCTACGGCGAGGCGGGTCTCCTGGTCGCCGACCTCGACCTCGGCCTGGCCACCCGGGCGCTGGCACTGCGGCTGCGCAGCTGAGCCCCGGGTGGATCGTCCCTCTGATCCTCCCGGCTCGTCCCTCGCCGCTCGTCAAGACTCCTCGCAGAGCTCGTCGTCTAGGCTGCCGGGCATGCGCCTCGTCTTCGCCGGAACCCCGCAGGTGGCCGCCGACACCCTCGCCCACCTGCTCGACCACGGCCGGCACGAGGTCGTGGCCGTGCTCACCCGTCCGGACGCGCCGAGGGGCCGCAGCTCGCGGGCCGTCCCCAGCCCGGTGGCCGCGCTCGCCCTGGACCGCGGCATCGAGGTGCTGCGTCCGGCCCGGGCCGCTGACCCGGACCTCTCCGCCCGCCTCGCCGAGCTGGCCCCCGACTGCTGCCCGGTGGTCGCCTACGGTGGGCTGATCCCTCGGCCGCTGCTCGACCTGCCACCGCACGGCTGGGTGAACGTGCACTTCTCGTTGCTGCCGCGCTGGCGGGGCGCCGCGCCCGTCCAGCACGCGATCCTGGCCGGCGACGAGGTCACCGGCGTCACGGTGTTCGAACTCGTCGAGGCCCTGGACGCCGGCCCCGTGCTGGCGAGGACCGAGTACCGGCTGGGTCCGGAGGAGACCGCGGGCGAGGCGCTGGAGGCGCTGCAGGTGCGTGGCGCCGAGCTGCTCGCCGCGACGCTGGACGGGCTGGAGGCGGACGTGGTCGTCCCGAAGCCCCAACCGGCGGACGGCGTGACGCCGGCCCCCAAACTGACCGTCGGTGGCGCCCGGATCGACTGGACGCGTCCCGCGATCGAGATCAGCCGGCAGGTTCGGGCCAACAACCCCTCGCCCGTCGCGTGGACCGAGCTCGCCGGGGAGCGGTTCCGCGTGCTGCAGGCCGTGCCGGCCCCGGACGCCGGGCTGGAGCCCGGGGAGGTCCGTCCGGGCCGACGCGAGGTGCTCGCAGGCACTGGTGACGGCTCGCTGGAACTGCGCCTCGTCCAGCCGGCCGGGAAGCGCGCGCTGCCCGCCGCCGACTGGGGACGGGGCCTGCGCGGCCCCGGACGCTTCGAATGAGCCCGAAGCCGGCGCGGGCACGACGGCGACAGCGGGACCCCGCCCGTACCGCGGCCTTCCGGGTGCTGCGCGCCGTGACGGCCGACGGCGCCTACGCGAACCTTGAGCTCGCCCGCCGCCGGGCCGACCTCGCACCGGCCGACGCGGCCTTTGCGACCGAACTCGCCTCGGGCACGTGTCGCGCGATGGGCGCCTACGACCGCGTGATCGAGCGGGCCGCCGGGCGCCCGCTGGGCACTCTCCAGCCCGCCGTGCTCGACGCCCTGCGGCTGGGCACCCACCAGCTCCTCGCGATGCGCGTACCGACCCACGCCGCGCTGTCCACCACGGTCGACCTGGCCGCGCTCGAGGTGGGGGAGCGGGTCGCGGGCCTGGTCAACGCCGTGCTGCGCCGGGTCGCCGAACGCGACTGGCCGGGCTGGCTCGAACTGCTCGGCGAGGACGAGGACGACCTCGGCCGGCTCGCCCTGGCCCACCAGCACCCCCGCTGGGTCGTGGAGGCGTGGGCCCGGGTGCTGCCCGGGGCCGAACTGGCCGAGGCGCTGGCCGCCGACAACGTCGCGCCCGTGCCGAACCTCGTCGTGCGACCCGGGCTCGCCGAGGTGGCCGAACTGGACGGTCGGCCCGCACGCTGGTCGCCGTACGGTGCCTACCGGGAGGGCGATCCGGCGTCGCTGCCCGCGGTGGCCGAGGGCCGGGCCGGGGTCCAGGACGAGGGCTCCCAGCTGGTCGCGCTGGCCCTCACCCGCGCCGAGGCGCCGGAGGGCGAGTGGCTCGACCTGTGCGCCGGCCCGGGCGGGAAGTCGGCGCTGCTCGCCGGGCTGGTCCGCGAGGCCGGCACCCGGCTGGTCGCCTCCGAACTGCAGCCGCACCGGGCCCGGCTCGTGGCCGCGAACCTGCGGGCGTACCCGGAGCCGAACCGCCCGGTCACGGTCGTGGCCGACGGCACCCGTCCGGCGTGGCGCGAGGGCTCCTTCGCGCGCGTCCTGGCCGACGTCCCGTGCACCGGCCTGGGCGCCCTGCGCCGACGGCCGGAGAGCCGGTGGCGGCGCCGGCCGGAGGACGTCCCGGGCCTGGTCGGCCTGCAGCGGCGCCTACTGGCGTCCGCACTCGCCTCGGTGAAGCCGGGTGGGGTGGTGGCCTACGTCACCTGCTCGCCGCACCCGGACGAGACGGCGGCGGTCGTCGAGGAAGTGAGCGGCGCGACGGTGCTGGACGCCGCCGCGCTGCTGCCCGAGGTGCCGGACGCCGCCACGGGCCCGTACGTGCAGCTGTGGCCGCACCGGCACGGGACCGACGCGATGTTCCTGGCGCTGCTGCGGCGCGCGGACCGGTAGGTTTTCCACCGTGGGTATCCGAATCACGCCGAGCATCCTGAACGCAGACCTGACCGACCTGAAGCACGAGATCGAGCGCATCCCGAGCTCCGACGCCATCCACCTCGACGTCATGGACAACAGGTTCGTGCCCAACATGACCTTCGGCCTGCCGATGGTGGAGAGCATCCGTGCGAGTACCGACCGGATGCTCGACATCCACCTGATGATCGCCGAGGCGGACCGGTGGGCCCCCGGCTACGCCGAGGCGGGCGCGGAGTCGGTCACCTTCCACGTGGAGGCCTCCAACGCCCCGATCCGGCTGGCCCGCGAGCTGCGCAGGCTCGGCTCGCGCGCGTCGATGGCGTTGCGTCCGGCCACCCCGATCGAGCCGTACGCCGACCTGTTGGGCGAACTGGACATGGTCCTGCTGATGACGGTGGAGCCGGGCTTCGGCGGGCAGTCGTTCCTCGACATCATGCTGCCGAAGCTTCGCCGCACCCGCGCGCTGCTGGACGCCCTCGGAGGCGACATCTGGCTGCAGGTGGACGGCGGCATCTCCGAGGCCACCATCGAACGCTGCGTGGAGGCCGGCGCGGACACCTTCGTGGCCGGCTCGGCGGTGTTCTCCGCCGACGACCCGGACGCGATGGTTCGCGCACTCAAGGCGCGGGCGGAGGCCGCCGCGGCCCGCTGAGCCGCGCGGCTCAGCCCCGACGGCGGTCGCGGCGCCGCAGGTAGCGCTCGAACTCGGCGGCGATCGAGTCGCCGGTGGGCGTCGGCGTCGCCTCGTCCCTGCGCTCCTCGAGCGCGCTGATGTAGCTGGAGATGTCCGGATCCTCCGCGACCAGGTCGTTGACCTGCTCGACCCACCGCTGTGACTCCTCCGGGAGCTCGCCGGACTCCAGCGGCAGGTTCAGGACGTCCTCGAGCCTGGTCAGCAGCGCGAGCGTGGCCTGGGGGTTCGGCGGTTCCGCCACGTAGTGGGGCACCGAGGCCCACATGGACACCACCGGGAAGCCGGCCCGGCTGCACTCGTAGGAGAGCACGCCGATGATGCCGGTGGGGCCCTCGTAGTCGGAGAGCTCGAGCCCGAGCTCGTCGGCCAGAGCCTGGTTGCTCGCCGTCCCGCTCACCGGGACGGGCCGCGTGTGCGGGGCGTCGGTGAGCATCGCACCGATCAGCACGACCATCTCCGGGTGGACGGAGCGCAGCATCGACAACAGGCGCGCCGTGTACTCCTGCCACCGGTAGTTCGGCTCCGGGCCACCGATCAGGACGAGGTCGCGTTCGGGCAGGTGGGCGACCAGCACCTCGGTCGTCGGCCACTCGACGATCCGCTCACCGTCGACCAGCCGGGTGGTGGGGCGGTTCACCTGGAAGTCGTAGAACTCCTCCGGATCGATCGCGAACGCGAGTTCCGCGGAATACGCGTCCACCAGGTGGTCGATCACGCCGCTGGCCGCTTCTCCGGCGTCGTTCCAGCCACCGAACGCGGCGACCACCACCGGGTTCCGCAGCCCTCTGAGCCCACGAGCCTCTGCCATGGCGACCACTGTAGGCGGACTCGCCTATTCTGCTCATCATGACCCGCGACCTCCGCTCGGCCCTGGCTTCCCGCGTGCTCGTGGCGGACGGCGCCATGGGCACGATGCTGCAGGGCCACGACCTGTCGCTCGCGGACTTCGAGGACCTCGAGGGCTGCAACGAGGTGCTGAACGTGACCCGGCCGGACGTGGTGGGCGCCATCCACACCGCCTACCTCGACGCCGGAGCGGACTGCATCGAGACCAACACCTTCGGCGCGAACCTCGCCGCGCTGGGGGAGTACGGCATCGGGCACCGGATCGCGGAGCTGGCGGAGGCGGGCGCCAGGATCGCGCGGACGGCCGCGGACGCGGCGAGCACGCCGGAGTGGCCGCGGTACGTGCTCGGCAGCATGGGACCGGGCACCAAGCTGCCCAGCCTGGGCCACGTCGGCTACGCGCAACTGCGGGACGCCTACCAGCGCCAGGCGGAGGCCATGATCGCCGGCGGCGTGGACGGCTTCCAGATCGAGACCTCCCAGGACCTGCTGCAGGCGAAGGCGGCCGTGAACGGCGCCCGACGGGCACGGGAGGCCGCCGGCGCCGACCTGCCCATCTTCGTGAACGTCACGATCGAGACCTCCGGCACGATGCTGCTGGGCAGCGAGATCGGCGCGGCGCTCACCGCGCTCGAACCCCTCGGGATCGATGCGATCGGGCTGAACTGCGGCACCGGACCGACCGAGATGAGCGAGCACCTGCGGCACCTGTCGCGGCACGCCCGCATCCCGCTGGTCTGCATGCCGAACGCAGGCCTGCCCGAGCTCACCCCCGAGGGCGCGCGCTACCCGATGGGTCCGGAGGAGTTCGTCGACTACGTCGAGCAGTACACCTCCGAGTTCGGGCTCAGCCTGGTCGGCGGTTGCTGCGGCACCACGCCCGCCCACATCTCGCGCCTCACCGCGGCGGTGGCCGGACGGACGCCAGGGCCGCGCGACCCCGTCCACGTCTCCGCGGTGTCGTCGCTCTACGCCGAGGTGCCGCTGCGCCAGGACACCAGCTACCTGTCGATCGGCGAGCGCACCAACGCGAACGGCTCGAAGGCGTTCCGGGAGGCGATGCTCGCCGGGAACTGGGCGGACTGCCTCGACATCGCCAAGGGGCAGAGTCGCGGCGGCGCGCACCTCCTCGACCTCTGCGTCGACTACGTCGGACGCGACGGCACCGCCGACATGGCCGAGCTGGCGTTCCGGATCGGCACCGGGGTGTCCCTGCCGATCATGCTCGACTCCACCGAGCCCGCGGTCCTGCAGGCCGGCCTGGAACTGCTCGGCGGCCGCTGCGCGATCAACTCGGTGAACTTCGAGGACGGCGACGGCCCCGACTCGCGGTTCGCCCGCGTGATGCCGCTGGTGGCCGAGCACGGTGCGGCCGTGGTCGCGCTGACCATCGACGAGGAGGGCCAGGCCCGCACCGCCGAGTGGAAGGTGCGGGTGGCCGACCGGTTGGTCGCCGAGCTCACCGGCACGTGGGGGCTGTCGGTGGAGGACATCATCGTGGACTGCCTCACGTTCCCGATCGCGACCGGGCAGGAGGAGACCCGGCGCGACGCGATCGAGACCATCGAGGCGATCCGGCAGGTGACCGCGAAGTACCCCGGCATCCACACCACGCTCGGCGTCTCGAACGTGTCGTTCGGGCTGAACCCCGCCGCCCGCCAGGTGCTGAACTCGGTGTTCCTGCACGAGTGCGTCGAGGCCGGCCTCGACTCCGGGATCGTGCCCGCGGCCCGGATCCTGCCGATCGCCCGGATCCCGGAGGAGCAGAGGCAGGTCGCCGAGGACCTCGTCCACGACCGGCGTCGCGACGGCTACGACCCGCTGACCCGGTTCCTGGAGTTGTTCGAGGGCGTCACCACGGCGAGCAGCCGCGAGGCCCGCGCCGCCGAACTGGCCGCGCTGCCGGTCGCCGAACGGCTGCAGCGACGGATCATCGACGGCGACCCGAAGGGGCTGGAGGCCGACCTGGAGGAGGCGCTGGCCGACAAGCCGGGCCTGACGATCATCAACGACGACCTGCTGGCCGGCATGAAGGTGGTCGGCGAGCTGTTCGGGTCCGGGCAGATGCAGCTGCCGTTCGTGCTGGCGTCCGCGGAGGTGATGAAGGCCGCGGTCACCCACCTCGAGCCGCACCTCGACAAGGCGGACACCGGCGGCAAGGGCACGATGGTGATCGCCACGGTGAAGGGCGACGTGCACGACATCGGCAAGAACCTGGTCGACATCATCCTCACCAACAACGGCTACACCGTGGTGAACCTGGGCATCAAGCAGCCGGTCAGCGCGATCATCGAGGCCGCCCTCGCGCACAACGCGGACGCGATCGGCATGTCCGGACTGCTGGTGAAGTCCACGGTCGTGATGAGGGACAACCTGGCCGAGCTGAACAACCGGGGGCTGAGCCGGTTCCCGATCCTGCTCGGCGGGGCGGCGCTCACCCGCGCGTTCGTCGAGGAGGACCTGGACGACCTGTACCACGGCGACGTCCGCTACGCCCGCGACGCGTTCGAGGGCCTGGCGCTGATGGAGAAGGTCGTCGCGGTCAGGCGCGGAGTGCCCGGCGCCGCGCTGCCCGAGCCCCGGCGTCGCCGCGTCCGCACGACCCCCCGTCCGGACCGTATCGGGGACGGTTCCGAATCCGGTCCACCCACCCGCTCGGGCGTCGCCCGGGGAGCCGACGTCCGGGTCCCGACACCGCCGTTCTGGGGCAGTCGCGTCGTGCGGGGGCTCTCGCTGGCGGACATCGCCGGCTGGCTCGACGAGCGTGCGACGTTCATGGGCCAGTGGGGCCTGCGTGGCAGCAAGGACGGCCCCGGCTACTCCGAACTCGTCGAGACCGAGGGACGCCCACGGCTGCGGCACTGGCTCGACCGCATCCACACCGAGTCGCTGGTGGAGCCCGCGGTGGTGTACGGCTACTGGCCGTGCCACTCCGAGGGAGACACGCTGGTGCTCGGCGACCCGGAAGACCCGGACCGCGAGGTGACGCGGTTCACGTTCCCGCGGCAGACCCGGGACCGACACCTGTGCCTGGCCGACTTCTTCCGGGACGCCGGCGAGGCGGCCGCCGACGGGCCCGACGTGGTCGCGCTGCAGCTGGTCACCATGGGCTCGGCGGTCGCCGGGGCCACGGCGAAGCTGTTCGCCGCCGACGCCTACCGCGACTACCTCGAACTGCACGGGCTGTCCGTCCAGCTGACCGAGGCCCTCGCCGAGTACTGGCACGCCCGCATCCGCGCGGAGCTCGGCCTGGGTGGGGACGGTGCTGTCGACGCGATGATCCGCGACCAGGCCTACCGGGGTTCGCGGTACTCGTTCGGCTACCCGGCGTGCCCCGACCTGGACGATCGCGCGAAGCTGGTCACCCTGCTGCGTCCGGAACGGATCGGTGTGGAATTGAGCGAGGAACTGCAGTTGCACCCCGAGCAGTCCACGGACGCGATCGTCGTGCACCACCAGGAGGCCAAGTACTTCAATGCGCGCTGACCGACACCTCCGTCGCGTCCGGCTCCGGGCGGCCGCCCTGCTGGCGTGCCTGCCGGTGCTGTTCGCCGCGTGCACCCAGCCCGTGGCGCCGCAGCCCGAGCCCGCTGCGACGACTTCGTCCGCCTCGCCCACGCCGCGGGTGTTCACCCTTGTCACGACGGGCCCGGTGACCACGGCCGACCCCGCCGTCGCGCTCGGCTACACCGACTCGCTGGTCGTGACCAGCGTCTACCAGCGCCTGATGGTGGTGCTCCCGGACACGGGCGAGCTGAAGCCGGACGCCGCCACCGACTGCCTGTTCACCTCGAAGCTGGTCTACGAGTGCACGCTGCCCGACAACCTGTACTTCCACAACGGTCACGTGCTGGACTCATCGGACGTGAAGTTCAGCATCCAGCGGGCACTGCGGCTCGACGTCGCGGACACCTCGATCGGGTTGCTGTCGGCCCTGAAGAGGATCGACACGCCGGACGCGCACACCGTCGAGTTCGAGCTGTCCTACCCCGACAACCAGTTCGGCTACGCCCTCGCCGGGCAGGCCGCGTCCATCGTGGACGAGGAGGCGTTCAACCCGGACACGGCGCTCCCGCTGGAGACGCTGCCGATCGGCTCGGGGCCGTACGAGGTGCAGACGATCACCGACTCCGAGGTGACGGTGAGCCGGTTCGACAAGTACGTCGGCCCGAAGACCGGCTTGCTGGACGCGATGAAGGTCCAGATCGTCGCCGACTCCGTGGCCGCCGAGGCCGCGATCAACGACGGCACGGCGGACGCGGTCTGGCGCAGCCTCGACAACGCCGCACTGCAGCGGATGACCGACGAGATCGACGGCAGTACCGACAACACGACCGCGACGGGGTTCCGGCGCTTCCCGCTCGACGGCATGAGGGTCACCCAGCTGGTCTGGAACGAGAACTCGAAGCTGCGCGACAACGCGAAGCTTCGTGAGGGCGTGGAGAAGGTGCTCCAGCCGGACCGGACACTCGACTCGATCGTCCCCGTGGGGGTGGCCGACCACGCGAAGTCGTTCACGCTGGGCGGACGCCCGAAGCTGCCCGACCTCAAGGGCACCCGGATCAACATGACGCTCGGCTATGTGCCCACCGCACCGGGGGCCTCCGACCTCGCGAGCCTGATCCGGGACCGGATCGAGAGCCTCGGCGGGGTGAGCGTCCGCCTGGTCACCAGCGGTAGTGCAGACCTGTGGCTGACCGACTCGCCCGCGTGGGTGAACAACGCGATGGGCTGGCTGCAGCGCTACCTCGAGCGACCACTCGCGGGCAGCACGTCGAAGCTGCAACTGCTCGAGACCCGGGCCCGCACCACGAACGGGACGGCCCGGACGGCGGCGCTGACCGAACTGCAGCAGCAGGCTGCGGTCGACGCCACCGTGCTGCCGGTGTCGCAGGGCAACGGGATCCTGTTCCTGGCGAAGGGGGTCGACCTGATCGGCGAGGCGTTCGGCAGCGGGCAGATGCTCGGGTTGTGGGGGTTCACCCGTGGCTGAGTCGCCGGGGCCCGTGGACGAGGCCGTCCCGACGGCGGTCGAGCCGGTCGGGGTCCCCGGGGTGGACCGAATCAGGAACCGTCCCCAATCCGGTCCGGGCCCGCTGAGCGGTGTGCGGACCGGTCCGCTGGAGGTGGGGGAGCGGGTCACGCTGAGCGACCCCAAGGGGCGCCGGCACTCGATCCTGCTGGCCCCGGGCGCGAACTTCCACACCACCAAGGGTGCGATCAGCCACGACGACCTGATCGGGCACCCGGAGGGGACCGTCGTGCGGTCGGCCGGTGGCGTCGCCCACGTGGCGTTCCGTCCGCTGCTGGAGGAGTTCACCGTCACCATGCCCCGCGGCGCCACCGTCGTGTACCCGAAGGACGCCGCGCACATCCTGGTCCAGACCGACATCTTCCCCGGGGCCCGCGTGCTGGAGGCCGGCGCCGGATCGGGGGCGCTGAGCATCTTCCTGCTCCGCGCGATCGGGCCCACCGGACGCCTGTACTCCTACGAGCGGCGTCCGGAGTTCGCGGCGATCGCGAAGAAGAACGTCACCGCCTTCTTCGGTGCCGAGCACCCGTCCTGGGAACTGCGGATCGGCGACCTGGTCACCGACCTCGGCCCGGAGCGGGTGGACCGGGCCGTGCTGGACATGCTCGCGCCGTGGGAGTGCGTGGACGCGGTCGCGGACGTGCTGGAGCCCGGCGGCCTGCTCTGCTGCTACGTCGCCACAGCCACCCAGCTGGGCCGCACGATGGACACCCTGCGGGCCCACGGCGGTTTCACCGAGCCGGACGCGCGGGAGTACCAGGCGCGCGGCTGGCACGCCGAGGGCCTCGCGATCCGTCCGGGCCACACCACGACCGGCCACACCGGCTTCCTGATCTTCACCCGGCGGCTGGCCCCCGGCGTGGTCGCACCGCCGCGGCGGCGCCGGCCCGCCCCTGGTGCCTACGGGCCCGACTACACCGGACCCCGGCCGAGGGGTGTGGACGCAGGCGGCGACGATGCCTGAACCGGCCGAGCTCGCCCGCCAGCTCGCCGACGCCCACGAACTGCTGGAGTCGCGCGCCCGTGCGCTCGACCTGTCGGAGCGCCGGCTGGGCGACGCCCGCGCGGATGCGCGCAGGCTGGCCCAGGCGAACGAGAAGCTCAACGCCACCCTCGCGGACGCCCGCGACTCGCTGGTCGCCCTGCGGGAGCAGCTGGACGCGCTGGGGCGTCCGCCGGGTTCGTTCGGGCACGTGCTGGCCGCTGGCGAGGACACTGTCGACGTGGCCACCGGGGGGCGGCTGCTGCGGTGCGCGGTGAGTCCGGACGTGGACGCCCAGTCCCTGGCGCCCGGCGTCCGGGTGCTGCTGAACGAGGCGCTGCTGGTGGTCGGCGTCGTCGAGCCGCTGCCGGCCGGTGACGTCGTCCGCCTGGTCGAGGTGCTGCCGGACGGCCGACTGCTCACCGTGGGCACGTCCGGGGAGGAGACCGTGCTGCTGGCCGCGGCAGGCCTCACGCCGGAAGCCCTGCGTCCGGGTGTCACCCTGCTCGCCGACCGTCGCGCCCTGCTGGCGCTGGCCGCCGTGCCGCGCAGCGAGGTGGCCGACCTCACGCTCGAGGAGGTGCCGGACGTCAGCTACGCCGACATCGGGGGCCTCGGCGTCCAGATCGAGCAGATCCGCGACGCCGTCGAGCTGCCGTTCCGGCACCGGGAGCTGTTCACCGAGTTCGGGCTGCGGCCGCCGAAGGGCGTGCTGCTGTACGGGCCGCCGGGGTGCGGGAAGACCATGATCGCCAAGGCGGTCGCGAACTCCGCCGGGAGCCACTTCCTCAACATCAAGGGCCCGGAACTGCTGGACAAGTACGTGGGGGAGACCGAACGCCAGATCCGGGCGATCTTCACCCGGGCGAAGGAGCACGCCACGTCCGGGCGTCCGGTGGTCGTGTTCTTCGACGAGATGGACGCGCTG
>JAXGTK010000021.1:0-23311 GCA_040774965.1 Propionicimonas sp. | reverse complement strand
TGGTCCGGCGCGGCCACGAGGTGTTCGTCCAGGCGGGCGCAGGGCTCGGTTCGGCGATCACCGATGACGCGTACGCGCTCGCCGGTGCGACGGTCGTCCCCGTGGCCGCGGACGTGTGGGGCGCCGCCGACCTGCTGCTGAAGGTGAAGGAGCCGATCGCCTCCGAGTACGGCTTCCTGCGCGAGGACCAGGTGCTGTTCACCTACCTGCACCTCGCCGCCGACCAGGCGCAGACCGAGGCGCTGCTGGCGTCCGGCACGACGGCGATCGCGTACGAGACCGTGCAGACCGCGGACGGGGCGCTGCCCCTGCTGCGTCCGATGAGCGAGGTGGCCGGACGGCTGTCCGTGCTGGCCGGGACGAGCGCGCTGCTCAAGCACGCGGGCGGCGACGGCGTGCTGCTGCCCGGCGTCCCCGGTGTGACCCCGGGCAAGGTGGTCGTGATCGGCGGTGGCGTGGCCGGCCAGAACGCCGCCCAGATTGCGTACGGCCTGAGGGCGGACGTGACGATCCTCGATATCTCCACCGAGCGGCTGGTCGCGCTCGACTCCGAGTTCGGCGGTCAGGTGAAGACCCAGATGTCCACCGCCTATGCGATCGAGGCCGCGATCCGCGACGCCGACCTGGTGATCGGCTCGGTGCTGGTGCCCGGTGCGCGGGCACCGAAGCTGGTCACCAACGAGATGGTGGCGCTCGCCAAGCCGGGCGCGGTCTTCGTGGACATCGCGGTCGACCAGGGCGGCTGCTTCGCCGACACCCATGCCACCACGCATGCCGAGCCCACCTACCGGGTGCACGACGCGGTCTTCTACGCGGTGGCGAACATGCCGGGTGCGGTGCCGGTGACCTCCACCTACGCTCTGACGAACGCCACCCTGCCGTACGTGACGAAGCTGGCCGACCTCGGCTGGCGGGACGCGCTGGCCGCTGACGCGACGCTGGCCCGCGGTCTGTCGACGATCGGGGGCGAGCTCACCAGCAGCCCCGTGGCCGAGGCCTGGGGTCACGCGTTCACCCCGGTCGACCAGGTGCTGGCAGTCTGACCCGATCCAACATCACCGGGCTGCCCCCGAGGAACCGTCCCCGCTGTTGCGGGGACGGTTCCTTTCCGGTTCGGGTGGTGTGTCCCCCTTCCGGTTCGCGGGGACGGTTCCTTTCCGGTTCAGGAGCGCGACGGGCGTCCGACTACCCTGTTCGGGTGAGTGAGCAGCGCAAGCCCCGTCGGCCCAGCTTCCGGGACCCGGCCGCACTGGAGGCCCTTGGCGAGCCGTCCGACCCGATCGCCGAGCTGCACGCCGCCCACGAGACCGCCGCCGTGCTGCTGCACACCGGACGCGCGGCCGGAGACCCTGCCGTTACCGCACGGCTGATCGCGCTCACCGACGACATCGGCCTGGGCACGCTCGCCGACCTCTGGGCGGCCCGACCCGCACGAACCCTGCCGGGCGCGCTGTGGCGGCTGTACCTGCTGCGCGAATGGGTGGGCACCGATCCGCACGGTGCGGCAAGGGAGTATGCAGCCGGGATCCGGTTCACTGAGCCCAACCATGCGGTCGCCGGCGTCGAACCGCCCGGTCCGGACGAGGTGCGCCGGGTGGCGGACGAGATCCTGCGCGGGGTGTTCGACGGCGACTTCGCGGTCGCCCTCGAGCGGGCGGCGGCATTCTGCCACGTTGTCGCGTCCGGACGGGCGGACGTCACCGACGGCACGCGTGCGGTGTTCCAGGCCGGGCGCCTGCAGGTGATGGCTGCGGATCTGTCCGCGTCCGCCCGGCTGTGGCGGGACGGCAAGCTGGTCTGAACCTGCTGAACCGGAAAGGAACCGTCCCGGTGAACCGGAAGGGGGACACACCACCCGAACCGGAAAGGAACCGTCCCCGCGAACCGGAAAGGGGACACACCACCCGAACCGGAAAGGAACCGTCCCCGTGAACCGGAAGGGGGACACACCACCCGAACCGGAAAGGAACCGTCCCCAGGGGTTCCGGCTTGGTTCCGGGGCCGGGTCGGCTTATCCTTCAGCAGACGTCGGGCCGCGGTAGCCCCGGGCTCCAACTTCCGCCGCTTCGAGCGGCCACGCGCCGAGAGGCGCTCCCGGCCCGATGTCACCACCCACCTCGCCTCCTTCGGGACACTCGCCGCGCACAGGCGGGAGAGCTCGCCCGGCACGAGCGGAAGCAGGGCCGCACCGTTGACGGCACCCTCCGACCGGCCTAGCGTCGGTAGTGGGGGCGATGTCGATGCGGACCGTTCGTCAACCCGCGGTAGCGGGACGCTTCTACCCCGGCCGCGCCCAGGAGTTGCGGACCGATGTGGACGACCTGCTCGCCGATGCCCGCACGGCGACCGGCGCCGTCCCCGAGTGCCCGAAGGCGCTGATCGTCCCGCACGCCGGCTACGTGTACTCCGGCCCGACCGCCGCCCGTGGCTACGCGCTGCTCGAGCCGTTCGCCGCGTCCATCCACCGGGTGGTGCTGCTCGGTCCGGCCCACCACGTCTGGTTCACCGGCCTGGCCCTGCCCGACGCGGACGCGTTCGCCACCCCGCTCGGCGAGGTGCCGGTCGACCACCTCGTCGCCGACCGCCTCGTCACTCTCCCGCACGTGGCCCGCTCCGACGCCCCGCACGCCCCAGAGCACTCGCTGGAGGTGCAACTGCCCTTCCTTCAGACGGTGCTGGGCGAGTTCACGCTCGTCCCCCTCGTCGTCGGGGGCGCCGAGCCGGAACTCGTCGCGTCCGTGCTCGAGGAGGCGTGGGACGGCCCCGAGACCCTCCTGCTGATCAGCTCCGACC
The DNA here is from genome assembly GCA_040774965.1 of Propionicimonas sp. Taxonomy (GTDB): domain Bacteria; phylum Actinomycetota; class Actinomycetes; order Propionibacteriales; family Propionibacteriaceae; genus Propionicimonas. Next base: position 20,518 of record JAXGTK010000021.1, on the reverse strand, counting down.
TGTCCCACTACCTGCCCTACGACCACGCCCGCAGCACCGACGCCGACACCATCGCCCGCATCCTCGCGCTGGACTGGCCCCTGCCCGACCGCAGCGCGTGCGGGGCCCGCGGCATCAACGGGATGCTGCTCGCCGCCCGCGACCACAGCCTCACGCCGACGCTCGTCGACGCCCGCAACTCCGGCGACACCGCCGGTGATCGGGCCCGCGTGGTCGGCTACGCGTCCGTGTCGTTCCTGACCCGGACGGGTACCACCTCAGGAGGTGACCAGGATGACTGACCTCGTCTCGCGGACCGACGTCCGTCTTGCGCCCGCCCACCCGGGCCCCGCGGCGGTGCGGGAGCAACCACCCGCCGCGCCGCTGCGTCCCGAGGACGACCCGGGCGCGGGACCTGTGCTGCTCGGTCTCGCCCGCGCGGCCATCGCCAGCCGCAGGGTGCTCCCCACTCCACCCGACGCCCCGGGCTGGCTCGACGAACCCGGCGCCACCTTCGTCACCCTGACCCGGGACGGCCGGCTGCGCGGCTGTATCGGGTCGGTGCAGGCCTTCCGCCGGCTCGGCGACGACGTCATGCGCAACGCCTGCTCGGCCGCCTTCAGCGATCCGCGGTTCCCGCCGCTGCCTGCGCACGAGATCCCGAACGTCCGGATCGAGGTGTCGCTGTTGTCGACCACCGAGCCGATCCCGGCCACGTCCCGGGACGAGCTGCTGGCGCACCTGGTGCCCGGCGTGGACGGCCTGATCCTGGCCTGGCACGGCCACCGCGGTACGTTCCTGCCGCAGGTGTGGGAGCAGTTGCCCGACCCGCACGACTTCGTCGAGCACCTGCTGCACAAGGCCGGGCTGCCCGTGGTGTTCTGGAGCGAGGACGTGGTCGCACACCGCTTCGGCGTGACCGCCTGGCACGAGCCGGACGAACTCCCGCTCGCCCGGACATGACCGCGTCCGTGCCGGTCCTGCACCCGGCACGCTGGTGGCACTGGCTCGGCGACGACCGGATCCAGTGCGACCTGTGCCCGCAGGAGTGCAAGCTGCGCGACCACCAGCGGGGGGCGTGCTTCGTTCGGCGCCGCGAGGGCGAGCAGCTCGTCCTGACCACCTACGGGCTCGCGTCCGGGTTCTGCGTCGACCCGATCGAGAAGAAGCCGCTGGCCCACTTCTACCCGGGCAGCAGCGTGCTGTCGTTCGGGACGGTCGGTTGCAACCTCGCGTGCAGGTTCTGCCAGAACTGGGACATCAGCACGTCCCGCGACATCGAACGGCTGCAGGACGCCGCGTCGCCGTCGGCGATCGCGAAGGCGGCGAAGCAACTGGGCTGCGAGAGCGTCGCCTTCACCTACCACGACCCGGTGGTGTTCACCGAGTTCGCGATCGACGTGGCGGACGCGTGCCACGAACTCGGCGTCCGGACGGTTGCGGTCACCGCCGGCTACGTGCACGACGCCCCGCGCCGAGAGCTGTTCGCCCACATGGACGCGGCCAACGTGGACCTGAAGGCGTTCACCGACGAGTTCTACGCGAGGATCACGCGGTCGCACCTGCAGCCCGTCCTCGACACGCTGTCGTACCTGGCCCACGAGACGTCGGTCTGGTTCGAGGTGACCACCCTGCTGATCCCGGGCCACAACGACTCCGACGCCGAGATCGCGCAGCTCGCCGGCTGGGTGGCCGCCGAGCTCGGGGTGGACGTGCCGCTGCACTTCTCCGCCTTCCACCCCGACCACCACATGAGGGACGTGCCGCCGACGCCGCCCGCCACGCTGCGCCGCGCCCGCCGGATCGCGATGGACGCGGGGCTGCGCTACGTCTACGCCGGCAACGTGCACGACATCGAGGCGGACACCACCTGGTGCCCCGGCTGTGGCGCGGCCCTGGTCACCCGCGACTGGTACCGGATCCTCGACTACCGGCTCACCCCGGACGCCCGCTGCCCGCAGTGCGGGTTCGCCGTCGCCGGCCGCTTCGCCGAAACCGCCGGCGACTTCGGTCCTCGCCGGATCCCCGTCCGGATCGCCGACTTCTGAACGACGGGTCACATCGTGGTGGCGATCAGGTAGGTCAGGTAGCCGAGGTAGCCGGCGACGAAGAGGCCGCCCTCGAGGCGGGAGACGACGCGTCCGGTGATGAACACCGGGATGCAGACCACGGCGACCGCCACCATCACGGGCAGCCCGAACCAGAGCAGCTGGGGGTCGAGCGTGACCGGCTGCCGGGCGAACAGCAGTGACGTGCCCAGGATCGCGGTGACGTTGAACGTGCTGGAACCGATCAGGTTGCCGATCGCGATGTCGGGGTCGCCCCGCACCGTCGCGACCACGGTGGTGGCCAGTTCGGGCGCGCTGGTGCCGATCGCGATGATGGTCAGGCCGATCAGCGAGTCGGGCACGCCGAGCGCCTGTGCCGCGTCGACCGAGCCCCGGACGAGCCAGTCCGCGCCGAGCACCACGAGCGCGATGCCGGCCACCACCAGCGCCAGCCGGAGGACAGGGTCGCCGACCCGGTGCCGGGGACGGTCGTCGGCGAACTCCGACTCGTACTCGGCCACCACCTGCGGCGGCTCGCGGCGGGCCGTGCGGATCAGCAGGGCGATGTAGACCAGCGCCGTGACCAGCAGGGCGACGCCGTCGAGCACGGTCAGCTGCCCGTCCAGGCAGAGCACCAGCAGCAGCAGCGAGGCGATGGCCATGCCGGGCAGGTCGATCCGGATGGTCTGGCGGTGGATGGAGAGCGGACGGATCGCAGCCGACAGGCCGAGGATCAGCAGCAGGTTCGCGACGTTCGTGCCGGCGATGTTGCCGACGGCCAGGGAACCCGCTCCGGTGCGGACGGCGTCGATGCCGACGGCGAGTTCCGGGGCGCTGGTGCCGAGCGAGACAATCGTCAGCCCGACGATGATCGACGGCACGCCCAGCCGCGCGGCGAGCCTCGCGCCGTGCCGCACGATCAACTCGGCGCCGACCACCAGCCCGGCCAGCCCCAGGACGATCCACACAGCCGAAGGCACGATTTCAGCCTATTCGAGCCCTACAGCAGCGTCAGCAGCGCGTCCGGGTTGTGCCGGTAGGTCTCGATGTCCTGCTCTCCGGAGCTGAGCGCCTCGAGGGTGTCGGTGAGCACGGCGTTCACCGGGGTCGGCACGCCGTGCTCCGCGCCGTAGCGGACCACCGCGCCGTTGAGGTAGCGCACCTCGGTGCGGCCACGCCCGGAGTACAGGTCGATGTGGAAGGACGGCATCTTGTCGCCGCGCCCGCCGCCGAGGATCTTCGCCAGGGCCGGCTGGGCGATGAACCGGGGCAGTTTCGACGCCCCCAGCGCCAGGGCCTTCACCGGGGTTCCGGGCAGGTCGACCGGCTTGTGGCCGAGCGCGTCCATCACGGCCAGGCACTCGCGCAGCACGGCGATCTCGATGTCGTAGGTGCGCCGGTCGGCGAAAAGGGTGCCGACGGGCTCGTCGAGGATCGCGGAGGTGGCGTTCCCGGTGAGGTTGGTGAGCAGCTTCGACCACTTCATCGGACCGGGCGCGGGGTAGCCGACGCCGTTCAGGCCGGCGTCGTCGAGGGCGGCGACGAGGCGGCGTCCGAGCGGGTGGTCGAGCGCGACGCCGATGCCGCGGCGCTTCTCCTCGACCACCTGGCCGGTGCCCGGCTTGCCGACCGCGGTGGTGACGGTGCCGGTGACCACCCGGTTCGCGCCGAGCTTCGTGGCGATCAGAGGCTCGTTGTCGACGCCGTTCTGCAGGGACAGGACGGGCGGGACGGGAGCCCCGGTGGTGAGCAGCCCGTCGAGGGCCGATGCGGTGTCGAAGGACTTCAGCGCGAACACGCAGACGTCGTAGGGGCCGGCGGCGAGCGCCTCGGCCGCGGAGTCGAAGAGGGCGAAGTCGCGGACGCCGGCGGTGCGGCCCTGCCGGGTGAGCCGCAGCCCCTGCGTCCGGATGACCGCGGCGGCGTCCGGCTGCTCGATGAAGGTGACCCGGTGACCGGCGGCGGCCAGTGAGCCGCCCACGTAGGTACCGATGGCGCCGGCACCGAGGAACAGCAGGCGAAGGTCAGGCACCCTGCTCCTGTTCGAGCCGATCGAGGATCCAGGCGCGGACGAGGGTGGACGCGGGCAGGTGCCTGGCGTCCGCGATCTTCTGGATCGCGTTGCTCTCCTGCGGGCTGAGCCGGACGGAGTAGACGAGGGTGCGACGCTGCGGAGCATTCATGTAGTACAGAGTAATACTCGTGGACCGAATTGGGAACCGTCCCCAATTTGGTCCGGACCGAATTGGGGACGGTTCCTAATTCGGTCCACCCACGCGCCACCCGGAGCCCAGCACCACGAACGCGGAGCCGGTGCCGGCGACGGCGAGCGCCTCGTCGCTGGGCAGGCCGCGGGCGAGCGCGGCGTGGTAGTCGGCCATCACCTGGACGGTCTCGTCGTCGGGGACGGGGGCCACCGCGGCCACCACCGAGCCCACCCCCAGCGAGAGCAGGGTGTGGGCCAGCCCGAGCGGTTCGTCACCCGGGCGCACCTGGGACGTGCCGACGTCGCAGGACGACAGCACCACGTGCCCCGCACGCACCTCGCCCGTCGGCAACTCGTGCGCGTACACGTCCCCGTCCGCCATCCGCAGCGACGAGAACATCGGGCTGGACGGACGGTGCTGGCCGTGCGCGGCCACGTGCACGACGTCGGCCCCGGCGAGTGCCGCGACAAGGTCGGACGCGCCCGCGTCGGCACCCGGTAGACGCTGCCGCCAGGCGGCGGACACCCGCCCGGCCTCGGTCGCGGCGAAGCGCAGTCCGGGCCCGGTGAGCACCCGGACCGAGGGGGACGCCGCGCCGCCGCGGCGTCCCGCCCACTCGGTGGCCGAGCGGCCCACCGTCACCGGTACGCCGGCCAGCGACGGCAGCAGCCCCCACGGCACCGACGACACCGCGTGGGTGCCGATCACCACCAGGCCGGACGACCGCAGCCGCCACGGCCGGACGACCGCTTCGTCGAGCCACCCCAGTCCCCCGGCGAGGGAGGTGCCGATCGCGTCCCGCAGCGGCCCGGACGGCTGGTAGGCGCCGGCGCGCAGGTCCGCCTGCACCCGCCGCGTGGTCTCCAGGCAGCGGTCGAGGTCGGCGAGCCGCGCGAGTCGCCGCCGTCCCCCGACCACCCCGGCGCCCCACAGCCCGCCGTCGTGGGCGAACAGCCAGAGCAGGTCACGGTCGGCCGCCGCCAGGGCCTCGAGGGCGTCCGGCAACCCCGGCAGCGTGTCCGCGTCCGCGCGCGTCTGGCGTTGCGCCAGCCCGAGGTCGGTGAGTTCGCGCCGCAGCCGGGCCGCCTCGGCCCGGCGTTCGGGCGTCGGTTCGTCGCGCAACGTCTGCGACAGTGCCCGCAGGCGCCGCGTGAGGTCGGCCTGGTGCGGATCGGCCGGCGGCCGGACGACCGGCAGGCCCAGGCTCGTCCACCGCTCGAGGGTGCGCAGCACGTCCGAGGGACCCCGCCGCACGGCCAGGTCGAGGTCGAGGTCGGACAGCCGCAGGCTGAGCACCTTGCGCGCCGCCCGGGAGTCCAGGGACGCGCTGACCGCCTGGCTGGCCGCGAGGTCGGCCGCTGCCCTCGCCAGGCGCGGACGCGGCGAGCGGCCGGACGCCACGTCGGCGAGCGCCGCCGCGTAGACGTGCCGCAGGTGGATCACGAGGCCGTGCGACTCGCGCGGATACCGCCGCAGCGCGGCCGCGGCCACGTCCGGCCGACCCAGCCGCGCCGCCGCCTCCGCCGCCACCGCGATGCTGCGGGCGATCAGGTCGCCGTCGCCGAGCGTGCGGGCGACCTCCTCCTGCTGGAGCGCGCCGTCGAGCACCGCCGGCAGCCGATGCCTGCGGCTGAGGTCGCAGTCGATCACGACCAGGTGGGAACGCGCCTCGGAGCCGGACGCACCGATCGCGCGGAAGCGCCGGCGTGACGCCCGGGCCGCGCGGGCCGCTTCGCCGAACTCCCCGGTGAATCGCAGCAACTGCGCCCGTTCGCGGTCGATCTCGGCGCGCAGGATGCGGTCCACCCGCGGCCGGCACATCGCCTGCGCGCGGTCCAGCGTCTCGATGGCGTCATCGAGCAGACCCGCCTCGCCCAACACCCGGGCGAGGTCGAACAGCGAGGGCCCGCGGAAGACATCCGCGGGGATCGCCTCGGCGGCGGCCATCGCGGCGAGGGCCCCGGGGAGGTCTCCGGTGAGGTAGAGCGCGTAGCCACGGTTGTGTTCGGCCATGAATTCGTGGCGTCCGTCGCCGGCCTCGCGGGCGAGGCTCGCGGCGGCCGAGAAGTGACCCGCCGCGTCGTCGGGGCGGCCGAGCTCGAAGCTGATCATGCCGAGCGTGAGGTGGCTGGCGGACTTCTCCAGCGCCGTGAACCAGCCGGGCTCGTCGATGACCACCCGGAGCTCCGCCGCCGCGGTGGCGAAGTCACCGCTCCGGCCGAGGATGTGCCCGCGCTGGCACCGGTAGCGGGCGACCAACTCGGGTTCGTCACCCGCCAGGCGCCGTGCGTCGGCGAGGACGGCCAGGGCGGTCTCGAGGCCGCTGGTGACGAACTCGGTCAGGGCGAGCGTGAGCAGGCAGGCCACGCGAACGGCATTGGCGGCGGGGTCGGCGGGGGACTCGAGGGGCGGCAGTCCGCCGAGCGCGGTCCGTAGCAGCTGCGCAGCCCGGACGGGGCGACCCGCGGCATTGTGCGCCAGACCCGCCAGCCGCAGCTCACGGGCACGGACGAGCGTCTCCTCGTCCACCGTGGGCAAGCTCGTCAGACCTCCATCGACGGGGTGATCACCGGACGGTAGCCCTCGCGCCGCACCACGAAGTGGACGTGTCCCCGCGGCACCTCGTCGAGGGAGAACCGGCCGGCGTCGTCCGCGACGACGGTGCGGGTCACACCTTCGGCCACCGCGTCCACCTCCGCCCCGGGGCTGGTCACCCAGCCGTCGATCCGCACGTGGTGGGCGGCCACCACGGTGGTCACCATCAGGCTCAGCGAGCCGCTGGTGAAGGTGACCGAGTCGGTCTCGTCCCCGCGCACCCCGACCAGCTCGCCGCGGGTGAGTTCGGCGATGTCGGCCTCCAGTTCGGCCACGGCCAGGCTGAAGTCGATCTTCTCCAGCAGGTCGGACGGCACCGGGTCGATGGTCGCGTACAGGGCGGCCAGCCGGGCGAGGATCCGCTCGTCGGTGGCGTCGAGGAGCTCGTCGGCCCCGGGAACGAAGTCTTCGAACATGTCAGGCCTCCCAGCTGGGGTCGGAAAGGAGTGCGGCGCGGAGCTTGGCGAGACACCGTCCGCGGGTGGGGCCGATGCTGCCCACCGGCATGCCGAGGGTGGCCGCGACGCTCGCGTAATCGGGGGTGGCGGCGAACGCGATCACCCGCAGCAGGGCGCGACACCGCTCGGACAGGTCGTTCACGTGGCGCCACAGGACGCGCTGCTCGTCGGTCCGGAGGGCCTCCTCCTCCGGCGTGGCGTCGTCCACGGCGTCCGGCACGCCCGCGTCCGGGACGGTCTCGCGCCCGGCCAGCCGCATCAGCCGCCAGGTCTCCCGTTTCACGGTCACGACCAGCCAGGACACCACACCCTTCGGGTCGGCGATGGAGTCGGCGCCGTCCACCAGGCGCAGCCAGGCGGTCTGGATCGCGTCCTCGGCGACCTGCTGCGGTGCGCGCTGGCTGCGCGCGGTGTGCCAGAGCAGCGGCGTGAGCAGGGCGACCAGGTCGCGCAGCCGCTCGCGGTCGCCGCCGCGGTAGTCGGTGAACGCCGCGGCGGCCTGGGCGCCGAGCGGTGCGGTCGTGTTCACGAGGACACCACCTTGGCGAGCGCGGCACGGCCGCGCTTGAGCATGGCCTCGAGGCTGACGTCCTCCGTGCCGAGCCGCACCAGGTACTGGGCGAGCTGCCCGGCGACGACCGGGGTGGCGAAGGAGGTGCCGCTCCACACGCCGAAGCCGCCGGAGAAGTCGTCGAGATCGATGGTGGCCCGGTTCGGCGGAGCGGGCCGCGTGCCGTCCGCGACCGCCTGCTGCCCGGCCTCGTCCAGGGTGTCGATCCCGGCCACCTCCGAGTCCGGCTGCGCGGCGGCGTTCTGCGGAACGGGGAACGTGGACACGATGGCGGCGCCCGTCCGGTACACCTTCACCCAGGCGCCGGCGTTGGAGAAGAGTGCGACGCTCGAGGTGTTGGGGTTCAGTGAGCCGACGCTGACCAGTCCCAGCCCGTCGGCCAGCGGGTGGGCGGCGAAGCCCGCAGGCAGGAACGGACGGTCAGTGGCGTCGTTGCCCGCACCGGCCACCACGAGCACGCCCGCCCGTCCGAGGTCGCGGAGCACCGCCTCGACGCTGGTGTCGATCGGGTCGTCGTCGGAGTTCTCGTGGTAGTAGCCCGCGGAGATGGAGAGCACGTCGACCACGAGTGCCGGGTCCCGGGTGAGGAGGGCGTGCAGCTGGCGGTCCAGCAGCGTGTGCAACGCGTCGATCAGGTCGGATTCGACGATCACGCCGTCGGCGTCCATCAGCACGTGCGCCTCGAGCCGGGCCGCCGGGCACTTCTGGCGGATGATGCCGGCGACGAAGGTGCCGTGGCCGGCCAACGGCGACCCGCTCGCGGAGAGGGGATCGGCGAGGCCGGAGGAGTCGTCGGGGATCGTGGTGCCGACCACGGTCACCACGCCCCGGGGAGCCTGCTGGGTCTGCGGGTCGGCCGCGTTCGTCGTGACCTGCCGCTTGAACCACGGGTGCCTCCCGATGCCGCTGTCGGGCATCACGACGACGGGCGGGCGGGCCAGGTCGGGCGCGCACCTGGCCGGATCGGCCACCACGAGGGCCACCGGAGCCTTGCCGCCGAGGCCGGGAATGCCGTACTGGGCCGGGCCGGACATGCCGATCCCGCCCCAGTAGCCGCCACCGCCGCCGATGCCGCCCCAGTAGCCGCCACCGCCGCCGATGCCGCCCCAGTAGCCGCCGCCTCCGCCGATGCCGCCCCAGTAGCCGCCACCGCCGCCGGCGGGGAGCAGCACGTGGTTGAGGGCGAAGATCCGGGCGCGGTCTCCGATGGACGCCGTGATGCGCTGCAGTGCCACCCAGGCGTCCGGCGGCTCCGTCACGTCCCGGCCCTTGTCCACCTGCAGGCGGAACACCTGCGTCGGCTGCGACTGCAACCTCAGGGGCAGGTCGACCGGCTCGCGCCGCCGCGGCTTGCCGACCGGCTCCAGCGTCCAGCCGAGGTCACCGAGCACCTTGGCCACGTCGTCGCTGACAGCGTCGAAGGCGCGGTCCCCGGTGACCAGCAGGTCTTCGGCGACGTAGAGCGTGGGCTTCGGTGGCCTGGCGTCGGGACGGACAAGGGCGTTGGCGGGATCGAGCACACGAATCACGGTGGGGCACCTCCTGCGCGGGCGGTCACAGCCTATTGATGGACCGCGTACGCACAGAAGAGGTGCCGACTGCGCACTTTGATACCTCCTCACGCGACGAATTCCGGAGCGTCCGCGGGAGGGCCGGCGATTCCGTTCCGTCGTCCACGTATCAGGGCGGTGGTTCCGCGCTCTGAGGGGGTGAATCGTGCGCAGTGACCCAGGCACAAGGCACCAGGGGTTGGGGGGACCCCGGGGGATTCGGTGCAAGGGGGGGAACCGCTGGACCTGCACATCGTGGACTGGCTCCGAGGCAGGGCGGGCAGCGCCGGGGCACTGCGCACGATCGGCCGTGGTGGCGGCCCCGTACCCCGGCCGCCATCACGTTGCCTCCGGTCAGGCCACCTGCACGCTCGCGAGATCGCCGTGCCGCCGGAACCACCAGGTCGCAGAGGGGGCGAGCGCATCGCGCAGCGCCCGGTCGTGGGTGACGAACAGCGCCGTGCCGCCGAACGCGACGAGGGCTGCCTCGAGCTGCTCGATCGCGGCCACGTCGAGGTGGTTGGTGGGCTCGTCGAGCACCACGACGTTCACCGCGCGGCCCTGCAGGACGGCGAGAGCCGCCCGCGTCCGCTCGCCGAGGGACAGGTTGTCGCACGGGCGTGCGATGTGCTCGGAACCCAGGCCGTACTTCGCCAGCAGCGTGCGGACGGGCGCGGGGTCGGCCTCGCCGATCGCCCGGGCGACCACGTCGAGCAGGCTGGCCGGGCCACTGATCACCCCGCGTCCCTGGTCGATCGTGCCGAGTGCCACCCGGGTTCCCCACGAAACCCGTCCCGACGAGGCGGGGCGCGCGCCGAGCACGGTCTCGAGCAGCGTCGACTTCCCGGAGCCGTTCGGTCCGACGAGCGCCACCCGGTCGCCGCGGACGACCTGTGCCGAGACCGGGCCCACCCGGAAGTCGCCCGCGCCCGCGACGACTCCGTCCAGCGTGAGCACCACCTCCGCGGGATCCGGTGCCGGGGTGATCGTGTAGCGCAGCGCCCACTCCTTGCGGGGCTGCTCCACCTCCGGCAGCCGGTCCACGGCGGCCCGCACCCGGGCGGCGCGCTGGTCGAGCCTGCGCGCGGAGTCCTCGGCGAACTTCTTCGCCAGTTGCTGGTGCGGCCCGAGCCGGCCCGCCTTCGTCCGGCCCTGCCTGGCCCACTCGTTCTGCCGGCGGGCCCGCTCGACGAGGTCGGCCCGACGCTCGACGTAGGTCTCGTACGCGTCCTCCGCCCGGCTGCGGGCGAGCGCCTTCGCCGTGCGGTAGTCGGTCCAGCCGCCGGCGTAGGTGTTGACGGCCTGCTGGTGGTAGTCGAGTTCGAGGACCGTGGGTGCGACCGCGTCGAGGAACGACCGGTCGTGGGACGCGACCAGCACCGGGGTGGAGAGGCCCTCGAGGAAGGTCGTGAGCGCGTCCAGCCCGTCCGCATCCAGGTTGTTGGTGGGCTCGTCGAGCAGCAGCACGTCGTACCGGCTGACCAGGACGGAGGCCAGGCCCGCGCGGGCCGCCTGCCCGCCCGACAGCGTGCCGAGCGGACGGTCGGCGTCGACGGCCAGGCCGAGCCGGGCCAGCACCTCGGCGAGTCGGACCTCGAGGTCGGCACCACCGAGGGCCAGCCAGCGGTCGAGCGCACGGGTGTACCGCTCGTCGGCCCCGGGCCGTCCGGACGCGAGCGCGGCCGCCGCGTCCTCGAACGCGGCCTGCGCCGGGCCCACCCCGGTGCGGCGCAGGGCGTAGCCGAGGATCGTCTCCTCCGGCGACGGCGGCGACTGCGGCAGGTAGCCGACCGTGGCGTCCGGCGGGGCCAGGCGGACGGTGCCGGCGTCCGGGGCGTGCTCGCCGGCGACGATCCGCAGCAGGGTGGTCTTGCCGGACCCGTTCGGGCCGACGAGTGCGGTGACGTCGCCGGGCGCGAGCGTGGCGTCGAGCCCGGAGAACAGGGTGTGGGCGCCGAAGGACGCGGCGACGCCGGTGAGGAACAGGGTTGCGGACACGGATGACCTCGATCGCTGGCTGGGATGGGGCGAGAGGTCAGTTCCACATGCCTCAAGCGTGCGTGACGTCCCCCACCCCCGTCAAACGGGGACCGGGCCGGGGACGGCACCAGAGGCGCGCCTGCGGCCGCGGCCGGGAGCCGACGGGTACCGTCGAACGCACCGCGACCACGACAGGGGAAGCATGAGGGGCGTCAGGCGACTCGGGGCCGTCCTCGCCGGACTCGGCCTGCTCGCCGGCTGCGCGGTGAATTACCCGGTGGACGAGGGGCAGCCGCTCCCCGTCCCGACGACTTCCACGCCCGCGCCCACTCCGACGCCGCCGGACACCGCGCGTCCCACCGGCGCCGCCGAGGAGGAACTGGTGGCCGAGGGCCAGAGCCCGCAGGTGCTGGACGGCGATCTCCTCGGCGACCTGCTCGCCCGGGTCGAGACCCGCACCAGCTACAACGGGAGGCGCGTCTTCGCGGCCTGGCCACAGTTCGACCGCGCGCCGGCCGACGCGGTGATCCGGGCGTACTACACGCAGGTGGTCGACGATTTCGAGGCCGACCACCCCGCCGAATCGACGGGACCCACTCCCGAGTTGAACCTCGGCTGGCAGTTGGTGGGCAGTTCGCCGTCCGCGGTCGGCGTGGTCAGCGACGGCTACCTGTTCGCGGGCGCGAACGGGCAGAACACGTGGCGCTCGTTCTGGTTCGACCCGTCCACCGGCGCGGTGCTGGGCACCGACGACCTGGTCGACCACGACGCCACGATCGCAGCCCTGCAGGACGCGGCCGCCGCCCACCCCGAGGTCGACCTGACCCAGGCCGGTGACGACCCGCTGGCGGCCGCACCCGTGATCGCCTTCACGAACCAGGGCGAACTGATCGTCGGGTTCGACCAGTGCCAGGTGGTGGCCTGCTCGCACGGACGGGTGGCACTCACCATTCCCGCAGAGACGACCGCCGCGCTGCTCACCGACGCCGGCCGCCTGGTCGAGGCGTCCGTCGTCGACCCGGTCGCGCCGACCGCGACCACGGCCAGCCCCACACCCAGTCCGACCGCCACCTCGACGCCCTCGACCAGGCCGACGACCACCGCCAAGAAGGTGAACTGCGACAAGGTGAAATGCGTTGCGCTCACGTTCGACGACGGCCCCGGCCCGTACACCCGGACGCTCCTGGCGCACCTCACCGAGGCGAACGTGCCGGCCACCTTCTTCATGCTCGGCCAGCAGGTCGAGACCTACCCCGGGGTCACCCGGGCGGTCGCCCGCGCCGGCCACGAGATCGGCGTCCACACCTGGGACCACCGCGACCTGACCAAGCTCACCCCCGCCCAGATCGACCGCGAACTGAGTTCTACGGTCGACGTGCTGAGGCGGGACGCCCGCGTCGACCCGACCTACCTCAGGCCGCCGTACGGTGCGATGGATGCCGACGTGCATGTCGCGGCGAAGCGGGCCGGGCTGGCCCTGGTGCTGTGGAGCGTCGACACCCTCGACTGGCTGACCCGCGACACCGGAAAGACGGTGGACGCTGCGGTGAAGCAGGCGAAGCGGGGCTCGATCATCCTGCTCCACGACATCCACCCGACCACGGTGAAGGCCGTTCCCGCGATCATCCGGAAGTTGCACAGGAAGGGCTTCACCTTCGTCACCGTGAGCACCCTGCTGGGCCGGACCCGCGCCGGGGTGAAGTACTTCCACGGCTGAGCTGTCCCACGTTCGGGGGACTGCGGAATCGCTTGCCGGACTGGCAGAATTGCCCTGACAGCTGTCGGTCGACGCGGGGGCGTGGGCCGGCGGGGGGACTGTCGCAACCGTGGGGGGCGGTATGACTGTGTTGTACGTACGTGAGGGGCGAGACTCGGCCCGGTATCCGCAGACCGTGACGCTGGAACCGGCGCGCAGGTCGCGGGTGGGACTGCTCGCATTCGGAATCGCGGCGGTGAGCCTGCCGCTGGTGATGGTGACCTTCCCGCCATCCGGTGAGCTGGCCTTCAGCGGGATCTACGTCTGGGTGGGCTGGTTGGGCCTGCTCGTGTTCGGCCCGGCGACGGCGTACCTCGTCTACCGGGCGATCGTGCGACGGCCCGCCCTGCGGCTGACCGCCGACGGCCTCACCGACGAATCCTCGATGACGTCGGTGGGCTTCGTGCCGTGGAGCGAGATCGTCGGCGTGAGCACCGAGGAGATCTCGAAGGTGACCCTGGTCGGCGTGCGTGTGCGTGAGCCGGACGAGTTCGTCGCCTCGCTGCGCTGGTTCCGCCGGATCGCGGCGCGAACCAACCTGCGCATGTTCGGCGTGCCGGTCTGGATCAACCCGTCCGGGCTGGGCGGCGCGGCAGAAGTGGCCGCGCTGATCGACATCTACCGGCGCAGCTGGGAACGCGAGCAGCAGCGTCCGCCGGTGGAGCCGGAGAGGGTCTGGCCCTTCAGCGACGGGGGGACGCCGCGACGGACTGAATGGCACCACACCTAGGGCGCCGTCCCGTCCCGGGCCCGAACCGATGGCGCGTCGCGAGAGCCCGTCCTCTAGCGTGGGTGCATGGAACCTGCCCGTGAGTCCCTGCTCGCGAACCTTCGCGCCGAACGTCGCCACGTCCTCGCCGCGGTCGACGGGCTCGGCGAGGCCGACCTGAACCGGTCGCTCGTGCCGTCCGGCTGGACGATCGCCGCGTTGCTCAGCCACCTGGCCCTCGACGACGAGATGTTCTGGATCGGCGCCGTGCTGGGTGCTGACGCTGAGGCGATCGACGGCCTCATCGACGGCTGGTCGACGGGCTGGACGGGGGCCGCGGCCCTCGACCGCTACCGCACCGAGATCGAGCGCAGCGATCGGATCCTGGCCGCCGCCGACCTCGACCGTCCGCCGCTCTGGACGCCCCCACCGGAGGTGTTCCCGTTCCCGCCCTTCGCGGACTCCTGGCAGGTGGTCCTCCGCGTGCTGGTCGAGACCTCCACGCACGCCGGCCACCTCGACATCGTGCGTGAGCTGATCGACGGCCACCAGCACCTCGTGGTGTAGCCCCGCGGGTCGTAGGCTGCCGGTCATGGTGCCCGACCTGCAGACTCCGCGGCTGCTGCTGCGGCCCTGGCGGGAGTCGGACGCGGACACGGCGCTCGCGATCTACTCCCGGTGGGAGGTCGCCCGCTACCTCGGCGCGAGCCCGCGCGTCTGGGAGGGGCTGGACGATGTGCACGCGGCGTTCGCCCGCTGGGCCTCCTTCGAGGGCCCGCGCTTCGGGGTCTGGGCGATCGTGCCGCACGAGGTCGGCCGGCCGGTGGGCAGCGCCCTGCTGAAGCTGCTCCCGTACAGCTCGGGCGAGACCTCGGCCGACGTCGAGGTGGGTTGGCACCTGGACCCCGCGGTCTGGGGACGCGGCTACGCGACCGAGGCGGGTGGGCGCCTGCTCGACCACGCCTGGGAGGCGGGGATCGAGGAGGTGTACGCCGTCACCTATCCGGCCAACGTGGCGTCACGGGCGGTGTGCCGCAGGCTCGGCATGACCGATCTCGGGCAGACCGACCGCTACTACGGGATCACCTGCGAGTTGTTCCGGGCGGCCCGGCCCGACTAATACCCCAGGGGGTGTATTTCCGTCCCGGAAACCGTGCCTGGTCAGGCAATTTGCCATAGTGCGCGGGGGTGGTGTTACCCTTTTCCCGAAGCAGTACCAACAGGGTTGTTACCCAGCGAATGGGGCAAGACCTGAGGAGCACGAAGAGTGCACCTCGGGTCTTTTTTGTGTTTTCAGGGGTCTTCCGGAAGGGAAAGAGACAATGGAGTCGGGAACCACAACGAGTCCCGCCGAACAGATCGTGGCGGCGGTCGGCGGCGCCGACAACGTGATCAGCCTCACGCACTGTGCGACGCGGCTCCGGTTCGAGTTGAACGATGCCTCCGGCATCGACCAGAAGGTCGTGGAGAAGATCCCCGGCGTGATGGGGGCCGTGCCGCAGGGCGGCGACCGCTACCAGGTCGTGATCGGCGGGGCCGTGGCGAGCATGTTCAACGAGATCATGCGCCTTCCCGAGATGGCGAACGCGGGCAAGAGCCTCTCGGACGCGGACATCAAGGCGCGCGAGCGGGCGAAGGCGCGGGGCAGGTTCGCGTGGCTCGACGCCTTCTTCGAATACCTCTCCGACTCGTTCCGTCCGCTGCTGGGCGTGCTGCTCGGCTCGTCGCTGATCATCGCGATCGCGGCCATCCTCGACGCCCTGCACATCGTCCCGTTCCAGGGCGTCGACCGCCTCACGGCCGCGGGCGCCACCTGGGTGTTCTGGGACGCGATGTGGCGCTCGGTGCTCTACTTCCTGCCGATCATGGTCGCGTACAACGCGTCCAAGAAGCTGAACGTGGACCCCTGGGTCGGCGGCGCGATCATGGCGGCGATGTTCACCCCGAACTACCTCTCGCTCAGCGGCGCCGCCGACACCGTCTGCACCGACACCTCCCTCGGCACCCAGTGCGTGGCCACGATCGCCGGGCTCCCGATGCAGCTGAACGACTACGGCGGCCAGGTGTTCGTGCCGCTGATCATGGTCGCGGTGCTGGCCCAGCTCTACAAGCTGCTGAAGCGGATCTTCCCGGAGAACCTGCAGATGGTCTTCGTGCCGTTCTTCAGCATGCTGGTCATGATTCCGGTCACCGCGTTCCTGATCGGTCCGCTCGGCATCTGGATCGGCAGCGGCCTGGGCTACGGGCTGGCATGGCTGAACAACACGGTGCCGTTGCTGTTCGCCGTCCTGATCCCGATGCTCTACCCGTTCCTGGTGCCGCTCGGCCTGCACTGGCCGCTGAACGCGCTCATGCTGGCCAACATCAGCACCCTGGGCTACGACTTCATCCAGGGCCCGATGGGCACGTGGAACTTCGCCTGCTTCGGCGCCACCGCCGGCGTCCTGGTCGTCTCCGCCCGGGCCCGTGACAACGAGGTGCGCCAGACCGCCATAGGCGCCCTGGCCGCGGGCCTGCTGGGCGGCATCTCGGAGCCGTCCCTGTACGGCATCCACCTGCGCTACAAGCGGATCTACCCGCGCATGCTGGTCGGCTGCGCGACGGGCGGCCTGACGATCGGCATCCTCGGCTGGATGTTCGGAACGGTGAAGACCGGCGCCTTCGCCTTCACGTCCCTGCTCACCATCCCGGTCTTCACCCCGACCTGGATCTACGTGGTCTCGATCGCCGCGGCCTTCGCCGTGTCGATGATCCTGGTGATCGCTTCCGACTACCGCACTCCCGAGCAGAAGGCGGAGTGGGAGGCCGACCTGGCCCAGTCCGAGATGGACCTGGCGCTGGAGCGCGAGCGTGCGGCCAAGGGTGAGGCCGAGTCGGTGGCCGCGGCCGCGATCGCCCCTGCCACGGGTGGCGGGGTGGCGACCCTGGTGCGCACCGACACGGTGGCGGCTCCGGTCGCCGGCAGGGTGATCGCGCTGGCGGACGTGAAGGACAAGGTGTTCGCGTCCGGGGCGC
Source organism: Propionicimonas sp. (assembly GCA_040774965.1). GTDB lineage: Bacteria > Actinomycetota > Actinomycetes > Propionibacteriales > Propionibacteriaceae > Propionicimonas. The sequence goes on along the minus strand of JAXGTK010000021.1, from coordinate 3,650 downwards.
TCGGCAAGGGCGTCGGCATCGAGCCGTCCGACGGGCACGTGGTCTCCCCGGTCTCCGGGGTGCTCGTGACCGTCCCCGACTCCGGGCACGCGTTCGGCATCAAGACCGACGACGGGGTGGAGGTGCTCGTGCACGTGGGCATCGACACCGTCCAGCTGGGCGGCCGGTTCTTCGACCTCGACGTGGCGCAGCACCAGCGCGTGGAGGCCGGGGACCTGCTCGCGAGGGTGGACCTCGACGGGGTCCGTTCCGAGGGCTACGACACCACCACGATCGTGGTCGTGATCAACACGATGACGCTCGGCTCCGTGACGCCGCGGGGGGTCGACACGGTGGCGTCCGGGGACGCCATCATTGACGTGACGCCCTGAGAGGAGCACGTCGTGACCGGTCGCCCACCCCGCCGTCCCGGGTACGACCCGGGACGCCGGGGTCCGGTGGGGCAGGCCTGACATGGAGATCGCGCGCGTCTTCAACAACAACCTCGTCCTCGCCCTCGACGCCGAGGGGCGGGAGGTGATCCTGACCGGCCGTGGCCTGGGGTTCCAGGCCCGGCCGGGCCAGGTCATCGACCAGTCCCGGGTGGTGCGCAGGTTCGTCCCGTCCGACGGACGCGACCCCGACCACCTGGCGGAGCTGCTGTCGGGCATCCCGCCCGAGCACATCCAGCTGGTCGGCGACGCGCTCGCCGAGGTGGGGCTGGACGAGCTGGGCAGGAACCCGGCGCTGGTGATCGCGCTGGCCGACCACGTCAGCTTCGCGCTGCGCCGGGTGGCGATCGGCATGGACCTGGAGTACCCGCTGCTCGCCGAGGTGCAGCACCTGTACGCGGACGAGTACGCCCGGGCCCGGGCGCTGCTGGCCGAGATCAACGCGCACAGCGAGGTGCTGCTGCCGGACGCCGAGGCGGTCGGGCTGGCGTTGCACCTGGTCAACGCGGGGTTCGCGACCGGGGACCTGTCCTACACCTACACGATGACCGGCGTCATCCAGCAGATCGTGGCGGTGATCGAGCAGCTGTACGACCAGCACCTCGACCCGGGCAGCGTCAGCGTCGGCCGGTTCATCACCCACCTGCGCTACCTCTTCGTGCGGATCCACCAGCACCACCAGTTGCGCGAGGAACACTCCGCGATAGGCCTCGCGATCCGCGAGGCCTATCCACAGGCCGCCGACTGCGCCCGCCGGCTCGCCGAACTGCTCGAACTGCGGCTCGGGTCCGCCCTCACCGAGGACGAGGTCTCCTACCTGGCCCTGCACATCGCCCGGGTCACCACCGACGACGTCACCTGACCCGCCGCCAACGGCTGCGGGATGGCGCGGGTGACCAGATCCGCACGCTTGATGCCGGATTCGGGGGCCGTGCGGTCCGCCCGCGCGATCGGGTCGCAGATCCTTCCGCGAGCGACCTCAGGCGGCCAGCAGCGCCCGGACGTCCGCCTCGATGTCCGCGGGCTCGACGGCCGGGGCGTAACGCTTCACGACCTCGCCCTCGGGATTGACCAGGAACTTGGTGAAGTTCCACTCGATCGGATCACCGGGGACACCGCCCTTCTCGGTGCGGAGCCAGGTGAACAGCGGGTGCGCGTCGGACCCGTTCACGTCCACCTTCGCGAACATCGGGAACGTGACGCCGTAGTTCAGCCGGCAGAACTCGTCGGTCTCGGCGTCATCGTCGAACTCCTGGTGGGCGAACTGGTCGCACGGGAAGCCCAGGATCACCAGCCCCGTCCCGCCCAGGTCTGCGTAGAGCTTCTGCAGCCCCTCGAACTGAGGGGTGAACCCGCACTTGGAAGCGGTGTTCACGACCAGAACCACCTTGCCCAGGTATTCGGCCAGGGGCTGGTCCGCGCCGGTGATCGTCTTCGCCTCGAAACTTTCCAGACCCATTCGTCGTCCTTCCTCCGGCATCCTCAAGGCCGGTGGGAGGCCGGGGTATTCCCGGGTGGCCGCCAGTCCTGCGCGTGCAGGCGGGCGATGCCGTCGAGCAGCAGGTCGAGGGCGAACTCGAACTCGAACTGGTCGTCGCAACCCCGGGCGACCACGGTGCCGTCGTCGTGGACGGCCGCGCCCGCCACCGCGGCGAGGTTCGGGAACTGCCGGGTCAGCAGTTCGACGGACGCCGGGTCGGGCGCGGTCTGGTCGGCGTCCTCGAAGAGGTCCTGGGTGAACCCCCAGATCCGGCTGCCGAGGGCGTGCATGACGTGGTGGGTGAGCGGGTCGGAGAAGCCCGCGGCGCGGAAGGTGCCGATCAGCGTGTCGGTGTAGGCCAGCACGACCGGTGTCCGCGCGGTCCGGGTCTCGAGAACGCGGCGCAGCCACCGGTGCCGCAACTGGACCCGCCGCGCCGCGAGGATGTGTCCGCGTACGCCGGTGCGCCAACTGTCCCCGTTGCCGTCACCGGCGCCGAGGTCGTCGCCGGGAGCACCGGTGCCGTCGTCCTGCGCGGCGATCTCCCCCGCGACCTCGCCCAGGGCGACATCGACCATGCCGTCGAGCAGGGCGTCCTTGTCGGCGACGTGCTTGTAGAGGGCCATCGGCACCACGCCGAGTTCGGTGGCCAGCCGGCGCATGCTCACCGCGTCCAGACCCTCGGCGTCGGCGAGCGCGACCGCGGCGGCCAGGACGCGGTCGCGGTTCAGTCGTTCCCGCACAGCCACCTCCCGCTTGACGGTGTACGCCGTATACCCTAGCCTCTCCGCGAAGGTGTACGCCGTACACCAAGGAGGCCGGAATGAACCGACGTACCGCCCTGGCCGCGGGGCTGCTCTACCTGCTCACGTTCGTCGCGTCCATCGCGGCGCTGCCCCTGCTGGCCCCGGTGCTGGACGACCCCCTGTTCGTCCGGACGCCGGGCCCGGCCCCGGGCGTGGTCGCCGGCGGGCTGCTCGACCTGGTCAACGCCGCGGCGTGCGTGGGCACCGCGGTGGTGCTCTACCCGGTCGTGCGCCGGTGGGGCGAGGCGGGCGCGCTGGGGTTCGTCACGTCGCGCGTGCTGGAGGCGGCGATCATCGCGGTCGGGGTGATCGGCCTGCTCGCGGTGGTCGCGCTGCGCCTCGGGGGTGCCGCCGGGGGTGTGGAACCGGCCATCGCGCAGGCGCTGGTCGCCGTCCGGAACCAGACGTTCCTGCTCGGACCGGGCCTGATGTCCGGGGTCAACGCGCTGCTGCTGGGACGCCTGATGTTCCGCTCCCGGCTGGTGCCGCGGCTGATTCCGGTGCTCGGCCTGGTCGGGGCCCCGCTGCAGCTGGCGTCCGTCCTCGCGACGATGTTCGGCGTCAACGACCAGCTGTCGGTCGCCTCGGCGATCGCCGTGGTGCCGATCTTCTGCTGGGAGCTCTCGCTGGGCCTGTGGCTGGCGATCCGTGGTTTCGCGGACGCGCCGGCGCAGGCCGCGCCGTTTCCCGGACCGGCGCGCTGAGGCTCAGGCGGCGCTCGTCCCGAACCGGAACGCCCTGATGATCTGGACGATGCCGAGGAACACCAGCGAGATGGCCATCAGCAGCCACAGGATGGCCGCGCCCCACAGCGGCGAGGTCATCAGGACGGCTCCCGCGATGATCGTGATGATCGCGTAGACCACCGTCCACACCTTGGAGGGCGAGTCGCCGATCAGGGCGAGGGCGACCACGCCCTCGACCAGCCAGGAG
>JAXGTK010000020.1:0-23427 GCA_040774965.1 Propionicimonas sp. | reverse complement strand
CGGGAGGCGTTCGTGAAGGGCGTGCTCACCGACCTGCTGAACCCGAAGGTCGGCGTCTTCTACCTCACCGTGCTGCCGCTGTTCCTGCCGGCCGGCTACCCGCCCGTGGCGATCGGCGCACTCCTGGCCGGGGTGCACGTGCTGATGGGCATGGCCTGGTTCACGGCGGTGATCCTCGGCGCCCACGCCGTCCGGGGCTTCCTGACCAGCCGCCGCGGCGGCCGCGTGGTGGACGGCGTCGCGGGCCTCGCCATGCTCGGCTTCGGGGTCGCTCTCGGCCTGGAGCGCTGACGGGCTCCGTCCGTCCCTCCGGCCGGCCGGCCCGCCTGGGCGGGGTGGCTAGACCGGGTTGATCCGGATGCTGTCGAGGCTCGTGTTCGGCGGGGCGTCCACGGCCGCGCGGACGGCGCGGGCGACCTCTGCGGGGTCGAGGTGGGCCTCGGGCACGTACGGCATGCCCTGCAGGTGCGACAGTTCGGCCTGCATGTCGGTGGCGACCCGTCCCGGGTGGATCGACGTCACCCGGACGTGGCCGCGCTCGTCCAGCCGCAGCGCGTCCGCGAGCCCGGTCAGCGCGTACTTGGACGCCGAGTAGGCGGAGAAGCCGCGATGCGTGACCAACCCCGCCCCGGAGTTGATGAACACCACCAGTCCGTGCGCCGCGCGCAGCGCCGGCAGCAGCAGCCTGGTCAGCGTGACCGGGGCGATCACGTTCAGCTCCAGCAGGTCGCGCCACTCCTGGGTGGTCGACTCGGCGAGCGACCCGAACGCGAGCAGTCCGGCGGAGTGCACCAGCACGTCCAGCCGCTCGACGCCCGCGAGCGCGGCGGTCACCCTGGGCTCGTTGGTGAGGTCGACCACGAACGGCTCGGCCGACTCCATCGAGCGGACGACCTCGGTGACCAGGTCGGCGTCACGGCCGCCCACCAGCACGTGGTGGGTGGGGGAGAGCGCCTGCGCGACGGCACGCCCGATGCCCCGGGACGCCCCGGTGACCAGCGCGACCGGCCGGCCCGTCGGGGTGCTCATCCGAACACCGCGATCGCGACGGGGATCACCCAGAGCACGGCGAGCACCTGGAGGATCCGGTCGGACAGCACGACGTCCTCGGGCTCACCGGCCTGGCCCTGGTCGATCTTCATCGCGTAGCGCAGCACGGCGAGGGTGAACGGCGCGATCGAGATCGTCGTCCACGCGATGCCCCACAGCTGCAGCTTCGACTGCTCGAACGCCCACAGGCTGTACGACATGATCACGATGGCGATCGAGACCGACCAGACCTCGCGCAGGTACGACTTGGTGTAGCGCTCGAGGCTGGCCCGGGTGCCGGCCTCGGTGCCGAGTTCCTTCAGTTCGGAGTAGCGCTTGCCGGCGACCATGAACAGCGAGCCGAAGGACGCCACGAGCAGGAACCACTGCGACAGCGGCAGGCCCGCGGCCACACCGCCCGCGACCGCGCGGAGCAGGAACCCGGCCGCCACCATCGCGAGGTCGATGATCGGCTGGTGCTTGAGGAACAGGGAGTAGATGACCTGCAGCACCCAGTAGGACGCGAGGGTCACCCCGAGCAGGGGAGCGACCCAGAACCCGATCGCCAGGGACGCCGCGACGGTCACCGCCGCCAGCACGTAGGCGGTGGGGATGGACAGCTCGCCGGCGGCGATCGGACGGAACCGCTTCTTCGGGTGCGCCCGGTCGGCGTCCACGTCCCGGCTGTCGTTGATCAGGTAGATCGACGCGCTGACCAGGGAGAACGCGATGAACGCCCACAGCGAGGCGAGCAGGACCGCGGGCTCGAAGAGGCGTCCGGACGCCAGCGGCGCAGCGAGCACGAGGACGTTCTTCACCCACTGCCGGGGCCGCATCGCGCGGAGCCAGGCGGGCAGCACGGACTTCTTCTGGGCCACCCCGGGCAGGTTCTCGGTGTTCGTCATGGCCCTCCAAGGCTAGCGTCCGCCCCCTGTCCCGGCGGGGTCCAGAGGGTGTGCCAGGCGACGCCGAGCCGGGCGAACAGGTCGCGCAGCAGAGGAAGGCTGATCCCGACGACGGTGTGCGGGTCGCCGTCCACGCCGCGGACGTACGCGCCGCCGAGGCCGTCGATGGTGAACGCGCCGGCGACCCGCAGCGGCTCCCCGGTCGCCACGTAGGCGTCGATCTCGGCGTCGGAGAGGTCGGCGAAGCTCACCCCGGTGGTCGCGACCCCGGACGCGGTGCCCGCGGACGCCCCGAGCCGGATCACGTGGTGGCCCGTGTGCAGGTGGCCGGTCCGCCCCCGCATCTGCCGCCAGCGCCGCACCGCCTCCTCGGGGCTGCCGGGCTTGCCGAGCGGCGCGCCGTCCAGTTCGAGCAGGGAGTCGCAGCCCACCACGAGGAGGTCGGCGGATTCGCCGGACGCGGCCAGGCCCGCCGCCACCGACTCGGCCTTCGCCCGGGCGAGCACGGCCACCAGCCCGGCCACGTCGGGCGCGGTGAAGGCGTCCTCGTCGACGTCGGAGACCACGACCCGCGGCGACAGGCCCGCGCTGGTCAGGGTCTCCAGCCGGGCCGGCGAGGCCGAGGCCAGGACGAGCCCCGGAGGGGGTGCGGGCGTCACAGTCGGAAGCTGCTCCGCCAGGCCTCACGCCCGGGCACCAGGGGGGTGCGGACGGTGTGCCAGTACGAGCGCCAGCCACCGGCCAGGGTGCTGGTCACCGGCGCGTGGGGGGCCGGACGCGCCCGGCGCAGCGCCACGACCACCGCGCCGAGGGCGGCGAGTTCCTCGTCGGTCGGATTGCCCTGGACGACCTGCACCAGCGGCTGGCCCGGCTCGGCCGGCGTGCCGCTCACAGCGGGATGTTCCCGTGCTTCTTGGGCGGCAGCTGCATGCGTTTGGTGCGCAGCAGCCTCAGCACCCGGATCACCTGGGCCCGCGTCTCGTGCGGGTAGATCACCTTGTCCACGTAGCCGCGCTCGGCCGCGACGTACGGGTTGGCCAGCTCGTCGTTGTACTCGTCGATCAGCTCCGTGCGCCGGGCCGTCGCGTCCTCGGCGTCGGCCAGCTCGCGCCGGTACAGGATGTTCACCGCGCCCTCGGCGCCCATCACCGCGATCTGGGCGGTCGGCCAGGCCAGGTTCACGTCCGCGCCGAGCGGCTTCGAGCCCATCACGCAGTACGCGCCGCCGTACGCCTTGCGGGTGATGATCGTGACCAGGGGGACGGTGGCCTCGGCGTAGGCGTAGATCAGCTTGGCGCCACGGTGGATGATCCCGTCCCACTCCTGGTCGGTGCCGGGCAGGAAACCGGGCACGTCCTCGAACGTCAGGATCGGGATGTTGAACGCGTCGCAGGTGCGGACGAACCGGGCCGCCTTCTCCGAGGCCTTGATGTCCAGGCAGCCGGCGTACACCAGCGGCTGGTTGGCGATCACGCCGACCGAGCGGCCCTCGACGCGGCCGAACCCACAGATGATGTTCGGCGCGTACAGCGCGTGCACCTCGAGGAACTCGTCGTCGTCCAGCACCCGCTCGATCACCTCGTGCATGTCGTAGGGCTGGTTGGGGGAGTCGGGCATCAGGGTGTCGAGCACCAGGTCGTGTTCGGTGATGGTGAGGTCGGACTCGTCCTCGTCGAAGACCGGCGGGTCCTCCAGGTTGTTCTGCGGCAGGTAGGTGAGCAACTGGCGGACGTACTCGATCGCGTCCCGTTCGTCGGCGGCGAGGTAGTGGGAGTTGCCCGAGCGCGTGGAGTGCGTCCGGCCGCCGCCGAGTTCCTCCATCGTGACGTCCTCGCCGGTCACGGTCTTGATCACGTTCGGACCCGTGATGAACATCTGCGAGGTCTGGTCGACCATCACCACGAAGTCGGTCAGCGCGGGGGAGTAGACGTGCCCGCCGGCCGCCGCGCCCATGATCAGCGAGATCTGCGGGATCACGCCGGACGCGAGGGTGTTGCGGCGGAAGATCTGGGAGTACAGGTCGAGGGAGACCACGCCCTCCTGGATGCGCGCGCCGCCGCCCTCGTTGATACCGATGATCGGGCAGCCGGTCTTGATCGCGAAGTCGAGGATCTTCACGATCTTCTCCCCGTACACCTCGCCGAGCGCGCCGCCGAAGATCGTCACGTCCTGGCTGAACACGCACACCGGGCGCCCGTGGATCGCCCCGACACCGGTGATCACGCCGTCGGTGTAGGGCCGCTTCTCCTCCATGCCGAACGCCTTGGCGCGGTGCCGGGAGAAGCGGTCGAACTCGGCGAAGGAGCCGTCGTCGAGCAGGGCGTTGATCCGCTCGCGTGCCGTCATCTTGCCCTGGGCGTGCACCTTCTCCACTGCTGCCGGACTGGACGGGTTGAACGCCTGTTCCTTCCGTTCGCCCAGCTCGGCCAGTTTTCCGCGGGTGGTGTGAATGTCCTGCGCCATGGGGAGACAGTACTGCCGGGGCACCCGCCCGGGCATAGGGTCTGGCCGTGAATCCCACGCCGGAGCCGAGAGTCGACGCCGTCCGGCTCGCCCGCGCTCTGGTGCGTCCGGGCTCGGTGTGGACCGACGTCGCCTCGGTGGCCACCACCGGATCGACGAACGCCGACCTGGCCGCCGCCGCGCGCGCGGGTGCGCCCTCCGGCACCGTGCTGGCCAGCGACCACCAGAGCGCCGGACGTGGCCGCTTCACCCGGGTCTGGGAGGCCCCGCCGGGCACGTCGCTGGCGATCTCGGCGCTGCTGCGTCCGCCCACCTCGGTGCCGGCGGCCCGGTGGCTGTGGCTGCCGTTGGTCACCGGCCTGGCGGTCGTGGACGGGCTGCGCGCCGCGTCCGGGCTGGCCGTGGAACTGAAGTGGCCCAACGACGTGCTCGCCGGTGGACGCAAGCTGTGCGGCATCCTCGCCGAGCGGGTGGACGCCGGCGGCCCGCCCGCCGTGGTGCTCGGGATGGGCATCAACACCACTCTCGCCGCGGACCAGCTCCCGGTGCCGACGGCCACCTCCGTCGCCCTCGCCGGGGGGGTCGTGGACCCCACGGAGCTCGTGGCGGCCGTGCTGGACGCGCTGGGTTCCTGGTACACCCGCTGGCTCGCCGGGACGGACCTGCGCGCCGAGTACTCCGCGCGCTGCGCCAGCGTCGGGCGCCCGGTGCGGGTGCAGGTCTCGGCCACCGAGGTCGTGGAGGGTGCCGCCACCGGAGTGGACGCGGACGGCCGCCTGCTGGTGCGCGTCGGGGGCGAGGAGCGTCCCTTCGCCGCCGGCGATGTCGTCCACCTGCGCTGAGCGGACGGAGCGGCGCGGCGGCACGGGAACGCCTGCAGGCGTGGCTGTGCCACCATTGACGCCATGGGTCTGGATCCGCAACTCCTGGGCAAGGGCGAGGTGGTGGTGCTGCACCTGCGCACCCACGTCAAGGCCCTGATCGTGCCTGCGCTCCTGCTGCTGGTGATCGCGGTGATCACCGGGTTCGCGTTCGCGCTGCTGCCGTCCTCGTGGCAACCGGTGGCGGGCTGGGTGGTCGCGGTGGCTGCGCTCGTCGCGCTGGTGGTCGCTGTGGTCGTGCCGTTCCTGAAGTGGCTGACCAGCACCTACACCTTCACCAACCGGCGGATCATCACCCGCCGCGGCATCCTGTTCAAGACCGGCCACGACATGCCGCTGAGCCGGATCAACAACGTCGCCTACCAGCGCGGCCCGATCGACCAGCTGCTCGGCTGCGGCACCCTCGTGCTCACGACGGCGGCCGACCAGCCCGTGACGCTGGACGACATCCCGGACGTGGAGCGCGTGCACGTCGTGATGACCGAACTGCTGTTCGGCGGCGACGACCCGATCAAGAACCCGCAGGCGCGTGACGATTGAGCGGGATGGTGGCGGAGCAAGAGGCGGCGTCCGGGGCGTCTACGCGACTGGGGCTGCGCACCCAGCTGGTCCGGTTCGTGGTCACCGGCGGGCTGTCGGCCGTGGTCGACTTCGGGCTGCTGGTCGTGCTGATGAACCTCGCCGGGCTCGACCACACCCCGGCGAAGGCCCTGTCGTTCATCGCGGGCACCACCACGGCGTACCTGATCAACCGCCGCTGGACGTTCCAGGCCGAGCCGTCCAAGCGCCGCTTTGCTGCGGTCGTGGCGCTCTACGGGATCACCTTCGCACTGCAGGTCGGCCTGTTCGCCGTGCTCTACCCGTGGGCGCTCGGCCTGTGGGGGAGCAACACGCTCGCCCAGGTGGTCGGCTTCGTGATCGCCCAGGGCGTGGCCACCACCGTGAACTTCTTGGTGCAGCGGAGCCTGATCTTCCGCTGAGGCGGCGGGTAGCCTCGCCGCGTGCGCGCGAACGCCAACCTCCTCGCCGCGTGGGCCGGTGCGCTTGGGTGCGGAGCGCTGGCCGTGCTGCTGCGATGGCTGCACGCCGACATCGTCCTCGGGCCGGTGCGGCTGGGCTGGCCGGTGTTCGTGGCGATCGCGGTCGTCGCGGTGGCGGCGTCGCCGCTGCTCTCGGAGCGGCACTGGATCCGGACCCTCGGCGCGATCGCGACGTCCCTCGTCCTCGCGTTCGGCGGACTCGTCGGACTCGCCCTGGTGCTGAGCGGTGCCGTGCCTGCCATACAGAGCCGCGAGGTCCCTTCGCCCGAGCCCGGACGGTACCGGGTTGTCGTGCGGGAGTCGCGGGACTGGATCGACCCCAGGTACGAGTTGAGCGTCGAGGGCGGCACCGTCCTTCCGCTCAGCTGGCGGGTCGGTTGCGTGAACGGTGACTACCTGGAGCTGGCAGACCTGCGCTGGCGATCGGCCACCGAACTGGAGGTGGTCGTGGAAGGCGCGAAGACCCACGCGGCGATCGTCTCGATCGAGCCCGGTACCGGGCGGGTCGTCGGAGCAGTGCCGAGACAGCTCCGCAGCTGCTGAGCGTGGCTCAGAGCACCGTCATCTGCTGGGGCTCGACCAGGACGCCGCTGGCGGTGGGCAGGTCGGACGGCATCACCCGGTAGACCCGCTTGCCGGTGGCCTCGGCGATGAAGTTGGTGGGCACGCCGTCGACGTAGTGGACGCCGGCCCCGTCGTCCGCGCCGTAGCCGCCGGGCAGGTCACCGCTCGCCACCGCGTCGGTGTAGGACGGCGCACGCTCGGCCTCGCCGTCGAAGTGCGGGCAGAAGCTGCCCGGCACCAGGCCCAGCCCGCCGCGCCAGGCGCGGAAGTCGCCGAAGGAGTCGGTGATGCAGCCGCCGTACCAGCACGAGCCTCCGGCCGAGACGCCCGCCAGCACCACGTCGCCGGCGGCGTGGCGCGCCTGGATCGCCGCGTCCACGCCGTGCGCCTGCCACAGTGCCATCAGGTTCACCGTGTGGCCGCCGCCGACGAGCAGCAGGTCGGCGTCCGCGAGCCTCGCCACGGAGCCGGCCGAGCCGCCCTCCCACAGGGTGAGCACCATGGTGCGCACGCCGAGCGTGCCGTAGGCCAGCAGGAACTTGTTGATGTACTGCGGGTCATCGGCGGAGGCGGTGGGGGCGAAGCACACCAGCGGAGAGGACTTGCCGGTGAGTTCGACCAGGTAGCGGTCGAGGTTGGTGGGGGCCCCGAATGGCGACATCGAGAAGCCGCCGCCACCCATGGCGACGATGTGCGCAGTCATGGGTTCATCTTCGCACGGCGGCGGCTTCCCCCGGACCCCTCCCGTCCTACGCGGTACCCAGGTAGGCGCCGTCGGTGGCGGCCTTGAGCGCGGTCTTGTCGGTCTTCAGCCCGGAGTGGCCCGGCGCAGTGGAACCGCTGATGAGCAGCGAGTGCTGGGCGTTCATGGCGAGAGCGCTGGCGCCGCCGACCACGAGGTCCTTCGTGGAACCGACGACCGTCCAGTCCGCGGGGACGGCCCCGGCCGGTCGGGATTCGAGGCCGGACAGGAACGAACTCCCCGGGATCATCTCCCTGACCTCGGTCACCGACAGGCATGCCGAGGGGAGCAGGACGCACCACGCGGTGGCCAGGGCCCCGGCGTGCGGGGTGCCGAGGGTGACCACGTCCTCGACCCACAGCGCCTTGGGGTAGGCGGAGTTCTTCTTGTCGACCTCCGTGAGGGCGGACCGGACGATCAGGCCGCCCATGGAGTGGGCGACGATGTCGACCTTCAGGCCCTTGCTCGTGTAGTTGTTGTAGATGCGCCAGGCGAGTTCCCTGCCGAGGTCCTTGATCGAGGTGTAGTCGTTGGCCCTGTGGACGGAGTTGTTCGACGAGTCCGAGCCCCACAGGTCGCAGTTGGAGTCCTTGTTGTAGTAGCCGTAGGTCTTGAGGCTGCTGGCCGCCCAGCCGGCCGTCTTGAAGGCGGCGATCGCGGTTGTCCAGTTCGTCGAGCAGTCGACCCCCGCGTCCAGGGGGGTGGCGTCGATCTGGATGCCGTGGACGAAGATGACCGTGGTGGTCCTGTTGGTGCTGCGGGTGACGGCTTCGGCGGGCAGGGCGGTGGCCATGGCCAGGCCGAGGCACAGCGTTGCGGCGACGGCCGCGATCCCCGTGCGGCGAGCGAATCGGGGGGTGCGCATGCGATTCATGGCGAGAAGATAGTGGCGCGCGTTCGGGCCGTGGCCCGGCGGGCGAACACTCGTACACCGGAATTCTGCCACTGGAGTGCCGCGGCGCCGCGGTCTCGCGGGTCCGCCTCCCCGACTGCCCGGAACCGGGTTCGTCTAGGCTCGCGCGGGTGAGGACTCCCGCAGCGAGCGTCGGCGTGATCGGTGGGGGGCAGTTGGCCCGGATGATGCACGCGGCCTCGATCGGCCTCGGCCTGCGCCTGCGGCTGCTCGCCGAGGGCCCGGACGTGTCCGCCGCGCAGGTGGTGCACGACGTCGTGGTGGGTGACTACACCGACCCCGCGACGGTGGCGGGATTCGCGTCCGGCTGCGACGTGGTCACCTTCGACCACGAGCACGTGCCGACGCAGATCCTGCACGACCTCGAGACCGCCGGCATCGCCGTCCGGCCCGGCCCGGAGGCGCTCGTGCACGCGCAGGACAAGGCGGTGATGCGGGCCCGGCTGGGTGCGCTCGGTGTGCCGTGCCCGGCGAACCGGGTGGTGGCGAGCCCGGCCGAACTGGTCGGGTTCGGCGACGAGTCCGGCTGGCCGGTGATCGCGAAGACCTCCCGTGGCGGCTACGACGGCAAGGGTGTCTGGAAGCTGGACGGGCCGAACGACGCGTCCGTGCCGTTCGACGGGCTGGAGGGGCTGCGCAGCGGTGCTGTCGTGATCGCCGAGGAGTTCATCGACTTCAGCCGCGAGCTGAGCGTGCTGGTCGCGCGGCGTCCCGGCGGGCAGGCGGTCGTGTACCCGGTGAGCGAGACCGTCCAGACCGGCGGCATCTGCACGGCGACCACCACGCCCGCGCCGGGCCTGCGTCCGGACCAGGTGCGCGACCTGAAGGCGATGGCGCTGCGGATCGCCGCCGAACTGGGCGTGGTCGGCATCCTCGCGGTCGAGCTGATGCAGGCCCGGGACGGGACGGTCGTGGTGAACGAGCTGGCAATGCGTCCCCACAACACCGGCCACTGGAGCATCGACGGGGCGGTGACCAGCCAGTTCGAGAACCACCTGCGCGCGGTCGCCGACCTGCCGCTGGGCTCGACCGCGACACTCGCGCCGGTCTCGGTGATGGTGAACGTGCTCGGCGGTTCGCGGACGGACCTGCTCGGCGGACTGGTCGAGGTGCTGGCCGCCGACCCCGCGCTGAAGGTCCAGCTGTACGGCAAGGACGTGGTGCCCGGACGCAAGGTGGGGCACGTGACGGCCCTCGGCGACGACGTCGGGGCGACGACGGAACGGGCCTGGCGAGCGGCCCGGCACCTGATGGGAGGCACCGATGAGTGAACAGCCCCTGGTCGGCATCGTGATGGGGTCCGACTCCGACTGGCCGGTGATGTCCGCGGCCGCGGAGGCGTGCGCCGAGTTCGGGGTGCCGTACGAGGCGGACGTGGTCTCCGCCCACCGGATGCCCGAGGACATGGTCGCCTACGGGCGTGGCGCGCACACCCGCGGGCTGAAGGTGATCATCGCCGGGGCCGGCGGTGCCGCCCACCTGCCCGGCATGCTGGCCGCGCTCACCCCGCTGCCCGTGATCGGGGTTCCGGTGCCCCTGAAGTACCTCGACGGCATGGACTCCCTGCTGTCGATCGTGCAGATGCCCGCCGGGGTCCCGGTCGCGACCGTCGCGATCGGGAATGCCCGCAACGCGGGGCTGCTGGCCGTCCGCATCCTCGCCGCGTCCGACCCGGAGCTGGCGGAGAAGATGGTGGCGTTCCAGGAGTCGCTGCGCGACGCGGCGCGCGCCAAGGGTGCCGCCGTCCGGGCGAACTGAGCGCGTCTGGCGTCGGAACGGCGCGGCAACCGGGGCCTTTGGGGTGCCGCGGTAATACTTGAAGGCGCCGAGAGCCCGAGCCCCTTCCCCGCCAGGAGTCCCATTGGCCACGACAGCGCAGCCCGCAGGTGCGGCACTGCCGTCCCCTCTGCGCCGCAGCCAGGGCATCGCGTTGCGGCGCGCGCTCGTGCTGATGGGGATGACGCTGCTCGTCCCGGGCTCCGCGCAGCTGGCCGTCGGCCAGAAGCGGCTCGGCCGGGTGGCGTTCCGGATCTGGGCCGGCCTGATCGTGCTGCTGGTCGTGGTGGCGCTGCTGCTGCTCACCCCGGCCCGGGCCTTCGTGATCGGCCTGTACGCGAACCCGGTGACGCCGACCGTGCTGTGCTGGCTGGTGCCGGCGCTCGCGCTGGGCTGGGTCCTGCTGCTCCTCGACGCCTGGTGGCTCGCCAACCCCCGACACCTGTCGAGGAGCGGCAAGTGGGTCTCGGGCGTCCTCGCGCTCGTCCTGGCCGCCACGAGCGGCACCGTCGCCTGGGGCGCGTCGTCGGCGTTCGCGACGCAGGCGGACGTGTTCGGCAGCGCGATCTTCGGCGGCGGCGGCAACAGCCAGGCGCAGGAAGGACGGATCAACGTCCTGCTCCTCGGCGGTGACGCCGGGCCCGACCGGGTCGGGCTGCGCCCGGACTCGATGACCGTGGCGAGCATCGACGTCGAGACCGGACGGACGGTGCTGTTCAGCCTGCCGCGCAACCTGCAGCACGCCCCGTTCCCGGCCGACTCGCCGTTGCACGCCAAGTACCCGGACGGCTACTTCTGCCACGTGAAGGACCTGTCCGACGCCTGCCTGCTGAACGGCATCTACACGCTGGCGATGAACAACAAGAAGCTGTTCCCCGGCGTCAAGTACCCGGGCGTCGAGGCGACCAGGGGCGTCATCGAGGAGATCCTCGGGCTGAAGATCAACTACTGGGCGATGATCGACCTGAAGGGGTTCCGGCAGCTGATCAACGCGGTCGGAGGGATCAACCTCGACATCGGCAAGCGGGTGCCGATCGGCAGCCTGCACGGACCGAAGGGTGTCTACGACTGGATCGAGCCGGGCAAGAACGTGCACCTGAACGGCTTCAAGGCGCTCTGGTTCGCCCGGTCGCGGGAGTACTCCTCGGACTACGAGCGGATGATCCGGCAGAAGTGCGTGATGAACGCGATGCTGCACCAGTTGAACCCGGCCACGGTGCTGACGAAGTTCCAGGCGATCGCTGAGGCGGGCAAGGAGATCGTGGCCACGAACGTGCCGTCCTCGGACCTCGGCACGCTGCTCGACCTGGCCGCGAAGGGCAAGTCGCTGCCGATGGCGTCGGTGAGCTTCACCCCGCCCCTGATCGTGCCGATGGACCCGGACTTCGCGAAGATCCGCACCGTGGTGGCCGACAAGATCGCCGCGTCCCAGGCGCTGGACTCGCCGTCGGCGTCCGCGTCGTCGTCCGGTTCGGCCAGCCCGAAGCCGAAGAAGACCAACTCCCAGACCAACACCGATAACCTGAACGGCATCTGCAGCGTCAGCGGCTGAGGCTGGAGCCGGGGAGCCCCGCACGTTCGGCCCCGGCACGTCGTGACGGGGACGCCGTCCACCGAGCGGTGCTCCGGGAACCGGCTCGAACCGGACAGCGTGATCTCGGTCGACAACGTCGTCACGATCCCCGCGACAGCCCTCGGTCACCTGACCACCGGGCGCGGCTCACTGCTCGCCCGAGCCATCGTCCTCGCCCACGACCTCGACAGCCCCTCGCCGGCAACTCCTGAACGACCCACGGACTTCGCGGCGAGTGAGTGTGTCCGGTGACTTTCGGCTTCGGGTGATCCTGCTGGCCGGCGGGCCCAGAGACGATCACGGGCATGTCGCTATGTCGGGGGGGATCGGCAACCTTCGAGGTTTGGCGGGTGCAGGTATCGGTAGCAGTACTCGGCTCAGGCCCGGGCGATGTGTTCGTTCAGGGAAAGGCAGGCCTCAGGAAGGGTGAACGGCAGGATGAGGAGCCCGCAGGGCGAACGAGTTCGGTCGCCCACGGGGTCTGGACCCCTGACGAACGGCCCCCGAGCCGACCGGGCGTCCGTGACGTTGGGGGCTGGGCCACTCACCCTCACCGGATGCCCCCGGACGTCGAGGACCGCCCGCGCGGGCACAACCGGCGCGGGATCTGCTTCGCCGACGGCCGCTCGTTCGGGGTGGAAGCGGGCCGTTGCGGCACTACTTGCCTGCAGTGTGCCGTGGGCCTGCACCGGCCCCGCGCCGGGACCCTTCGCCGGATCACCCGAGGCCACCGGACGGCGCCGTTCCCGGCCGGGAGGTGTCAGAGAGTCCCTGAGCCGAGGATCTCGAAGACCCACTTGCCGACCTCGTCGGCGACGGCGCGGCCGGTGGGGAAGTCGGGCTGGCGGGTCATCACGCACAGGCGGTAGTCGCGGCCGTCGCCGGACACGGCGCCCATCGAGTTCACCGCCCACAGCCCGTCGGTGGACTTGAACTGCACCCAGCCGTTCTTCAGGTGCACCTGCACCGTGCTCGACTTCGGCTGGCCGACGCCCCAGGTCTGGTCGTCCTCGACCTGGCCCATCAGGTCCCAGATGAACGAGCAGTCGTCCCCGGTGAGCGCCGTGGTGTCCCCGGTGGCCAGCGTCTTCACCAGCAGCACCTGGTCCGACGGCGTCGTCCACGTCCAGCTCCACTGGTCGGCCTTGTCCGGGTCGAGGTGGGTGTGCTCCATGCCGAGCTCGTCGGCCAGGGTCTGGTAGCCTTGGTAGCCGGCGTACTGCCACAGCGCGGTCGCCGCGTCGTTGTCGGAGTGGGTGATCGCCTTCGTGGCGTTGTCGGTGTTCTCGGCGCTCAGCGCCTCGCCGTCCGACGCGGCCTTGCGCTCCGCCATCGCCACGATCATCGGCTTCGCCATGGACGCGCTCTGGCTGGTGTAGTCGACGTTGTAGCTGTAGGTGCCGCCACTGCGGACGTCCTCGATGTGGACGCCGAATTGCGCCGAGCCGTTCGCGATGGTCTTCATCACCTGGTCGAGCTGGTCCGTGATCGCACCGGTCGGCGAGACCGTCGGACGCGGGATGTCCGCCTCGCTCGAGCACCCGACGAGCGACGCGGCGGCGAGGCCGCCGGCGAGGACGCCGGTGGTGGTGAACAGCGAGCGGCGCGAGATCATCGGGCTCCGTCCGGGCAGGGGAGTGGCGTGGCGCCCGCCATCATGCCACCGGGGTGGTGACCCGTTCGGCAGCGGCGAGGCGGGCCAGCGCGTCGGCCTCCACCGGGCCCTCCACCACGACGGCGCTCCCGCCGCCGAGCACCGGACCCAGCAGGGCCTGCGCCAGCGTCGCCCACGCCGTGGTCGGACGCACCAGGACCCGGCCGGCCTGTGGCTCGACGAGTCCGGTGGCGGCGTGGTCGAGCACCCGCCCGGCGTCCGCCCACGCCGGCGCGGACGCCTCGACCGGTTCCGCGGCGTGCGCGTCCGGCTGGGCGAGAGCCTCGCCGCTGAAGTCGAGCACCCCGTCCGGCAGGTCTCGCAGGCCGAGCCCGAGCGGGTGCAGCGAGCAGGCGATCGTGGTCACGCCAGGGCCCGGGCGTGGATCCTCCGGCCCGACCACGAGGAGCTCGCAGCCCGCCTCCGGTCCGCCGGCGCGGTAGCCGCAGCCGTGCTGCCACGCCGCGAGCGGCCACAGCAGGCTCATCCAGTGGCCCGGGTGCGCGACGCTGACCGGGCCGGCGACCGTACCGGTCACGTCCAGGTCCTCGAGCAGGTTGGCGGTCTTGTCCACCCAGTTGGCGACGGTGCGCACGCTCAGCTCGGTGCGTCCGCCGGTCTCGGGCCGGTACCAGGTCAGCAGCGGCTCGCCACCGCGGGTGCGGGCGGCCTGCGCGAGGGCTCGCACGATCGGGTTCTCGGGCACCGGGCCATCGTAGGCGTGCCGCGAGGTGGCTCGATAGGCTCGCCCCGTGCGGTACGTGGTGATCATGGCCGGTGGGTCCGGCACGCGGTTGTGGCCCCTGTCGCGGCAGGGCACACCCAAGCAGCTCCTCCCGCTGGTGGACGGCAAGAGCCTCCTCCGGCTCGCGTTCGAGCGGGCGCTGGCCTCGGTGCCGGCCGAGCGGGTCTGGGTGGTCACCGGGGCGGCGTACGCCGACGTCGTGGCCGAACAGCTCGCCGAACTTCCCGCGGCGAACATCCTCGGCGAACCCGTCGGACGCGACTCCCTGAACGCGGTCGCCTGGCCCGCCGCCGTGCTGCACCGGCTCGACCCGGACGCCGTGATCGCACAGGTCTCGGCCGACCATGTGATCGAGCCGGTGGACGTGTTCACCCGCTGCCTCGACACCGCCTTCGCCGTCGCCGAGGCCGACCCCGACGTGCTGGTCACCCTCGGCGTGGTGCCGACCAGCCCGCACACCGGCTACGGCTACCTGCACCGCGGGGCTGCGCTGGCCGGGTTCGAGGGCGCCCACGAGGTGCGCCAGTTCGCGGAGAAGCCGGCGCTGGAGGTCGCGGAGGCCTACCTCGCCTCCGGCGAGTACTGGTGGAACTCGGGCATGTTCGTCTGGCGGGCGGCGACGCTGCTGGAGCAGCTGAGGCTGCTGCACCCTGTGACGTACGACTCGATCACCGAACTCGCCGGGCACCCCGAGCGGCTCGCGACCATCTTCCCCGGCCTGGAGAAGACGTCGGTGGACTACGGCGTGATGGAGCCGGTCTCCCACGGCAAGGGCAGCGCGCACGTCGCGGCGGTGGCCCTGCCGGTGCAGTGGCGCGACGTCGGCGGCTACGCCAGCCTCGCCGAGATCCTCGACGCGGACGATGCGGGCAACGCCGTCTCCGGGCTGAACGTCGTCGTGCTCGACGCGGGCGACAACGTCGTGGTGAACTCCGACCCGGATGCGGTGATCGGGCTGCTCGGCGTCGACGGCCTGGTGGTCGTGCGGACGCCGCAGGCGACCCTCGTGGCCCGTGCCGGGGATGCCCAGCGGATCAAGGAACTCGTCGCCCTCGTCACCGAGCAGGCCGGGCCGCAGTTCGCCTGACGCGAGCGTCCCGACCTCCGACAACCCGGCGGGCGCACAGCTGCTGGCTAGGCTGTGCGGCAGAAGCCGGAGGAACCCCCCAGATGATCGAGAACCTGAAGCGTATCCGCGAGCCCCTGACGTGGGCCGTGATCGTGCTCGTCGCAGCCAACCTCGTCCTCGGCATCATCCAGCTGGTCCAGCAGGTGCAGCAGGAGGTGCCGCTCTTCGACGCCTTCGAGGCGATCGGCGGCTCGCTGATGAACCTGTCGCTGGTGATCGGGGTGGTCGCGCTGGTCAGTACCTGCTTCTTCATCGCCCCGGCCACCCGGCACGCGCGCCCGGTCACCCTGGTCGCCGCGGTGGTGCTCACCCTCGGCGTGGTGCTCACACTGATCAGCTATGTGCTCGGCGCGATCGCGGCGGACGACCCGTTCGGCCGGGTGGTGGAGATCATCGGCAGCCTGATCGACCTCCTGCTGAAGGCCATCGGCGCCGGCGCGCTGTGGGTGCTGCTCCGCGGGGTCGCGGCCGGACGGATCGACACCGCGCAGGCCGAGCCGGCCATCGAGGCCGGGGTCGACGACGCCGGGGGAGCCGAACCGTCCGTCCCCGAGACCCGCACGACGTGGCAGCGGGACGAGGCGGCCGGAGCCGTGTGGCAGACCGCAGACGACGCCGCGGCGGGCGCGCCGGGAGCCGCCCGGATGCCGGACGCCGGTCGCCCGGCCATCTTCCGTGACGAGCCCGGAGCCTCGTCGGTGTCCGAATAACTACCACGTCACCCTTTCGGGGGACACCGCGTCCGTGGGCGCGAATGGTAGCCCACCGGGGTTGACTTATCGCGAATGACAGGCGTGTAATTCTCCACAAGTAGTTCGCGTAACCCCGAACGCGGGCTGGGTCGAGGGGAAAGTCAGATGCAGGAACTGTTCCTGATCACGGAGCCGGACGCCGAGGGCGTCCTGGGCTGGCAGGACCGCGCTCTCTGCGCCCAGACCGATCCGGAGGCATTCTTCCCCGAGAAGGGCGGTTCCACGCGGGAGGCGAAGAAGGTCTGCCTCTCCTGCGACGTCCGCGCCGAGTGCCTCGAGTACGCCCTCGGCAACGACGAACGCTTCGGCATCTGGGGCGGCCTCAGCGAACGCGAGCGCCGGCGCCTGAAGAAGCAGGCGATCTGATCCTGGCCCTGCACCTCCCGGCTGCTGGCGCGCCCGCGGCGCCTCGCAACCGGCCGGACCCACGCGGGGTTCCGGCCCGGCGGTAGGCTTTGTCCTCGGTCCCGGTAGTCGGCTCGAGAGGTGTGGCGTTGAGCGAGGTCAACGACGAGTCCAGCGAGGACCCCTGGGCCTGGCTGTACGCCGTCGACCACGAGGCCCCGCCCGACTACAGCGCGTTCCACGTCATCGCCGCAGTGCTGCCCGAACCCGGCGAGGAACCGGACGCACGCACCCGCGAGGCGGTGGAGGACGGCGACGCCGTCGTCGAGGAGATCGTCGACGAACTGCCCGGCGATGCCGAGGGCGACTGGTTCTGGATCGTGCCCGACGACGCCGAACCCACCCCGGGCACGCTCACCGCACTGCTCGACCGGGTTCGCCACGACCCGGACGCGGCAGTCGTCGGTGCGCTGCTCGTCGAGCCCCGCCGCCGCGGTGCGGGCACGCTGGTCAGCGACTGGGCGCAGACCATCAGCCGGAGCGGCCGGCTGCGCCCCCTGACCGATCCCGGCGAGCTCTACCAGGGCCAGCTGGAGGTGACCACCGCGCTCGGCGTCCCGATGGCGGGCATGCTCGTGCGCGGCGACGCCTGGCGTTTCCTCGACGGCCTCAACCCTGAACTGCCCCGCAGCCACCAGGGCCTCGACTTCGGCTGGCGGGCCAACCTGTCGGGCTACCGGGTGCTCGCCGATCCCGCGGCCCAGGTGGTCGACCACTCTCCCTACGGCGATCCGGCGGAGGACCTCGCCGCGGGCATGGCACTGGTCAGCGGCAACACCCGCGCCGCGCGGCGGTGGCTGACCTCGCTGCGCCTGGTCGCGACCTGCCTGCTCGCCGCCGTCGGCTACCTGCTCGGCAAGGACCCGCAGCGCGCCGGCGAGGAGGTGCGCGGGCTGTGGCGATGGCTGACCGGACGCCGGCTGAGGCACTCGGTCACGCAGCGCCTCGCGTCGCTGCCGATCACCCCGGCAGCGCGGCAGGCGACCCGCGCGCTGCGACCGAGCCGGTGGGCCGGCGTGCGCCGCTGGGCCGAGCAGATCGCCGCCCGCCTGATCGACTGGGTGCAGACCTTCACCGGACGCGGCACCGGCGTCAGCCTCGACGAGATGACCGGCGACGACTTCGCCGACGCGGGTACCACCCGCTACCGGCTTCCACTGGCCGCGACCGGCCTGGTCGTGCTCGGGACGGCCGCGCTGGTGGCCGCCCGTACCGCGTTCGGGACCGGCTCGCTGACCGGCAGCCAGTTGCTCCCCGCACCGGAGGACTGGAGCGCGCTGATGGCGTCCTACCTCTCGCCCGTGCCGGGCACCGCGGGCGTGGCCGGCGCACCCTGGGCGGGCCTGGCCGGGATCTTCTCGCTGCTGACCATCGGCCGTCCCGAGTGGCTCGTCACCGGGACGCTCGTGCTGGCGGTACCGCTGGCGTGGCTGGTCGCGTTCCGGCTGTTGCGCGCCCTGGTCGCGGATCGTCGCCTGGCCGGGCTCGGAGCCCTCGGCTACGCGCTCGCGCCGGCCCTGATCGGGGGACTGGACGCGGGCACCTTCGGCCTGGCCGCCACCGCGATCCTGCTGCCGATCCTCGGCTACAGCGTCGTCCGCTGGCTCGCCGGGCGCGACTGGAGCTGGCGTCGCGCCGGCGCGGTGGCGTTCTGGCTGCTGCTGGCCTGCGCGCTCGTGCCGCTGTTCTGGGCGCTCGCGCTCGTCGCGGCCGTGCTCACCGCCCTCCTCGCGCGGCGGGCCCGGGCCTGGGCCCAGTGGGGACTCGTGCTGGGCGCGCCGCTGCTGCTGCTCGTCGGTCCCTGGGGCGAGACCGTGCTGCGCTATCCCGGACGGCTGCTCACCGGCATCGAACCGCAGCTCGCACCCACCACGACTCCCGAGCCGTGGACGGTCCTCGTCGGGCACACGCTGCCGCAGGGACCGCCGGTGTGGATCTCGGTCGGCTTCTTCGCCGTGCTCTGGTTCGCCGCCGTCGTGGGCGCGGTGCGGCGTCCGGGCACCGCGGGCCGGGCGCTCGCCGGGGCGGGCCTCGCCGCGGTCGTCGCGATCCTGCTGACCAGCTTCGTGGTGGAGGTGCCACCCGTCACCTGGGTCCGCCCGCAGGCGCTGGAGTGGCAGTTGCTGCTCGTCGCCGCGCTCGTGCTGGCCGCGTCCGCCGGACTCGACGGCATCGCCACCGAGCTGCAGGGACGCGACCTCGGCCTGCGCCACCTCGCCAACCTGGGCCTCGCGGTGGTCTGCGTGGCCGCGATGCTGGTCGGGGCGGGCTGGTGGGTGGTCGCCGGGCAGATCGGCGTGACCCGCGGCCCGGTCGGCGCCGTGCCCGCGTTCGTCCGGAACGACCAGCTCTCCGAGACGCCCGGACGCACGCTCGCCCTCGACGCGACCGGCGACCAGGTGCGCTGGGCGCTGCTGGAGGGCGACTTCGCCCGCCTCGGGGACGCCGAGCGCGGGACCGCGTTCGGCGGTGACTCGGCGGCCAAGCAGCTTGCGGCGTCCGTTGCGGCCAGGCTGGTGGGCGACAGCGCGGACGACCAGATCCTGCCCGACCTGGTCACCCTCGGCGTGTCGAACGTGACGCTGGCCGGCGGCAACGCGGAGCAGCGGCTGGCGATCAGCAACGTGCCCGGGCTGGGGGTCGGCACCGGCGACGACGCGCAGTTCGTCTGGCCCGTCCCCGACTCGGCGATCGCGGTGCTCGCCACCGGGGAGGACCGGGTCCCCACCGGAGCCGGGCTCGATGTCGGGACCGGCGAGGACTCCCGGGTGCTGAGGCTCGCCGAACCGGCCGACCCGCGCTGGGTCGTCACGGTGCGGGGCACCCGACTGGACGTCGCCGAGGGCGGCGCACCCGGCACGCAGTTCGCCGTCGGGTCGCGGACCGGCGCGCTCGCCGTCCGCCTCGACGCCGGCTCGTTGTGGTGGGCGTGGGTGCAGCTCGGTGGCCTCGTGCTGCTGGCGATCCTGGCCGCCCCGTCCGTGCGGCGTCGCCATGAGCCGTCCGGGCCGCGCCGGATCGCGGGAGGTGCCGCATGAACCGCTGGATCTGGCCGGGCTCGGTGGTCGGTGTCGTGGCCGCCGCGACGGTGGCCGCCTCGCTCGTCGGCGCGCAGGCCGTGCCCCAGACCCCGTTCGCCGCGACCGAGACCAGGGCGTCGGTGGTCTGCCAGGGCTTCGAGTCGGCGACCGCGACCGTCCGCGTCGCCGCCGCGGCCGCCGGCCCCAGCCTGCGCTTCTCGAAGGTCACCGATCCGGCTGCGACGAGCGACGCCGGCAGCTTCCACGTCGTCGACCACCCGAGCACGCCGTTGCGGTTGTCGGCGCTCGTGCCCGACCCGTTCGGCGGTTCCACGTCGGTCTCGGCCGAGGTCGGCTCCGACCGCGGGCTGTCGGCCGTCGCCTGCGCGTCGCCGAGCACCGACCACTGGTTCGCCGGTGCGGACGTCCGCGACACCGCGCAGTCCGAGGTGGTCGTCGCCAACCTCGACGAGACCAGTGCCTCGGTCGACCTCACCGTGTACGGCGAGGACGGCCGGATCACGGCTCCGCGCGGGATCGAGGTGGAGGGCAACTCCGTCAAGACGATCTCGCTGGGCACGCTGGACCGCAGCACCGGAGCCGTGACCGTCGAGGTGAGCAGCGGGGACGGCCGGGTGGCCGCGTTCGTCCGGCAGCGCACCTGGATGCTCGACGTGCCGCTCGGCGCGGACTGGCTGCCGGAGGCGACCGCGCCCGCCACCCAGCTCGTGGTGCCGGGGCTGCCGTCGGGCAGCGGCCAGCGGGAGCTCGTGGTGACGAACCCCGGTGACCTGACCGCGACGGTGAAGATCGGCAGCCTGACCACGTCGGGACGCGGGCAGCTGGCGGGGGCGGAGCAGCTGGAGGTGCCGCCGCAGTCGACGCGGTCGATCGACCTGGCGCTCGGTCTCGACGGGCAGCCCGGCGCGATCACGCTGGACTCCTCCCAGCCGGTCACGGCCGGCATGTGGCTGGACGCCGGCGGGAACGACGCGCGCCACGATCCGGCCTACACGGCCGCCACGAAGCCGCTGCCCTCGGACTCGCTGTGGCCGCTCGCGCTCGGCAAGGACGCTGCGACCGTCCTGCAACTGACCAACCCAGGCGAGGCCGACGCGACGGTCACGCTCACCGCGGGCAGCGGTACCGACCCGGGCCAGCCCAAGGACGTGACGGTGCCCGCGGGCCAGACCGTCGAGATCTCGCTGGCCCGCGGGGACACCAACCTGGTCCGGGTACAGACCTCCGCCACCGACCTGCGCGGCGCGCTGGTCGCCACCGCCCAGCTGGGCAAGGTGCGCGCGCTCACGGTGCTCGACCTGGCCGCCGACGACTCCCACAGCGGTGAGGCTCCGGTGGTCTTCGACCCGCACGTCGGCAGCTGAGCCCTGGACCGAATCGGGGACGGTTCCTGTTACGGTCCGCGTTTGCTGCGTCCACGACCGGGGTGGACCGAATCGGGGACGGTTCCTGTTACGGTCCGCGTTCGCTGCGTCCACGACCGGGGCGGACCGAGTCCGGAACCGTCCCCAACCGGGTCCGCGGCGGCGTTCGGTCAGTCCCAGTCGTCGTCGGTCTCGCCGTTCGGGTCGAGTTCGTCGAGCCCGATCCCGGTGAGGGCGGAGAGTTGTTCCACCAGCGCACGGTGCACGAGGCGGCGCAGGTCCGCCCGTGAACTGGCACGGTGCTCGAGCGGACGCCGGAACAGCACCACCTGGCCGTTGTGCCCGGAGTGCGGGGGCACGGCCGCCGCCAGCGGCACCCGGGAGCTCCGCCACGTCTCCAGGTTGCCGGGCACCTCCTCGAAGCCGACGTCGATGCCCACGAGTGCGCGCGGACAGGCCTTCGCCGTCCGGGAGATCGAGGCCCGCAGGCAGTCGGTGAAGAAG
The DNA here is from genome assembly GCA_040774965.1 of Propionicimonas sp. GTDB lineage: Bacteria > Actinomycetota > Actinomycetes > Propionibacteriales > Propionibacteriaceae > Propionicimonas. The sequence continues at coordinate 1,947 of JAXGTK010000020.1, read as the reverse complement.
TCCGCCGGACGCGGCCGCTGCCGCAGCGGGACCGGGGCCCCGGTGAGCGGGTTCGGTGCGGCCATCGGTCCGCGCAACCCGCGTCCGTGCCGCTCCCGTCGCCTCATGCGCTCACCCTACTTCCCGACCCCGCACCGGGGTGCGCCACACCGTCGCGGGCTCCCGGGCCGACGGGGGTGGCGACGGTAACGTGGCGCCGTGATCAACCGGCGCTGCTCGCGAACCGCGTGCGCGAACCCCGCTGTGGCCACGCTGACGTTCGTCTACGCCGATTCGACCGCCGTGCTCGGTCCGCTGGCGCTGCGCGCCGACCCGGGCAGTTACGACCTGTGCCGCGACCACTCCGAGAGGCTCAGCGTGCCGCGGGGCTGGGAGGTGATCCGGCTCCCGGGCGACCTGAACAGCCCACGGGCGTCCACCGACGACCTGATGGCCCTCGCGGACGCCGTGCGCCGGGTGGGCCTCGGGGACGGGGCACCCGAGCCCGTGCAGCCTCCGGCCGTGACCCGGCGCAAGGGCCACCTGGCCGTACTCGCGGATCCGCAGGACGCCTGAACCCCACACGCTGGCGATAGGCTCCCGCTGTGATCGAACCCCAGGTGTTCAAGGCCAACGACATCCGTGGTCAGGTCGGCGGTGACCACCCCGAGTGGGACCTCGAGGGCGCCCGGGCCATCGGTGCGGCCTTCGCGGTGGCGTTCGACCTGGCCGGAGCCGAGTTCGTGATGGGCAGGGACATGAGGGCCGGTGGACGCGAGCTCAGCCTCGCCTTCGCGGACGGTGCGATGAGCCAGGGCGCGGGCGTGGTCGACATCGGCCTGGCCAGCACGGACGGTGTCTGGTTCGCGTCCGGCCACACCCACCTGCCCGGGGTGCAGTTCACCGCGTCCCACAACCCCGCGAGCTACAACGGCGTGAAGTTCTGCCTGCCGGACGCTGCCCCGATCACGTCCGAGCTGATGGCGAGGATACGCGATCTGTCCTACGTTGAACTACCGCCGGGACCTGTGCGGGGGGAGTACCGCACCGAGGAATTGCTCGACGCCTACGCCGCGCACCTGCACTCGCTGGTCGACCTCTCCGGCATGCGACGCCTGAGGGTGGTCGTGGACGCCGGCAACGGCATGGGCGGCTACACCACCCCGGCCGTGCTCGGCCCGCTGGACGTCGAGGTGGTCGGGCTGTTCATGGACCTGGACGGCAGCTTCCCGAACCACCAGCCGAACCCGCTCGAGCCCGAGAACCTGGTCGACGCGCAGCGGGCCGTCCGCGAGCACGGCGCCGACCTCGGCCTGGTCTTCGACGGGGACGCCGACCGGTGCTTCATCATCGACGAGCGCGGCGAGGTGGTCAGCCCCTCGGTCGTGACCGCCCTGATCGCGCGCAACGAGCTCGCCCGTGAACCGGGTGCCACCATCGTCGTGAACACGATCACCTCGCGCGCGGTCGGCGAGGTGGTGGCCGCCGCGGGCGGGAAGCTCGCGACCAGCGTGGTCGGCCACACGAAGATGAAGGCCGTGATGGCGGAGCACAACGCGATCTTCGGCGGCGAGCACTCCGCGCACTACTACTTCCGCGACTTCTGGGGTGCCGACACCGGCATGCTCGCGGGCCTGCACGTGCTCGCGCTGCTCGGGCGCACGGGCCTGCCGATGTCGGAACTCGTCGCGGGGCTGCCGCGCTACGAGGCGTCCGGCGAGATCAACTCGGTCGTCGCCGATGCGAAGGCCGCGATGGCCGAGGTGGCGGAGGCGCTCGGCGGGCGCGGTGAGGTCTCCTGGGTGGACGGGCTCTTGATCCGCGGCGTTGACTGGTGGGTGAGCGTCCGTGAGTCGAACACCGAGCCGTTGCTGCGGCTGAACGTCGAGGCCAGGGACGCGGGTACCGTCGCGACGCTGCGCGACGAGGCCCTGGACATCATCCGAAAGGACCGTTGATGAGCGAGAT